>NZ_QUEL01000001.1:0-344004 GCF_003478145.1 Clostridium sp. AF29-8BH | reverse complement strand
AGGTAGGCACTTTTGGAACCGAAAGTGCCGTAAGAAAACGTGGTGGCAGCAGGAATTTGCCGTATTTAAATGCGAAGCCACGGCAAATTCCGTTACTGGGCACGTATGCATGAACAGTAACAAAATCGGCTGCCCGCGCGTTGCTGTACGGCACTTGCAGTTTCAAACGTGCCAATTTGTGAGGATATATTAGAACAATACTTCTCCGATAATCTCCACCGCATCGCTGATGCAGTCCGGACAGGCACGCAGCACATTTCCTGTTTCCACACCCTTCAAATCCCTACAGACCACGCTCTGGTTCTTCTCAAGGAAACGCGCGATGCACTCTCTGGCATCCTTATAAGAAACCGCCTTCGAATTCGCCAGCTCCAGATCCCCGGTACTATCCTTCAGCCCCGCCAGCACAGCCGCCGCCGAAATGGCCCCGCAGGTACCATTCATGCCGCCCATGCCAAGACCAAGCCCCTCCGTCACCTTAAACAGCGCCACCTTGTCCAAATCCACCTTATCCGCAAACGCACACGCCACCGACTGGGCACAATTATACCCCATTGCATGAAACTGAGCCGCCTGCTGCTGACGCGCTGAAATCTCTTCTTTCGTCATACTGATACCTCCTAAAATTTTCTTAATCTGCTAAATTTTTTATATTATACTATTTATGCCAATTATAACATACATTTCCACTTTTTAAACACCCCCAAAAGCATACAACATACAGCGCCAGAAGCCAAATGCCCTCCGTTGCATTTGCAGGAGTCTTGGTAACTCTTGGCTCGCAGAGATTTGTGTTAGAGTTCAAAATACACCTGTCTGAGCGAAGCGAGTTTGTATTTTGGACTCTGCTTTTAACAAATCTATGCAAGCCTAGTGTTACCGGCTCCGAAACCGCAACGGAGGGCATTTGGCTTCTGGCGCGTCACCTTGCCATTTTTATGCATTTCTATATATTTCTATTTCATCAGCGTAACCATAACCGCCTTCTGGGCATGCAACCGGTTTTCCGCCTCTTCAAAGATCTCAGACGCATGTTCTTCAAAGATCTTCTCGGTAATCTCCTGTCCACGGTAAGCCGGCAGACAGTGCATTACCATCGCCCCCGGTTTTGCCGCAGCCATCAGTTCATCATTGATCTGATATCCCTGGAATGCCTGCTGGCGGATCTTCTTCTCTTCTTCCTGACCCATGGAAGTCCATGTATCTGTGATGACAACGTCTGCATTTTCCACTGCCTTGATCGGATCATTTACCAGTGTAAATGCGTCATTGCCAGCTGCGAAATCTAGCACTTCTTTCGCCGGACGGTAATTATCCGGAGTTGCGATAGATACCTGCATATCCGATTTCAGACCGCCTACGATCAGGGAGTTCGCCATGTTGTTGCCGTCGCCGATGTAACACATCTTGAGTCCTTTCAGTACGCCGTATTTCTCACGGATCGTCATCAGGTCAGCCAGTACCTGGCACGGATGGCAGAAATCAGTCAGACCGTTGATGATCGGGATAGAACCGTATTTTGCCAGATCCTCCACTTCTTTCTGCTCATAGGTACGGATCATGATGCCGTCCAGATAACGGGACAGTACGCGTGCGGTATCCTGTACCGGCTCACCGCGTCCGATCTGTAAGTCGCGGGAGGAAAGGAACAGTGCCTGTCCGCCGAGCTGGAACATACCTGTCTCAAAGGAAACTCTGGTACGGGTGGATGACTTCTGGAAAATCAGGCCGATAGATTTGCCCTCCAGAAGACGATGTGAAATGTGATGTTTTCGTTCATATTTTAACTGATCTGCCAGATCCAGGATCGAGGTAATCTCCTCCGGTGTGCAGTCCAACAGCTTTAATAAATGCTTCATGTCTAAAATACCTCCCTCATAGCAGCGATTGCCTCGTCCATCTCCTCTTTCGTGATGACAAGCGGCGGAAGCAGACGGATCGCCTCTGTACCGGCTGTCAGGACCAGGACGCCTTTCTCCATCAACTGACTGACCATCGCAGCTCTCTCATCTTTGTCCACTACGATGCCTAACATCAATCCCATGCCGCGAACAGTCTTTACCTTTGGAGAACCGATCGCTAAAATCTCCTTTTTCAGGTACTCGCCCTTTTCCTGAACCGATTTCAGGAATTCCGGCTTATTTACGATATCTAATACGGTATTGGCAGCCGCACAGCAGAGCGGATTGCCACCGAAGGTTGTACCGTGCGTACCGGCGCCCAGTACATCCTGGCATTTCTTATCCGCCATGACAGCACCGATCGGAACACCGCCGCCGAGTCCCTTGGCCATACTGATGATGTTCGGCTGAACGCCGTACTGCTCATAGCAGAACAGGCTTCCGGTACGTCCGATGCCCGTCTGAACCTCGTCAATCAGAAGCAGGATGTCCTTCTCCTTGCAGAACTCGGCAGTTGCCTGTACAAATTCCTTATCAAGCGGAAGGACGCCGCCCTCGCCCTGAATCATCTCCATCATGACAGCGCAGGTCGTACCATCGATCTTGCGCTTCATGTCTTCGATATCATTGGCTGTTGCATAATCAAATCCTTCCGTAAATGGGAAGAAATACTGATGAAACTTGTCCTGTCCGGTTGCCTTTAATGTCGTCACGGTACGTCCGTGGAAGGACTGTTTCAGCGTGATAATCTTATTTCTTCCCTCGCCGTATTTGTCAAAGGAATACTTTCTTGCCAGCTTGATCATACCCTCGTTGGCTTCCGCACCGGAGTTTGCAAAAAAGATTTTTCCCATTCCGGCTGCATCGACCAATTTCTTTGCTACCTGCACCATAGGCTCGGTGTAATACAGGTTGCAGGCGTGCATCAGCTTATGTGCCTGCTCCGATATCGCAGTCGTCAGCGCATCGTTGTCATGGCCAAGACTGTTGACACCGATGCCGGAGGTCAGATCAATGTATTTCTTTCCCTCCGTATCCCACAGCGTCGCGCCTTTTCCGTGATCCAGCGCAATCGGAAAGCGGCCGTATGTATGCATGATATATGTTTCTTCGCCCTGCTTGATTTCTTCAAATGTCATAAAAAACCTCCTAACGCCCACATCTGCCCGCAAAGCTTCCAGCATCCGTCCTGCATTTCAGCTAAAACAGCCCGGATTCGTGCAGAATCTAGTTCATCTGCTGTTTACGAGAACATGGTTCCTACACCGTCATTGCTCAAAAGCTCGACCAGAATCGAGTGCGGCACACGACCATCCTGGATATTGGCACGTTCTACGCCCTGGCGCACTGCCTCAACGCAGCAATCTACCTTCGGAATCATGCCGCCGGAGATCACGCCCTCTTTGATGAGTGCCGGAACCTCGGAAACTTTCAGTCTCGGAATCAATGTCGAATCGTCTTTCGGATCGCGCATCAGACCGCATACATCCGTCAGAAGAATCAGTTTTTTCGCTTTCAGTGCCACCGCCAGCTTCTCCGCTGCCGTATCTGCATTGATGTTATAGTTTGTCTCCTCGTCCATGCCTGCTGCCACGGAGGAAACAACCGGGATAAAGCCCTCATTTAAAACATCGAGAACGACTTTCTCATTGACTTCTTTAATATCTCCCACATAGCCGTATTCCGTTCCATCCGGATCGACTAACTGGATCGCCTTGAAGAGTCCGCCGTCCATGCCGCCCAGACCAACGGCATGTCCGCCTGCTTTCTCAAACAGGGAAACAAGGTTTTTGTTAACCTTGCCGCAGAGAATCATCTGGACAATATCCATCGTCTCGCGGTCTGTGTAGCGCAGACCTTTGACAAATTTAGACTCTTTTCCGGTTTTTTTGAGCATCTCCGAAATCTCCGGACCGCCTCCGTGTACCAGCACGACCTTGATGCCTACCAGATTTAAAAGGACGATATCCTCAATCACCGCCTGCTTTAAATCTTCATTAATCATGGCGTTTCCGCCGTATTTTACAACGATAATTTTACCTGCATATTCCTGAATATAAGGCAGTGCCTCTACCAGGACTTCTGCGCTCATTTTTGATCCTGTTTTCATCACGTCCGATAATCTCCATTAATCTTCACATAATCATAGGTCAAATCGCATCCCCAGCAGGTAGCGCTTCCGCTGCCTTCCTGAAGCGTTACATTGATCTCCACTTCATCCTGGCTTAAGATTTTCTTTGCCAGATCTTCATCAAAATCAAGTCCTCTGCCGTCCTCACAGACCGCAATGCTGCCCTCTTTGGAAGCAAACTCGACTAACACTTTCTCCGTGTTAAACTCAGCTCCGGAATAGCCCATCGCGCAGAGAACGCGTCCCCAGTTCGCATCGGAACCGAACATTGCTGCTTTGGTCAGGGAAGAACCGGCGATGGATTTTGCCAGTACCTCGGCTGTCTCCTCGTCCTTCGCTCCCTTCACGGTACAGGTCATCAGCTTGCTTGCGCCCTCGCCGTCTGCCGCAATCTTACGAGCCAGATCCTGCATAACCGTCTGCAATGCCTCGCGGAATGCCTCGTATGCCGGATCTTCTGCAGTAATCTCCGCATTGCCAGCCATACCATTTGCCAGAACGGTACACATATCGTTGGTGGAAGTATCGCCGTCAACAGTCACACGGTTGAAGGTACGTTTTACATTGAATAACAGCGCCTTGCGGATCATCTCGCTGCTGACTGCACAATCGGTTGTGATGAAGCACAGCATCGTTCCCATATTCGGGTGAATCATGCCGGAACCCTTACAGATACCGCCGATGTGGCAGGTTGTTCCATCTACATCAAATTCAACAGCGATCGTCTTCACTTTTGTATCGGTCGTCATGATCGCTTCTGCAGCTACCAGGGAGTTGTCATATTTCATCTCCATCTCGCCTGCATGAGCCTCGATCGCCTCAACCGGAAGCGTCTGACCGATGACGCCGGTCGATGCTACGATTACATTTTCCTCCGAAACGCCCAGCGCTCGCGCGCCTGCCTTTGCCTGTCTTCTTGCATTCTCCATGCCAAACGGAGCGCACGCATTCGCATTACCGGAATTGACAATAACCGCCTGTGCCTTTCCGTCGGCCAGATGTTCCTTTGTCAGTAAAATCGGTGATGCCTTGACGCGGTTGGTCGTATAAACCGCCGATGCGTTGCAGACACAGTCCGAAAGGATCATCGCCAGATCCTTTTTTGTATGAGATTTGCGGATTCCACAGCGCATCGCGCCCGCTTTAAATCCTTTTGCAGCACAAACACCGCCTTCGATTATCTTCATATGACATTCCTCCTGTCATTTTTATATAACTTCGCGTCTATAGTCCCCCGCAGCTATTTTATGGTTTTATCTCTCAACCCCAAAATATCTAAAAAAACCATCTGCCATTCTTTTATTATAGCACTTTTCTATAGTGCCAGTCCAGCTGTCTCCTCAAATCCGAGCATCAGATTCATGTTCTGAACGGCTGCGCCTGAAGCACCCTTTCCAAGATTATCAAAGAGCGCCGTCACCATGGTCTGTTCCCCGTGACCATTGACAATCAGCTCCAGACTGTCTCGACCTGCCATATCTGCCGCCGCGATCATACCGTCATATCCAAACGGATGTACCTTAATGAGCTTCTGTCCGTCATACCAGCCAGCCAGCTTCTCATAGATATCTTCCGCGGTCGGCCCGCCGTTTAAGAGGCGGTTCTGAAGCTGGATCGTGACCGCCATTCCTTTATAGTAGTCATCCACGATCGGACTAAAGACCGGCGGATAATCAAGTCCGCAGACCTTCTGCATCTCCGGTAGATGCTTATGTTTCAGCGTCAGACCATAAATACGGGGTGCGAAATAGCTCTGCGGCTTCTCCGGCGATTCATACTCGGCAATCATCTTTTTACCGCCGCCGGAATAGCCGGTCAGGGAAAAGACTGTCATCGGATAATCCTTCGGGATGATCCCCTGCGCCACCAGCGGATAAACGGAAGTGATAAATCCAGTTGCATGGCAGCCTGGATTCGCCACCCGGCTGGATGTTTTGATCGCCTCGCGGTGCTCCTTTGAAAGTTCCGCCATGCCGTACGCCCATCCTTTGGCTGTCCGGTGCGCGGTAGATGCATCAATGATGCGCGCCCCAGAACCTTCCGCCAGTGCAACTGCCTCAACCGCTGCCGCATCCGGCAGGCACAGGAATACGATATCCGCCGCATGAATCAGCTTTCTTCGCTCTTCCGTGTCCTTGCGCTTTGCCTCATCGATCAGAAGCAGCTCGATGTCCCCTCTTTTCGCCAGACGATCGTAAATCTGCAGTCCGGTTGTTCCTTCTTTTCCGTCTATATAAATCTTCGGTTTCGCCATTGTTCGTCCCCCGTTTCCTGTCCTACTCCTGAACCTTGTGTTCGCTTACAAATTTCTCAATCACAGAAATCTGGCGGGTTACTTCCTCCGGAGCCGGTCCGCCGATTACCTTACGTCCACGTACACAGGTCTTCAAATCAATCGCTTCATATACGTCATTTTCAAAGACATCGGAATGTGTCTTGTACTCTTCCAGTGTCAGATCGGCTAAGGACTTGTCCTCACGTACACACTGGGCTACCAGCTGTCCGACGGTCTTGTATGCGTCACGGAACGGCATTCCCTTCTTGGTCAGGTAATCTGCACAGTCCGTTGCGTTGATGAAGCCTTTCAGAGCCGCTTTCTTCATATTGTCTTTCAGGATCTGCATCGTGGAGAACATTGGAGTCAGCACGCGCAGGCACTGTTTTACGGTGTCAATCGCATCAAAGACTGCCTCTTTGTCTTCCTGCATATCCTTGTTGTATGCCAGCGGAATACCCTTTAACATGGTAAGAAGGGTAAACAGATCGCCGTACACGCGACCGGTCTTGCCGCGGACCAGCTCGCAGACATCCGGATTCTTCTTCTGCGGCATGATGGAGGAACCGGTTGAAAATGCGTCATCCAGCTCTACAAACTTGAACTCCCAGGAACACCAGGAAATAATCTCCTCAGAGAAACGGGACAGATGCATCATCAGAATGGATAACGCTGCCGTCAGCTCTACGCAGTAATCACGGTCGGAAACACCGTCTAAGGAGTTGTTGGTCACTCTGGCAAATCCAAGCTGCTGGCGTACAAAATCACGGTCGATCGGATAAGTCGTGGAAGCCAGCGCGCCAGATCCGAGCGGCATATCATCCATGCCCTCTAAGCAGTTTTCCAGACGGATTACATCACGGCGCATCATATTGGCATATGCCATCATATAATGTCCAAATGTAACCGGCTGTGCACGCTGCAGATGTGTATAACCCGGCATAACAGTTTCCAGATTGTTCTTTGCGCTCTCGCAGAGTGCTTCCATGAAATCGAGAATTTCCTTTTTGATCGCCACGATCTCTTTCTTCACGTAAAGACGCATATCCAGTGCAACCTGATCATTTCTGGATCTCGCCGTGTGAAGACGTTTTCCGGCATCGCCGATGCGCTCGGTCAGAATCTGCTCTACATTCATATGAATATCCTCATAATCCTGTGAGAAATGAATCTTACCTGCCTCAATATCCGCTAAGATACCTTTCAGTCCTTCGATAATCTTGTCTGATTCTTCCTTCGCAATGATACCCTGCTTGCCCAGCATAGCCGCATGGGCCATGGAGCCTGTGATATCTTCCTTATAAAGACGACAGTCAAAGGAAATCGATGAGTTAAAATCATTTACCTCCAGATCTGTCTCTTTTCCGAATCGTCCTGCCCATAACTTTGCCATAAGTGTAAACTCCTTTTTATTCTCTGATTTAGAACCAATGCGACCATTGGAACCGGCAGATACCGGAAAACCAATGGTCACCATCGGCTGCGGGCTTGTCGCCTGCAGATTATTTATTATTTTCCTAAATTACTCTACGCCTGGAAAATGCTCGCCGGTCCTTGCTGCCAGAACTTCGTCGTTCAGGGCGCGAACCTTGATCGGAAGTCCAAACAGGTTGATGAATCCAGCGGAATCTGCCTGATCGTAGCAGTCATCCTCATCGAAGGTAGCCATACCTGCGGAATACAGGCTGTACGGGGATGTAACAGATGCCGGAATAATGTTGCCCTTGTAGAGTTTCAGTTTTACATCACCGGTTACGGTCTCCTGTGTGGAATCAACAAATGCGCTCATCGCCTTGCGAAGCGGTGTGTACCACTGACCGTTGTATACTAACTCAGCGAACTTGAGAGCCAGCTGCTGTTTGTAGTGCTGTGTCTCTTTGTCCAGAGTGATTTCTTCCAGTTTCTCATGAGCCTTGTAAAGGATAGCTCCACCAGGAGTCTCATATACACCACGGCTCTTCATGCCAACCAGACGGTTCTCTACAATATCCAGAAGTCCGCAGCCGTTCTCACCGCCTACCTTGTTCAGAACCTCGATTACCTTCTCTGCATCCATCTCCTCGCCGTTTACACTGGTCGGAACACCTTTCTCGAAGTGGATGGTTACATAAGTAGCTTTATCCGGTGCATTCTCCGGAGATACGCCTAACTCAAGGAATCCAGGTTTGTTGATCGGAGCCTCGTTTGCCGGATCCTCCAGATCCAGACCCTCATGGGACAGATGCCACAGGTTCTTATCCTTGGAGTAGTTGGTCTCTTTCGTAATCTTTAACGGAATGTTGTGAGCCTCTGCGTACTCGATCTCTTTTTCACGGGAATTCAGTTCCCAGAAACGCCACGGAGCGATAACATCCATCTGCGGAGCAAATGCCTTGATAGCCAGTTCGAAACGAACCTGATCGTTTCCTTTACCGGTACAGCCGTGGCAGATAGCGTCTGCGCCCTCTTTCTTCGCAATTTCAACGATTCTCTTAGCGATAATCGGACGAGCGAAGGAAGTACCTAACAGGTAATGCTCATAAGTAGCGCCAGCCTTCATGGTCGGGATGATGTACTCATCTACGAACTCTTTCTTCAGATCCTCGATGTACAGCTTGGAAGCACCTGTCTTTAATGCCTTCTCTTCCAGACCATCCAGCTCCGCACCCTGACCTACGTCAGCGGAAACTGCAATAACCTCACAGCCATAGTTTTCTTTCAGCCACGGGATTAAAACCGATGTGTCCAGACCGCCTGAATATGCAAGAACAATTTTATTATATTTCTTAGCCATTTTTCATTTCCTCCAATCATTTGCCTGCGTGATGCTTTTTCTTTGTCCATCCAGTCAACTAAGACCGGCAGATTTATATGCCTCACGTGAAATTACCCAGATTATACCTCCTTGATCCTAATTATGCAATACTTTTTTTGCATTTTTATGAATAATTTTTGTATAAAAACGTGTTTTATGCATTTTTCATGTGTTTTATGCATAAAAATAACATTTACGGACTTCATTTATATGCTATGCTACATGATAGGTATAAGTATTATAAATAAGTGGTACTGTGTGTGTACAGTAACATGGTACTGCCCTTCCTGCATTCTAAAATATGCATCTTGATTTAAAATGTCAAAATTGCTATTATAATGTAAGAATAAAATGAAAGCATTCGAAAGGATAAAAACCATGACGATCAATGAAAAAGCACTCGAACTTCATGAAAAATGGAACGGCAAGCTCGATACCGTCTCCAAAGTACAGGTAAAAACCAGAGAGGATCTGGCTCTGGCATACACACCGGGCGTTGCAGAACCATGTAAGGTAATTGCAAAAGATCCGGAAGCTGCATACCGCTACACCATCAAGTCCAACACTGTAGCCGTTGTCTCCGACGGAAGCGCCGTTCTGGGACTTGGCAATATCGGACCGTTAGCAGCTATGCCGGTTATGGAAGGAAAAGCCGTTCTGTTTAAAGAGTTCGGCGGCATCAATGCATTCCCGATCTGCCTCGACACACAGGACACCGAGGAGATCATCGAGACAGTTGTCCGCATTGCCCCGGCATTCGGCGGTATCAACCTGGAGGACATCTCCGCACCGCGCTGCTTTGAGATCGAGGAACGTTTAAAGAAACTGTTAAACATTCCGGTTTTCCACGATGATCAGCACGGAACCGCCATCGTCGTACTGGCAGGCATCATCAACGCCCTGAAAGTAACCGGCAAGAAGAAGGAATACTGCCGCGTCGTTGTCAACGGCGCCGGAAGCGCAGGCGTTGCCATCACCAAACTGCTCTTAAACTACGGATTCCCGCATATCACCATGTGTGATAAGACCGGTATGCTCTGCAAGGGCATGGAAGGGCTTAACTGGATGCAGGAAAAGATGGTCGAAGTTACCAACTTAGAGCACAAGACGGGCACACTTGCCGATGCATTAAAAGGCGCTGACATCTTCGTAGGCGTGTCTGCTCCGGGCATCGTTTCCCAGGAGATGGTTGCTTCCATGAATAAGGATTCCATTCTCTTCGCAATGGCAAACCCGGTACCGGAGATCATGTCGGATCTGGCAAAAGCTGCTGGTGCAAGAGTCGTAGGAACCGGACGTTCCGATTTCCCGAACCAGGTCAACAACGTTCTCATCTTCCCAGGCATCTTCCGCGGCGCTCTGGAAGGACGCGCAACCGCTATCACCGAAGAAATGAAACTGGCTGCTGCCAACGCAATTGCTGCTCTGGTTGATGACAGCGAATTGAGCGACGAGAACATTCTTCCGGCAGCATTTGATCCGCGTGTAGCTGACGCTGTTTCCAAGGCTGTGAAGGAACACATTAAGAAATAAACGTAACAATTCAAGCGATTCTCGCATTTACCGTAAGAACCGCACAAAATTTGCACAGTTACGAAATAATAATAAAGGAGTTTTTCCATGCTGGCTGAACCGATGACACTTTACAAACTGATGAATCTCTATATGCTGCACCAGGTCAATTTTCCGCTGACCAACGCGCAGCTCTCCAATTTTTTCCTGGATCGTGAGTACACCACGTATTTCACACTCCAGCAGGCTTTGAACGAGCTTCTGGATGCAGGTCTGGTAAAAAAGGAGACGATGCGGAACAGCTCCCGCTATGAGATCACTAAGGAGGGCGAGGAAACGCTGGAATTTTTCGGCAAAAACATCTCTCCTGCCATCGTCAGCGACATGGATGAATACCTGAAACAGAACCGCTTCCGCATGCGAAACGAGGTAGGACTGATCTCCGATTTCTATAAATCGACCAATCAGGACTACATCGTTCACTGCGAGGTGCGGGAAGGAAAAGCCGTTCTTGTCAATCTCGATATCTCCGTTCCGGATAAGGAGCAGGCGGAAATCATGTGCAATCACTGGAAGGATCGAAGCCAAGAGATTTATGCTTATGTGATGAAATCTTTGATGAGTGAGCATGGGGTGGAGAAAAAATAAAGACGATAAAAAATCGCATACGAGACGAAAAAGAGAGTCCTCCGCGTGATTGCAAAATCACACGGAGAACTCTCTTTTTCTGTTTAGTTTCAAGCAAAAAACAAGGTCTGCGTCTGACATTTTATGCCTTTTTGCAAACCTTGTCTTTTCTTTCCATTTATATTACTTTTTCTAGATCTATAACAACACCATAAAAAGCTCTATTACTCTACCGTAACACTCTTCGCCAGGTTTCTAGGCTTATCTACATCCAGTCCCTTCGATACACTTACATAATATCCCAGCAGCTGCAGCGGCACAACCGCTAAGCTCGGTGTGAAGTGCTCGTCAGTCTTCGGTATATAGACTGCGAAATCGACGGTGTCTTCAATATTGTAGTTGCCTGCAGTTGTGAGTCCCATGAGGTAAGCGCCGCGGCATTTTACTTCTACCATGTTGCTGATCATCTTCTCATATAGGGCTTCCTGGGTCAGGATGCTGACTACGAGGATACCATCCTCAATCAGGCTGATGGTTCCGTGTTTTAATTCTCCAGCTGCATATGCTTCGGAATGGATGTAGCTGATCTCTTTTAATTTCAGGCTGCCTTCCATGCTGACTGCGTAATCGATGCCGCGGCCGATGAAGAACACGTCTTTTGCATTGGCATATTTCGCTGCGAACCACTGGATGCGTTCTTTGTCATTTTCGAGCAGCTTCGCAATCTGATCCGGCAGTTCCTGCAGGGCTGCAAGGAGTTCTTCATATTTTTCTTCTGTGATCGTACCGCGCACATGGGCAAACTGCACGCCCAGAAGATATCCGGCAACCAGCTGTGTGCTATATGCCTTGGTGGTCGCCACCGCAATCTCCGGACCTGCCAATGTGTAGAAAATATGATCTGCCTCACGCGCAATCGTGGAACCTACCACATTGACAATCGCCATCGTAGGAACGCCCTGGCTCTTTGCCAGACGCAGGGCTGCCAGGCTGTCGGCTGTCTCGCCCGACTGGCTGATGATGATAACCAGACTGTTCTCTTCCAGAATCGGGTTCCGGTAACGGAACTCGGAAGCCAGCTCGACGCGGACCGGAATACGCGCCAGATCTTCGATCACATACTGAGCTGCCACGCCTGCATGGTAAGCAGAACCACACGCTACGATATAAATACGCTTTAACGAACGAATGACATCATCGGAAAGTCCCGCCTCGGTCAGGTCAATATGACCATCGCGGATGACTGAATTTAATGTATCCCGAACCGCACGCGGCTGTTCATGGATCTCCTTAATCATGAAATGCTCATAACCTCCCTTTTCAGCAGCTTCTGCATCCCACTCAATCGTCACAAGTTCTTTCTGAATCTCTTCCTGATCAATATTATAGAAAGTAACCTCTCCCTTATGTAAGCGTCCCAATTCCTGGTTGCCGATATAGTATACCTTGCGGGTATATGGAAGCAGGGGCGGAACATCCGACGCGATAAAGGATTCACCCTCGCCTACTCCGATGATCATCGGGTTATCCTGACGGGCTACAAAGATCTCCTCCGGATAATCCTTAAACATAACCGCCAGTGCATACGTGCCACGGATACGCATCATCGCACGCGCCATCGCATCGAGCGGTCCCTCGTTGTATTTCTTATAATAATGATCGATCAGCTTTACAGCCACCTCTGTATCAGTATCTGAATAAAACGTATATCCATTTTTAATCAGTTTTTCGCGAATTTCCTGATAGTTTTCGATAATACCATTGTGAACCGCTACCACGCTGCGGTCATCCGTGCAGTGCGGATGTGCATTGTTCTCAGACGGCTCCCCGTGTGTCGCCCAGCGGGTATGACCGATACCGCAGTTGCCCCGCATTGCGCGTCCATTGTCTGTTTTCTCTGCCAGCGCGCGCAGACGTCCCTTCGCCTTTACAACCTCCGGTACACGTTCTCCGTCTCTGACTGCCAGACCTGCTGAATCGTATCCACGATATTCAAGCTTCTCCAGACCCGCTAATAAGATCGGAGCCGCCTGCTGGTCTCCTGTATATCCTACGATACCACACATACAATTATTCCTCCTTTTTCCAACCAGGCGAGCCGCTGCCATCATACCGCCTCAGACACTCCCGCCTTCGTATCTCTATCTCAAGAATATGATAAATCTATTGATTCTTCAAAATAGAATCTTCTATAAAATATGTCGTTTATCCCTAAATAGCGCCTGACCGGCACCTTCGATATAGACTTTCTTCTCAGTCATGTACATATTCTGTCTCATTATACCAAAAAAGAATCTTCTTGTCAGCATTTGCTGTAATATTTTCGTCAGTCATCATATAGACACATCTCATTTTAAAACCCTCCGCTATAAGCAGTCACATATTTCTTCTGCATATCTACCTGTAAAATAACGATTGTCCACGACAACTATTTTTTATACAGGAGGTTTCATCATGAAAAACGAAACAATGTACTTTAACGATCTTCTTTCCATCTGGCTGGAAAAGCAGAAACAGGCGCGAGCCCTGTCTACCTATGTGAAATACCGGCATCTGGCAGACCGTTATATCTCCCCTTATTTTAGAGCCATCCAGCTTTCAGAGGTCGATCTGCCTATGCTTCAGACATTCCGCAATTCCCTTTTATCCCCGGATTCCCTGCATCCGCTTGGGAACGGAACTATCCGCTGTATTCTTCTGCTCGTCAACTCCATTCTGCGTCTTTCCTATGAAACCGGGCAGACAAACGGCATTCTCTATCTCCCGCCCCGTCTTCCAAAAAAGCGCCCTGAAGTACCTGTTTTTACCCTTCAGGAACAGAAACAGCTCGAACACTATCTAACTGCCCATACAGGAATCTCCGAAGCCGTCATCTATCTGGGACTCTATACAGGGCTGCGGGTTGGAGAACTCTGCGCCCTGCGTTGGGAAAATATTCATTTTTCCGATCGCTATCTCCATGTCCGACACACGGTGCAGCGCCTGACGCGCCTTGACACAACCCATAAATCAGAACTCATTTTATCCGGTCCCAAAAGCATCTCCTCCAACCGTTTGGTTCCCCTGCCCGCTTTCCTTCTGCCGATCCTACAGCCATATTCTCATCCGGAACACCCGGATTATTTTCTGCTGTCACAATCTGCCAGCTTCCCGATGGATCCGCGAACCTTCCAGAATCACTACCAGCGCATTCTATCTCAAGCCGGACTGCGCTATCTGAATTTTCATGCAATCCGGCACACGTTTGCCACCCGCTGTATCACAAATGGCATGGATCCCAAAACGCTCAGCGAAATTCTGGGACACTCCGATTTGAAAGTCACGCTTGAATACTATTTTCATTCCTCTCTGGAATTCAAGAAAGAACAGATCGACCGCCTTACTGCTCTTTCTCCGACCGTCCATACTTCTCTTCCAGATATGCCACATAATATGACGGATTAAAATCTTCCCCCGTCATATCGCGCAGGATCTGACGGCTGTCCTTCAATTTGCCATACTGGTGAATATTTTTCCGCAGATATTCGCGGATTTCTCCCAGGTTTCCAGCCTCCAGTAGTTTTTCTACCGGCAATTCCTTCTTCATCTGGTGATAAATCTGCGCGCCAAAGGCATTTCCTAATGCATAGGACGGAAAATAGCCGATCGATCCCTGTGACCAGTGAATATCCTGCAGTACGCCCTCCCGATCCGTGGACGGGCGTACTCCCAGGTATTCTTCATACTTATCATTCCAGATCTGCGGCAGTTTCTCCACCTCCAGATCCTCCTCAATCAGCATTTTCTCAATTTCATAGCGCACCAGCACATGCAGCGGATAAGAAAGCTCATCCGCTTCCGTCCGGATCAGCCCCGGAACGGTTCTATTAACCGCCGCCAGAAAATTCTCCAGACTCGTCTCCGTCAGCGGGCTTCCAAACATCTGCGCCACTTTTCCATAAATCGGTTTCCAGAATGCATGGCTGCGCCCCACGATATTTTCAAAGAAACGGGACTGGCATTCATGCATTCCCATCGAAGTTCCCTGCCCCACCAGCGTCTGTGTCAGGTCATCCCGGATGCCAAATTCATAGATAGCATGTCCCGTCTCATGCAGCACGGAAAAAATCGAAGAATCAATCCGTTTCTGATAATGCGTCGTGATCCGTACATCATGATTGTGCAGATTCGTCGTAAACGGATGGGCGCTGAGTGCCAGTACTCCCCGGTCAAAATCAAAGCCCTCATATTCTGCTAGGAAACGCGCCGCCTCTGCCTGCGCCGCCTCCGGATAATCTGCAGATAAAAAGGCGTCCGGAACCGTCTTCGAGCGCTCTGCCGATTCTTTCAAAAGCGGCACGATTTTCCCTTTCATCAGCTCAAAAAATGGATCTAACATCTCCATATTAAAACCTTTTTCGTAGGTATCCAGCATCACATCGTAAAGCTTCTGTCCCGGCTTTGCCCGGTACGCCGCAAATTTCTTCTGATAGGAAATAATCTCCTTCAAAACAGGGGCAAATGAAGCAAAATCATTTTTCTCTCGCGCACACGTCCAGATTCCCGTCGCACGCGCCGTAAGTTCTGCATACGCACGGTATTCCTCCGGCGGAATGCAGGAAAGCCGCTCCTGCTCCTCGGCTGCTTCCCGGAGAATTGCCGACTGCACCTCATCAAATACGCCCGCATTCTCTTTTTCTGCCTTCAGGCAGACATCCAACAGCTCCTTAAAACGCATTGACGCCAGAATCTCCTGATACTGCTCCGAAAGTGAACCTATCACCCGCGCGGTATGCTCTGCTGCACCCTTCGGCGCCAGCGTCTCATCATCCCACTCAAACAAAACCATCGACGTCTGAAGCGCCATCGCCCGCTCCAAAAGAGACTGCAGCTCCTCAAACTGTTTTTTTACATTCTGATTCTTCTGTTCTGTCTGTGCCATTTTCCTGCCTCCTGTCTTTTTTTCGTAATTCTATCATCCAAATTCTGTGTATTTTTTAGGTTCCGCTGCACATATGCCTGCATTCTTTTGTAATATGAGCCATTTCCATCTTCATCATACCAGATTTTCTTTCTTCTGTTTCTTATATCTTTCTTATGATTTTTTACAGTTCACACATTGTGCAAACTGTAACAGGATTTTCTCATGATGCCTTATGTGACTTTCCAATCTTGCATAATCATGCAAAACGCGGTATACTAAAACCAGTTTAAATCATATGCATAAAGCTGATTCCCGGCACACGGATATACGCCACGAATCAACTTCCATGCACACACCAGGACAGGAGGGATTGCAGATGATCGAAGCAACGAGCTGCGGCGGTGTGGTTATATTTCGGGGAAAATTACTCGTTCTTTACAAAAACTACCGGAACAAATACGAAGGCTGGGTTCTTCCCAAAGGAACCGTAGAACCGGGCGAAGACTTCAAGCAGACCGCCCTCCGGGAGGTTCATGAGGAGACTGGCGTCGCCGCCTCCATCATCAAGTACATTGGCAAAAGCCAGTACACCTTCAACACCCCTCAGGATACCATCGAAAAGACCGTGCACTGGTATCTGATGATGGCGGACAGCTACTACAGCAAGCCGCAGCGCGAAGAATACTTCGTCGATTCCGGCTACTACAAATTTTACGAAGCCTACCACCTTCTGAAATTTTCCAACGAAAAACAGATCCTGGAAAAAGCCTACAATGAGTATCTGGATCTGAAAAAGGCAAATTTGTGGGGGAATCGGAAATACTTTTAATCACAAGAACAAAGAGGCTGTTGCAAAATCATTACCAAAAATAGATGATTGAGCAGCAGCTTCCATTTCTCTGCCAGCTAATCCGGGTTAAAATTCGCGGTTTTCCTGTTAAAAAAGGCTTTTCGGTAATTTCCTATGAAACAAAAAACACCCCGTCCGCTGCACAAAGCCAACGAACAGGGTATTAAAAAGGGGAGGATAAGTATTCAAAAATTTCTCTTTTGTGATACTAACAGTATGACCCGTTTCTGGTATTCTATACATCAATCTCCTAATTTTTATACGCCTTTTATCTGCTTCCGCAGTATCCGGTTTTCATATTATTTATCATATATGCCTTTTTCTCTTGCTTTCTTCCTCTCTTTCCGCTACAATAGATACGTTTTGAGTTGTACTTTTTGATTTGTTTTTGCCTCTATGAAAAATACAACTCCAGCAAATCATTTTATGTACATTTTTATATTGATTTAAAACTTTTTATATCGTAAACCTTGTACTTACCTCACAAAAAGGAGATTTACCTTATGAACAAGAAAAACATCTTAGTCGGACAGTCCGGCGGACCGACCGCGGTTATCAACGGGAGCCTTTACGGCGTTATCTGCGAAGGTGCGCGCCACAGCGATGCGGTTGGCTGCGTCTACGGTATGATAAATGGAATCGAGGGCTTTCTCGCGGATTCTTATATGAACCTTTCAGAAACACTCTCCGATGACGATCTGGAACTTCTTCGCCTGACTCCGGCGGCGTATCTGGGTTCCTGCCGTTTTAAACTCCCGGAGAACCTCTCTGACAGCTTCTACCGCGTCCTCTTTGAAAAACTGGAGCGGCTGGACATCGGCTATTTCTTTTACATCGGCGGCAACGACTCGATGGACACCGTCAGCAAGCTTTCCCGCTATGCAGCGCAGATCAAAAGTCCGATCCGCTTTATCGGCATTCCCAAGACGATCGACAACGATCTCGTCCTGACCGATCACACGCCGGGATACGGCAGTGCTGCCCGCTATGTTGCTGCATCCGTCCGTGAAATTGCGCTGGACGCCTCTGTCTATCAGCAGAAATCGGTCACCATCGTTGAGATCATGGGACGCCATGCCGGATGGCTGACGGCTGCCTCTGCCTTAGCACGCAAGGAAGCCGGTGACAATCCGCTCTTAATCTATCTGCCGGAAGCTCCATTTGAGCTGGCACAATTTAATGACGACTTAAAGAAAGCGTTTGAAAAGACAGCGAATGTCATCGTCTGCGTCTCCGAGGGCATCCGCGATCACGGTGGTCGTTTTATCTGCGAATATTCAACCGAAGCCCAGGTCGACACCTTCGGTCACAAAATGTTAGCCGGATGCGGCAAAATTCTGGAAAATTATGTCCGCAACCAGTTCGGCGTCAAGGTGCGCTCGGTTGAGCTCAACGTCAACCAGCGCTGCTCTGGTCTCACTGTTTCCGCTACTGATCTGAATGAGCCGAGATGGCAGGCCGTTTCGGTGTCCAGGCGGCTCTGGACGGCCATACTGGGCAGATGGTGGCATTTGAGCGTGAGACTGATACAGCAGCTTCTGAACCTGTTCATGCAGCTGCTGCCGTTTCAAACGCTGCGGACTTAGGCGCAGCATCCGCTTCATGCGTAAAACATCGTAACACTGTATATAAAATTCATCCAGTCCTCAAGGATGTCAATCTGATCTGCAATCAGGAAAAGAAAGTACCTGCTGAGTGGATCACGAAAAACGGTACCGATGTCAGCGATGATTTCCTGGCTTACTCGCAGCCGCTGATCCAAGGGGACGTTTCCCATATTATGGAAAACGGACTTCCAAAATATTTGTACCGCAAATAGTCCGTCACGCAGTATAACTGCTTCATCTTTGAAATCCATACAAGCAGCAGAAAAAAGAGACGCTTCTTTCATTTTACGGATGCGTCTCTTTTCTACTTAATAATACATAATACCTGAATTTTTTTCTAATTTACCCCAATCACACACTCTTATCATTTGGGGAGGAATCCTGACCGTGCCCTTTCAGCGCAGCCATCTTCTAAATCTAATCTTCCTCACAATCCCGAATTTCAACCCCATCATAAAAGAACATCAGAATCTCTTCATAATTCTTGCCTTCGCGCGCCATCTCCTGTGCGCCGTTCTGGCTCATGCCGACTCCGTGACCGTAGCCGCCGCCCCAGATGGTAAATGTGCGGATGTCTTTTTCCTCATCCCTGGCAGTTTCATCCACCGAGAAAAAGGCACTCGGAAGCGTACTCCATCCTGTCAGTTCGGTTCCGTCATTTTTCTTATAAACGAGTGATTCCGAGCCGAGGACACTCCGGATCTGACTCTGACCTTTCAGTGTCTTGGTTCCCTCGCTTCCGACGATCTGCACCGTCTGGGCGATACCACCCTTACCGCGGGAAGTCACAAAAATACCCTGAATCTCGCCGATGGTATCTACCTTCTGCTGCAGCTTCTTATTCGTGATCGTTGTTTTCCAGCGGTACATCGGGAACGAGGAATCATAATTCTGCTCACCCTGTCCCTGGATAAACTTGAGAAATGTGTCGTTGTCCGTCAAATCCGGAATCTTCTTCTTTTCCGTCAAACCGATCCCTTTCAGATACGGAACCTCGTCTTTGCTGGCGCCCCAGATCGTTCCATCGGTCGAATATCCGCAGGAAGTTGAAAAATAATACGTTTCCGCCGGAGTATCGTTGTAATATACGATCTTCCCGTCCGTCTCCTTGACTGCCAGATTCGTCCGCTCACTGCTCTCTGTATTATTGTACACCTGATAGTTCGTGCTGTCATCAACGTGTGCACCGTAACGGCTGTAGGCATTCGCCTTGATCTGCCGGTAGGCATACGTCCGTGCGCAAACTGCCTGCGCCTTGAGCGCCTCCAGCTCATAATTGGATGGCATCTCGCTCGGCACTACGCGTGTCAGGTAATCTTCGACGTCCAGCTCATTGATCAGAAGCAGCCCATCCGACTCCTCGCTCAACTCGAAGCTGCCGAAATACGACGGCGTTCCCTGCGCCCGCTTGGTGCTCAGGATGCGGATCTCCTTCTGCGGGTCTTCCAGCGTGATCGTCATGCGCCCTTCTTTCAGGCGGTCATCGCCAGGACTCACGGACAATTTCGTTCCCGGGCTCAAAGTCTCCTCTGATTCGCCCCAGGTCACATGCATCGTGCTGTCCGACTGGAGTACCACTTTCGTGTGAAACAAGGAGGAATAATCATCATTCATGATCAGCACGCGGATGTTCGTCGCTGAAAAATCATGATTTAAGAGTGCTGCGCAAACCTTTTTGCCAGCCACGACAAATTTTCCCAGATCATAGCCGACCAGCACATCCCGCTTTTTCTGCTCCTTGACGACTCCATATGTTTTATATACTTTAAAATCATCGTCCAGTTTCAGCGTTCCGTACCCGTCAATCTCGATCGTATCATCCTTGACCGAGAGTACCTTTCCCTCGATCATATCTTCCTTGAGCGACAACTTGCGGATCTTGCCCTTATCCAGCTCGACATCCGCCAGCACGCCATCGGTACGATCCTTGAGCTTTTCTTCCTCTGGAAATGTCCGGACGATCGTGCCAATATACACATCCATCCCACCCGATTCTCCCGGAACGATCCAGACATTCTTATATGTAACTTTTTCAGACTGTACGCCGCACAGCGTGATGATCGAACCATCACGCTCATAGACCTCGATCTTCCGATCGATGCAGGCATCCAGCGACACGCCCTCAAAATTCATCGTTCCCTGATCCGTATATGCCGTCCATGCCGCTGCTTCCTTCACATTTTTCGGTGTTCCATAAAGCACCAGCTTCTGTTTTTTGACCGCGTTTTCCGAATCTGCCTTTTTTAAGAATGACTCATAAAACAGCCACCATTCTTCCTTCGGCATTGCCTTTTTATATTTATTTTTAGATACATTCAGGGCGCTTGAAAGCCCTTTTGAAACGCGATCTGCCGCATATGCCGCTTCGCCATAGGTCAGTGCGCCCATCGCGTAGCTTTTACTTATCTTCTCGTCTCCCGGCTCCAGATAGCCTTCCTCAATCATATAGTCAATATATTTGGCATACCATTCATCCTGATCCGGCGTTCCAAAATGGCTTCCATGTTCTCCCTGCGACGCAACGATGTCATCCCGGTCTGCAAATGATAACGCCATAGCTTTCGATGCCATGGCGCGTGAAATATCATTATCCGAGTGATCCAAAAATACAATTGCAAAGAGCAGGAGTGCCAGAAAAGCCGGAATCGCCACTGCCCAGTAAACCAGCTTTTTAGGTTTCAGAGGCTGTACTGCCTTTCGCGATCTGCCTGTTTTCTTTTCCATATTTCTCCAGCCGCCTTTATTTTTTAACTGTCCTTTCTCATTCACAGTCACTTTTTATTTAACTCCATAAACGTTCCTGTTTTCTCATCAATGTGGTCTAACTTCCGGTATTCGTCTGTCTCCATCGGCAATTTCCGAAGCCGCAGCGACCGGTGCACCGCGCGGGAGATCAAGTCATAGATAACCGCAAATGCCGGTACTGCGATAATCATGCCGACGAAACCAAAGAGTCCGCCAAAGAAGAGAATCGAAAACAATACCCAGAAACTCGAAAGTCCTGTCGAATTGCCCAGGATCTTCGGTCCCAGAATATTGCCGTCAAACTGCTGCAGAAGCAGAATCCAGATGAGGAAATACACACACTGGAGCGGACTGACCAAGAATACCAGAAACGCTGCCGGTATCGCACCGATGAACGGTCCAAAAAAAGGTATCACATTCGTCACACCGATAATGACGCTCAAAAGCATCGGGAATGGCATATTTAAGATCGTCACACCGATGAAACAGATAATACCGATAATGAGGGAATCCACCAGCTTGCCGATGATGAAGCCGCCGAACATCTGATTGATAAACCGGAGCTCCTCGATTACCAGATTCGCCTGTCTTAGATTCAGGCAGCCATAAACAATCTTCTTTCCCTGTGCTGCCAGTGTATCTTTGATATTTAGCAGATACACCATGACGATCAGACCGATCAGCCAGTTTTTGATAAATTCCAGGACACCCAGCACGCTGCTGGAAAGGCCTGTCACGATCTGTCCAATCCGGTGCATATCAATGTTGGTAAACGATTTCTCCGCCCAGTTCTGAAAAACTGCCAGGTTATTTTCAAAACTGCTCAGAACCATATTTTCGATCTCCGGATTATTTTTCAAAATACGCTGAATCCATTCATACACATTCTGCACATACAGCGGAAATGAATCCTGAATGCCGATCAAACTCTCGATCAGCTGCGGGATCATAAGCTGGAACATCCCTACCACAAGCACAATAACCAGCCCCAGACAGGCTGCCGTCGCAAGCATCCGGGCTGCACCACGGACGTATTTGGAATTCTTAGTGACAGAGCCAAGGGTCTTTTCCACGATCCCTGCTACCCAGTTATATGCCGGGGCGGTCAGATACGTCAGCACCGCACCGCAGAGAATCGGCGCAAGGATTTTCACAACCTTGCGGGTGCCCGCCGACACCACATCCCAGTGTTGGATGCTGAACCAGAGCAGTATGCAGACCGCAATCACCGAAACTGCCGTCATACCCATATAAATGTATTCTTTGAAATCTCTTTTTTCCATACTTATGTTCTTATCCGTTCCTCTTTTCTGATTTTACAATGTGCTTCTGGAAAATGTTACATTTTCTTTACACACTTTCTTTTACAGAGAAAGCAGCGATTGCTCGCTGCTTTTATCCTTTGTAACCCCAAAATGCCGGCTCTTACCATATTGACGCCTAGCGCTGCTAGGTGGGCAACCTCACTTAGATTTCTGTCTTCCACTCGAGAGGAGGCCTGACATCCATCTAAAAATATCGGAATCCCGTTAGTCAAAATGTAGGTTCAAAAAAAGCAAGAGTTGTCGAGCATCCCAGGAATTACAAATATTCTCTTTTGATACGGCTATTATACCGCAAGTCGGATGTTTTTTCAAGTTCCATTTTCTGATAATGCGGTCAGGTTGTTACTGTTCAGGTTATCCCTCTCTCTATCTCTTTTAAAGAGCTCCTTTTTATCTTTTATACTTCTCTCCACTTCATCAGGAAATCTCCCAGCTCTTCCACCGTCTCAATCTGGTAGTCTGCCCCATTTTCCGTAAACTCTTCCCGGGAACCATATCCATACAGCACCGCCGCACATGGGAGCTGATTTTCATGCGCCCCGATAATATCGTGTTTCCGGTCGCCCACCATGATAACCTTCGATTCCTCCGGTGTTGTTCCCAGACGGTCCAGCGTGTAGGCAATCACATCGCCTTTGCGGACCCGGATCTCCTCCATATCCGCCCCGCCAACCAGGGTAAAGTAGGAAAGCAGATCAAAATGCTCCAGAATCTGAATAGCAAACGGTTCCGGCTTTGAGGTTGCCACCGCCAGCGTAAGACCGGCATCCTTTAAACGTGTCAGCATCTCCCGAATTCCCGGATAAACTTTATTTTCAAACATTCCCTGTTTCGTAAAATATTCGTGGAAATAGCCGATCGCTTCGCGCGCCTGCGCTTCGCTGAATCCGTAATATTCTTTAAAACTGTCCGACAGCGGCGGTCCGATGAACGGACACAGTTTATCCAGATCCGGCTCATCGATCCCGTATGCCTGCAGCGCATGCTGGACAGACTTTGTGATGCCTTCCTTCGGATCTGTAAGGGTTCCGTCGAGGTCAAATAGTATGATATGGTTCATATGGTTCGTTCTCCTTATTGTAGTCCGCGGTGCATTACTCCGCAGCACACCAGCTTGAAAAAACTACGTTTTCATTGCTTACGACCATTCTAATACATTTTACGCAAAAAAGAAAGACAACTTTTCTCCAGCCATCTTTCTTTTCTGCTTTTCACTCTTTATTTGTAAAATTCATGTCCACCATGCTGCATGACATAGGTCAGCTTGCCATCGAACCAGCGTACATTGGAGGAAGCAGAGATTCCGCGGTTCATGAAGTACAGGGCGCCGCCCGAGTAATCCTCGCCTTCCAGTGCACGGTTGACGCAGTCAATTGTCTGCTGCGTTACCTTACAGCTGTTGATCGTTCCATCCAGTACCGGTGAGAACTGGGATGGTTCATACACAACGGCTTTGACGCTGTTCGGGAATTTCTTGTTTTTCACCCGGTTGATGATTACATTTGCAACCAGTATCTTTCCCCTGTCGTCGCACACACCCGCCTCCGCCTGCACAATTTTCTGCAGAACACTGTAATCTTCATCGCTGTAAGAGATGACTGCGCGTTCCCGGCGCTCCCGTTCTTCTGCTTCCTGCGCCGCCTGCTGGGTCTGCATTCGTACTTCTCGTTCGATTACCTCTACTTCCAGAGCTTCCTTCGCAAGTTCATCCTGAATCCCCTGCTCCAGCCTCTGTCCGAGTAGATGCTGACTCTCCTCGTTGGAGGCGAGAATCGTAAATTCTGATAAGCTCTCTGTCTCTGTCGTTTCTTCTGACTGCAGCATTTCTGTCAGTTCCACATCATCCGGATATTCCTGGTGTGCCGAGGCTGCATTTTTGCCAACGCCGCCAAAACTGACCGAATTAAATGCTATCACCGTCACAACCGCTGCTCCCGTCATCAATACGGCTGCGGTCCGGTACATCCTTTTTGTCACACGGACAAATAATGCCTTTATAAACTGATAAGCAGTCTGAAGAAATGTGTCAATGCTTGGCATACACTCTCCTCTTTCTATCAGTGCAGTCCTCCCAAAACCGGTCTGACTGCCATTTAACATCTGCGGCATCTTCTTTGGCTGTCTGATTTTTTCTGACAGCTAAGGACAGATCGTTACTGTTCACACACGTGTGCCCAGCAACGGGATTTTGCCGATGCTGCGCATTCCAAATCGGCAAAATCTGCTGCCAGAACTGTATCGTACGGAATTTTCAGTTCAGAAAATTCCTACCTGTGAACAGTTACGACAGATCCTCTCTGCCTGTGCCGCTTCCTTCAAGTGACGGGAGACATTATATGTGGTTTCCGGCTTCAAAGTCAACGTCTTTTTTACATTTTTGTGACAAATCACGTTCTCATTTAACTTTTCCTTAATATTTATGTGAGCATTTTATAAACTTTTTTGCTTTTTCTTCCCAATTTTTATAAACTTTGGCTGGTATAAAATTTTTAATTTTTTACAATTCTGTTAAATTCTGCCCGTCAAAAAAACAGGCGAATCAAGTCGCCTGTTTTTTATGTCAACTGTAATAGAACAATTATGGTATCTGTAAAGGTGTCAGACAGACTCCGATTATGTGAAACCAACACATACAATCCACTGTCCGGTGTCCGATCACTGCCACTCAAACTCCTTACCACTCTAGATCAGCGCTACAAACTGTGCATCCACATATTTTGCAAGTTCCTCCGGATTCAGAATGACCTGAACACCTCTCTGACCCGCGCTGATGCTGATTTTGTCGAAAATCTGCGCTGTTTCTTCTATATAAGTAGGGAACTTCTTTTTCATGCCGATCGGGGAACAACCACCTCGCATATAGCCAGTCAGCGGAAGAAGTTCCTTCATATGGATCATCTCCACTTTCTTGTCCTTGGAAGCCTTTGCCACCTTTTTCAGGTCCAGCTCCTCATCGACCGGGATACAGCAGACCAGATAGCCGTTCTTATCGCCCTTTAAAACGAGCGTTTTGAACATCGTGTCATGGTCCATCCCCATCATATCCGCCGCATGGCTGCCGGATAAGTCGTCCTCATCTACTTCATACTCGCCTGCTTCATAATCGATTCCAGCCGCGTCTAAAAGACGCATTACGTTTGTTTTTGTCATAAGCTAAACCCTTTCTGGAGACAGATTTAGTGCACTCCTCTTATTTCTGGTTGATATAGTTTACCAGTCCACCGGCTGTGATGATCTTCTGCATGAACTCCGGGAACGCCTGCCCCTGGAAGCTCTGGCCGGTGGTTTTATCGGTAATCACACCGCTGTCAAAATCAACCTCTACCTCATCACCAGCCGCGATTGCTTTTGCAGCCTCCGGGCACTCGATGATCGGCAGACCGATATTAATAGAGTTGCGGTAGAAAATACGTGCAAACGTCTCAGCAATAACACAGCTTACTCCTGCACATTTGATTGCCAGCGGCGCATGCTCGCGGGAAGAACCGCAGCCAAAGTTCTTATTTGCTACGATGATATCACCCTTCTGTACTTTATTTACAAACTCTTTATCAATATCTTCCATACAATGTTTTGCCAGCTCGTTGCCATCCGGAGAGTTTAAGTATCTTGCCGGGATGATAACGTCTGTATCTACATTGTCTCCATATTTAAACACATGTCCATTTGCTTTCATTTCTATATCCTCCTGCGATTTATCCTGTTATTTTATTCCAATTCACGAAACGGCATCTGCGATTTTAGGAAACCTTTCCCCGAACCGTAATATCCGTTTGTAACTGTTCAGTACCTTCACAGTCACGCGCAGACCTACTGAACAGTTACATCCGTTTTACTTATTCCTAAACTTTTATGCCTATTACAGTCCCAGTTCCGCCGGTCCGCTCACTTTTCCGGTAATGGCGCTGGCTGCTGCCACTGCCGGGCTTGCCAGATAAATCTCAGAATCCACGTGTCCCATACGTCCAACGAAGTACGATTGGTCGTGGATACACATCTCTCGCCTTCTGCCAGGATACCCATATAACCGCCCAGGCACGGACCGCAGGTCGGAGTGCTGACAACAGCACCAGCCTCGATGAAGGTCTCTAAAAGTCCCTCTTTCATGGACTGTAAATAGATCGCCTGTGTCGCCGGAATCACGATGCAGCGCAGACCTTTTTTCACTTTTCTGCCCTTTAAGATCTCAGCTGCGATACGCATATCCTCGATACGTCCGTTCGTACAGGAGCCAATGACAACCTGATCGATCGCAATGTCACCCACCTCATCGATCGTTCTCGTATTCTCCGGAAGATGCGGGAAGGATACGGTCGGCTTTAACTCGGATAAGTCTATGGTGTACTCTTCGTCATACTCTGCATCCGGATCTGCCTCATATACCTTGAAATCACGTTTAGAATGCTCTTTTAAGTACTCGATGGTCTTCTCATCAACCGGAAAGATACCGTTCTTGCCGCCTGCCTCGATCGCCATGTTGCAGATCGTGAAACGGTCATCCATGGAAAGGTTCTTGATGCCCTCGCCGACAAACTCCATGGAACGGTACAGCGCGCCATCTACGCCGATCATACCGATAATGTGAAGAATGACATCTTTACCACTGACCCATTTTGCCGGTTTGCCGATCAGGTTGAACTTGATCGCGGACGGTACCTTGAACCAAGCCTTACCGGTTACCATGCCAGCTGCCATATCGGTACTGCCGACACCTGTAGAGAATGCGCCAAGTGCGCCGTATGTACAGGTATGGGAATCCGCACCGATGACTGCATCACCTGCTACAACCAGACCTTTTTCCGGAAGGAGTGCATGCTCGATTCCCATCTCTCCTACGTCAAAATAGTTGGTGATATCATGACGACAGGC
Organism: Clostridium sp. AF29-8BH; assembly: GCF_003478145.1. NCBI lineage: Bacteria > Bacillati > Bacillota > Clostridia > Eubacteriales > Clostridiaceae > Clostridium > Clostridium sp. AF29-8BH. Next base: position 316,465 of record NZ_QUEL01000001.1, on the reverse strand, counting down.
AAATTCACGACAGCATTTGCAGTTTTCCGCCGACTTGATATCCTTATTCGGGATAAAATGATCCATAACCAGCGCAATTTTGTCATGATTGAATACCGTCTGGTTGTCCATCTTCTTCATCTCATTGACCGCTACCGGCGTTGTGATATCATTTCCAAGAACCAGATCCAGATCTGCTTCGATCAACTGTCCTGCTTTTACCTCTGCAAGACCCGCGTGCGCTGCCAGGATCTTCTGTGTCATTGTCATTCCCATGATTTATTTCCTCCTGCATATACATACTTGGCAACGGCTCCGATGCCCTTACTGTTGTAGGAAAAAACTCTGTTCCAACGGTGCCGCTGACATCTTTTGCTTTTATATTTGTATTATAACACCGGTTCTGTTATAATACAAATATATATTGTTGATAGATACTATGAGTCGAAGTTATAGTGTCACTGTTCACGGGTAGGCACTTTTGGAACCGAAAGGGCCGTAAGAAAACGTGCCCAGTAACGTTATAGTGTCACCGATTTTTCCGATTGGAATACGAAGCATCCGCAAAATCCTGTCACATTTTGCACAACGTGTGAACTGTAGCTTTATAGATATAAAGGAGTATTATGGAACAACATTTAACCCAGTACCGTATTTTCTACGCCGTTGCACGCGCCGGCAATATTTCCCGCGCCGCCAAGGAACTTTTTATCAGCCAGCCCGCGATCAGCAAATCAATCAGCAAGCTGGAAGAAAGCCTCGGCATAGCACTTTTTATCCGCAATTCCCGCGGCGTCTCCCTGACCGCAGAGGGACAGGTCTTATTTCAGCATGTAGAAGCCGCCTTTGAAGCACTGGATCGCGGTGAAAATGAGCTGAAACAGATCCAGAACCTCCACATCGGACAGCTCAAGATCGGCGTCAGCAACACTCTGTGCAAATATATTCTTCTTCCTTATTTAAAAGAATTTATTGCACAGTACCCGCATGTCCGCATTTTGATTGAAAGTCAGGACACCGCACGCACAATCTCGATGCTGGAACAGCAGAAGCTCGACATCGGTCTGATCGCCGAGCCCAAAAACCGCCGCTACCTTTCGTTTCTTCCCGTCATGCGAATCGAGGACACCTTTGTCTGTACCCGGTCTTATCTGGAAAATCTGCGGATCCGCGAAGGTGCCGATGTCGATCCGTTCGAATCCGGGACAATCCTGCTGCTCGACCGCAGCAATATGACGCGCACGCACATTGACGCGTACTTTGCAGAGCACGGAATTGAACCGAAGCAGATTTTAGAGGCGACGACGATGGATCTTCTGATTGAATTTGCCAAAACGGGACTTGGAATCGGATGTGTGATCCGCGAATTTGTGCGGGAAGAATTCAAAGATGGTTCGCTGATCGAACTCCCGCTGGAAGTGCCAATCCGAAACCGAACGATTGGATTTGCTTATCATCCGACGGCGATGACGCGGACGATGAATGATTTTGTGCAATTTTGTTCGGAATGATGAAATAATTGGCAACACGGACGCCATTTCCTATGAAACGAAAAAGTCCGGCGCATGGCGGTCAAGCTGCCATATGCCGGACTTTTTCTGTTTAGTTCCTATTTTTATCAATTTTCGTAACTGTTCAGTACCTTCACAGTCACGCGCAAAAATTCATTAAAAATTGCCTGCGGCAATGGAATTTTTGCCTGCTGACCCATGTTTTCGTACGGTCAGCGCAGTAAATGCGCAGACCTACTGAGCAGTTACCGATTTTCTTTTAAAATATTCTTCGCACATTTCCACACACATGGAAATATTTTCCCATCTACCAGCCAGACATACACTTTCGAACAAATTCCTATTAAAATACAGCTCAGAACCAGATTCACCCCGATCGCCAGCTTCTCTCCCGCCTCAGAATAAATGCTGTAAAACCAACAGGAAAAGCTGGCAATCACAAGCCAGTGTGTCAGGAAGATTCCCATGCTATACTCGCCGATCCACAGAATAATTTTTTTGAGGATCTCCGGGAGCCAGGTCTCCAGACCGCCGAGCCAGAAGAGACGGAAGCCTAAAATCATCAGGAATGCAGCAACATGACCATAGAATTCCATGGTTCCGAGTCCGCCTGGAAATCCATGCGCTCCCAATGTGGTTCCGATCCAGAAAGATTTTCGAACGAACCAGATGCTGAAAATCCAGAGGGCAGCACCAAAAATGCCATATTTTTCTTCTCCATCTTTAAGCAGATTCTCTTTTCGCTCTCTTTCTTTCATGGACTTCTCAACTGCCCGCATCAGCAGACAGATCCCATTTCCCAGAAGCAGACAGATATAAAAGCTGTTCATTCCGATCAGCACTGCCGCGACGCCTGCCAGAATCAGAATTTTCTGGCGGGTTCCTACTTCCCGGAGGGCGGATGAAAGTACAAGAGTCAGAATACTTCCCATGAAAGTGTAGGTCAGCATCCAGGACGGACCATAGTACGTTGAATCAGCCTTGAAGATTGTATCAAACCAGGCATAGCGGAGCGCCTTCAGACCGCCTGGCAGATAGCTGTAAAAGTTGCTCAGCCACTCATTTTCCAGACGCGGCGCAACCCGCACTGTGTAGAAGAGACCGCTCCGGTAAAATAGATATGCCAGCAGAAATGTGACCGTCAACGGGCAGGTCAGTTTCAGATAGCGGCGCAGGATCTCTAAACTCCACGAAGTAAATCGCCCGGAATATACCTTATCGGCTATCAGCATTCCGCTGATCATCAAAAAAAGACTAACCCCGAAGGTTCCATAGCGGAGCAGGGGAAGCGGTCCTATTTCCATCAGCGCATTTACCTTATTGCTGCCCCAGCTCCCGAATGTACCGAACCAGTGACTTCCAAAGACCGCCAGACAGGCGTATGCCTTGATTATATTTACGTCATCATAGCGTTTCATCCGCGTTTCCTTTCCCATTCATATAAAAAGAATGTGCCTTGGCACATTCTCGCGCCGAGCGCGGTCGCCGCGACAGTTTCTGCTTCGCGCGAGTGTGCATCCACGCGGAGTGATTTTTATTTCATAGGATGCATTTTCCTATGAAACCACAAAAAGCAGGACCGCTGCAAACCTGCAGCAGCCCTGTATAAGATTTCCTATATTCGAAAAATGATTAGTTGTTGATCAGCTTATCGTTCTCGTTGTTCCAGCTGTAAAGCTTACGGATCTCTGCGCCGACTTTCTCAGACGGATGCTCGGAAGCAAGCTTTCTCATCGCCTGGAAGTGTACCTGACGACCTGCCGGGGACATATCCAGTAAGAACTCTTTTGCAAAGGTACCGTCCTGGATATCGGACAGAATTTTCTTCATAGCTTTCTTTGTCTCAGCGGTAACGATCTTCGGTCCGGTTACATAATCACCGTACTCAGCTGTGTTGGAGATGGAGTATCTCATACCAGCGAAACCAGACTGATAAATCAGGTCTACGATCAGCTTCATCTCGTGGATACACTCGAAGTAAGCATTTCTCGGGTCATAACCAGCCTCACACAGAGTCTCGAAACCAGCCTGCATCAGAGCACAAACACCGCCGCAAAGAACTGCCTGCTCACCGAAGAGGTCTGTCTCAGTCTCGGTACGGAATGTAGTCTCCAGAAGGCCTGCTCTAGCGCCGCCGATGCCAAGACCATAAGCCAGTGCGCGGTCAAGTGCTTTGCCTGTGTAATCCTGCTCTACTGCTACCAGACACGGTGTACCCTTACCAGCCTGATACTCACTTCTTACAGTGTGACCCGGTGCCTTCGGAGCGATCATGGTTACATCGACATTCTTCGGCGGTTTGATGCATCCGAAGTGGATGTTAAAGCCATGAGCGAACATAAGCATGTTGCCCTCTTCCAGATTTGGCTCGATGTCTTTCTTGTACATATCTGCCTGAAGCTCATCGTTGATCAGGATCATGATGATATCAGCCTGTTTTGCAGCCTCTGCTGCGGTGTATACTTTAAATCCCTGTGCCTCTGCTTTTGCCCAAGACTTGCTGCCCTCGTAAAGACCGATGATAACATCGCATCCGGACTCTTTTAAGTTCAAGGCATGTGCATGACCCTGGCTGCCGTAACCGATAATAGCAATCTTCTGTCCTTCTAATAAGGATAAATTACAATCTTCCTGATAGTAAATCTTTGCTGCCATTTTTCATTTCCTCCTTGGATCTAACAAAAATAAAATAAATTTATTATAAAGCATAGACCGGCGCCTCTCTGTGCGTCTTTGGACCAAACTTTGTAAACCTCTTGAATGCCTTGTATCCAGTCTATCAATTGATGTACTACGGCAGATAGCGGATATCATCCGCGCCTCTGGAAAGACCTGTAAGACCCGTTCTGGCTAATTCCAGAATCTCATAATCTTCCAGAAGATTAATCAGCGCGTCCTGTTTGGACTGGTCGCCTGTCAGCATAACAGTGACAGAATCTTTTCCCACATCGACAATCGACGCACGGAAAATCTCGGAAATTGCATTGATCGCCATCCGCTGGTTTGCATTTGCTCTCACCTTGACGAGCATCAGCTCACGGTATACGGAATGACCTTCCCGCAGTTCCTTTATGTCGTGTACATCTTCCAGTTTTCCAAGCTGCTTCTGAATCTGCTCCAGAACCTGATGATCGCCCAGCGATACAACCGTCATACGGGAGTATCTCGGATCCGCGGTCACGCCAACTGTAAGGCTTTCGATATTATATCCGCGGCGGCTGAAAAGTCCAGCCACACGGCTTAAAACGCCGGCAGTATTATCTACCAGCAGTGATAACACAATTCTGCTCATGCAATCTTCCCACCTTGATCTTCTGTCTTGTTCGTATTGCCTTAATGATAGCAACCAATTCTCAGTTTGTCAACTAATTAAAAGGAATGCCTAGTATTCCCCAGAGCTATATCATTACTGTTCACGCATACGTGCCCAGTAACGGAATTTGCCGTGGCTCCGCATTTAAATACGGCAAATTCCTGCTGCCACCACGTTTTCTTACGGCACTTTCGGTTCCAAAAGTGCCTACCTGTGTACATTAACGATATATCAACACATCATTTCTGGTGTTCCTGCCACTTTTTCTCCCAGTCCGGACCGTATTTAAAATACATCTTCATCTCGGTTCCGACACTGATGAGGCGTGCATCGTCCGGGATCTCCTCTCGCGTATACCAGCCTGCCTCAGAAAGCTCATCCTCCTGCAGCCGGATCTTATCATCCCCATCCAGTTCTGCAAAAAATCCGATCATCTCCGTATCAGTAAACGCCCACGGCTGACTCTTGAAATAGCGGATATTTTTAACTTTCAGCCCGACTTCCTCCATCACTTCGCGGCGGACGGTCTCTTCAAATGTCTCCCCGATCTCGACAAATCCAGCGATCAGCGCATACCCACGGTAGGTACTGTGGTTGACGCGGTAGCGCGACATAAGAAGTTTGTTCCCGTTCGTGATCGCCACGATGACTGCCGGGGAAATCTTTGGATATTCCGTCTGACCGCAGACCGGGCAGACGAGCGCCCGCTCGTTCTTGCTGTCCTGCGTCTTTGCCCCGCAGCGTCCGCAAAACTGACGGCTCTGTCTCCAGCGCCACAGCTGCACCGCCGTGATCGCTGCAAATGCCTGGTGCATTGGCTCCATCGCACGGATGTCGGTTGACGTTTTCCATGCATAGCAAAGCTGCTCCGGCTCTTTTTCTGCCCCTTCCAGTGCACCAGAAGCCATCTTCCCAGCTTCCATATGATTTTTGTCTGAAACAGGCATCTGACCAACACCTTCTTTTAGCTTTGCCAGAATCTCTTCCGCTTCTTTCTCCGGCACACTGACCAGAAAATACGGCTTCTCATCAACCGAAAAGAGATAAACCGCCCGATCCATCAGTTCCGGAACTGCCGCCTCAATTTCCTCCCGGCGCGGGATAGTAAGCACATGTTCCTCCACGGTCTCACGCAGAAGAATCCGGCTTTTCTGGATGCAGAAGACGTAGTCCTGTGCTCCAGGTTTCTGAATGTGGTATGTATTGTCATAGCGATGTGGTGCGATATCCTGTATCATAACTTTATCTCTCTATCCTTTTATTCTCCAAAACTTGTGCAACCGTTATTTCCATACTGTGTAACGGCTGTCCTCGCAGACATTCTTTGTAATCTTTCTGCAAGTCTCTTCATTTTACTCTTTTTATTAAAAAAATACAATCCCTCGGCTCGCCCCAGACTTACAACCGTCCCACAAAATCCTCATATCCAAACGCCCGCACCACTTCCGCTGTCCCATCTTCATGCCGGTATACGATCGACGGAAGCGGCATTCCATTAAAGGTATTATTTTTGACCATCGTATAGAGCGCCATATCGCCAAACACCAGCCGTCCACCCTCTTTTAGCGGTGCATCAAACGAATAATCCCCGATGCAGTCCCCCGAAAGACAGGTTGGTCCGCCCAGGCGGAACGTATACGGCTTTTCGCCCGCTTCTCCCGCTCCGATAAGCGGCGGACGGTACGGCATTTCCAGCACATCCGGCATATGGCAGGCTGCCGAGGTATCCAGAATCGCAATCTGCATGCCGTTTTCCATCGTCTCCAGCACGGAAGTTACAAGAAATCCCGCGTTTAAGACAACTGCCTCGCCCGGTTCCAGGTATACTTCCACACCATATTTTTCGCGCAGCCCGCGCACCAGGCGGATCAGGCGTTCCCGGTCATAATCTTCTCTCGTAATGTGGTGTCCGCCGCCCAGGTTCAGCCATTTTACCTTTGAAAACCAGGCTCCAAACTTCTCCTCCGCTGCCCGCAGCGTCGTCTCCAGGTCATCTGAATTCTGCTCGCAGAGCGTATGCATATGAAATCCATTCAGATACGGAAGGATAGTTTCTTCAAAGTTCCCCGCCTCCGAAAGCATCGGAAGAGTCGTCCCCATGCGTGATCCCGGCGCACACGGATCATAGATCGCGTGACCCTCCTGCGTGGAACACTCCGGGTTCAGCCGGAGTCCCGCCTGTTTTCCGGCTTTTTTTACTTTTTCACCATATTTCAGCACCTGCCCCGGCGTATTAAAAACGATGTGGTCGGCATAATTTAAAATCTCATCAAACTCATCCGGGCGGTAGGCGGCAGAAAACACATGGGTCTCCCCACCAAACTCCGTTTTTCCAAGCCGCGCCTCATAAAGCCCGCTCGCCGCGGTTCCCGACAGATACTGACGAATCAGCGGGTAGACCGAATACATGGAAAATGCTTTCTGTGCCAGCAGAATCCGGCATCCAGCCCGCTCTGCCGTATCTTTCAAAATTTCCAGATTTTTCTTTAAAAGCGTCTCATCCACCACATAAAATGGCGTGCGGATCGCCGCCGTGTCCCGGAGAACCCCAGCCGCCTCCCGTTCCTGCATCTGTTTTCCTTCCTTTCCTTCTCGCTTCCATCTTCCCTGTCCATTCTCTTCCTGCGCCTAAAAAACGCAAAATAAAACCAGTTTCTTACATGGAGGTATTTTTATCTTAATCCACCAGTGCCGGATCCCAGGATTCCTTCCACGGAAGTCCCCATTTATTTAACGCATCCATAAATGGATCCGGATCAAATTCTTCAATATTATAAACGCCCGGTTTCTGCCAGGTTCCATTCATCACCAGCATCGCACCGATCATCGCCGGTACACCGGTTGTGTAGGAGATCGCCTGGGAACCAACCTCTTTGTAGCACTCCTGATGATCACAGATATTATATAAGTAATACTTCTTCTCTTTTCCATCCTTCTTACCCTGGAAAATGCATCCGATATTCGTTTTTCCAACAGTACGAGGACCAAGGGATGCCGGATCCGGAAGCACTGCCTTTAAGAACTGCAGCGGTACGATCTCTTTTCCTTCGTACATAATCGGCTCGATCGAAGTCATGCCGACGTTCTCCAGACACTTTAAATGGGTCAGGTAACTCTGACCGAAGGTCATGAAGAAGCGGATCCGCTTGATTCCCGGCATATTGAGCGCCAACGATTCGATCTCCTCATGGTGAAGCAGGTACATATCCTTCATGCCGACGCCGTCAAAATCATACTCTCTCTTGATCTCCATCGGTTTCGTCTCTACCCAGTGTCCATCTTCCCAGTAAGAACCGTTTGCCGACACCTCCCGGATATTGATCTCCGGGTTAAAATTGGTTGCAAACGGATAGCCGTGGTCGCCGCCGTTGCAGTCCAGAATGTCGATGTAGTTGATTTCGTCAAATTCATGTTTCAGCGCATATGCCGAAAACACACCGGTTACACCCGGATCAAAGCCGCTTCCCAGCAGTGCGGTAATGCCCGCCTCTTTAAATTTCTCACGGTATGCCCACTGCCATTTATACTCAAATTTTGCCGTGTCCTCCGGCTCATAGTTCGCAGTATCGATATAATGGGTCTTCGTTGCCAGGCAGGCATCCATGATCGTCAGATCCTGGTACGGAAGCGCCAGGTTCAGCACCACATCCGGGTTAAATTTCTCAATCAGGGCAATCAACTCGTCCACGTTGTTTGCATCCACCTGTGCGGTCTGGATCTTTGTCTTGGTGGTTCCCTCTAATTTTTCTTTCAGCGCATCGCATTTGGACTTCGTCCGGCTTGCAATGCAGATCTCCTCAAATGCCTCGCTGTTCTGGCAGCACTTGTGAATTGCTACGGAAGCTACGCCTCCACATCCGATAATTAACGCTTTTCCCATCTTTTTTTCCTCCTGTATTCTGAAATGTACTCTGTTTTTGTTCCATTTTATAATCCAAATTTCACATTTGCTTTTGTTCAAACACTTTTCAGTTCATGTCTCAAACACACACTTTTATTTGATGATACCAGGGTCAAAAGGTCAGAAGTTCGACGCAAGCTTGCTTGCAGGAGAATTTTTGACCTTGGGACCCGCCAAAAACATTTCTTACTTAATCTTTGGATTTCCCAACAGCGCCAGCAGCATCTCCCTTACAATCTTGCACGCCACCGCCGTCGATGCACCGGACGCATCCAGCGCCGGGGATAATTCATTCACATCACATCCAACAATCCAAGCTGCACTGCAGATCTGCGTGACTGCCCGTCGAAGTTCCTCAAAACTGATTCCGCCCGGTTCCGGCGTTCCTGTTCCCGGAAACACACTCGGATCCAGCACATCCAAATCCAGGGTAAAATACACCGGTTTTCCTTCCAGTTTCCGAAGAGTTTCCTGAAGACTTCCATATCCACAATAAATGGATGCGTCGTCACGTGTTCTTTTCCCCAGCGCCATTCCTCCCGGTCGCCGGAGCGGATACCAAACTGCGTGATCCTGCCGTCTCCCAGGACTTCCCAGCAGCGGCGCAGCACACAGGCGTGGGAAAGTTTCGCACCCAGATAATCGTCCCGCAGATCGGCATGTGCATCAAAATGGATGATATGCAGATCCGGATATTTCTCTGCCAGCGCCTGCACCGGTGCCAGCGTCACCAGGTGCTCGCCGCCCAGCATAAATGGTATCTTGCCATCCCCGGCAACCTCCACCGCCCGTTCCCGCAGATCCTTTAACGCCAACGATGCGTCACCAAAGCAGAGCTCCTGATCGCCCGCGTCAAACACGGCGTAATCGGTCAGATCACGGTCCTGGTACGGCGAATACGATTCCAGCCCATAGGATTCCGAGCGGATCGCCCGTGAGCCGAACCGGGTGCCCGGGCGGTACGAAGTGGTTGAGTCAAACGGCGCGCCGTAGAGCACGATCCCCGCCTCCTCATAGCTGGCGTCACACGCCAGAAACGTCTCAATATTTGCCTTCAACATCTTCTAACATCTCCTCCACATATGCCGGCAGGTAAAATGCCCCTTTATGCAGGGTCGTCGTATAATACCGGCAGTCCAGCCCCCGCAGGTTCCATCTTGTCTCATCCAAATTCTTTAACGGATGGTATTTCTTCGACGCAAATCCAAACAGCCAGTGCCCGGACGGATAGGTCGGGATATGCGCCTGATAGACGCGGCTGATCGGAAACGACTCTACGATCCGCTTATGTGCCCGCTTGCACGCCTCCGCGTCCTCGGCATAAAACGGGCTTTCATGCTGATTGACCATGATGCCGTCCTCTTTTAACGCCTTATAGCAGTTCCCGTAAAATTCCCGGGTAAAAAGTCCCTCGCCCGGTCCAAACGGATCGGTCGAATCCACGATGATCAGATCGTATTCATTTTCCTTAAAGCGGACATATTTCAGCCCATCCTCATAGTGAATCGAGAGTCTCGGATCACCGAGACGGCACGCTGTCTTCGGCAGATATTTCCGGCAGACCTCCACCACCAGCGGGTCGATCTCCACCATATCGATGTGCTCGATCTCCGGATAGCGGGTCAGCTCCCGGATCACGCCTCCATCCCCGGCTCCAATCACCAGTACCTTTTTGACCAACGGATGCACTGCCATCGGCACATGCGTGATCATTTCGTGATAGATAAATTCATCCTTTTCCGTCAGCATCATATATCCATCCAAAGTCAGAAACCGCCCAAATTCCGGCGAATCAAAGACATCGATCCGCTGAAACTCGCTCTTTCCGCTGTAAAGCTGGCGATCCACCCGGATGGAAATTTTTACATTTGGCGTATGATTCTCTGAAAACCAGAAATTCATAATTTTCCCCTTTCTATCTACTGCTTATCTATTTCAGCACATTCAGGCGCTCAATCCCCGGATCCTCCGGTCCAGTCATTGAACATCCTTTTTCCAGCGCATACGCAATGTAGTCAATGATCTCTTCCGTAATCTGCTCGCCCGGCGTCAGAATCGGGATGCCCGGCGGATAGCACATGACAAACTCACTGCACACACGTCCGGCTGTCTCGCGGATCGGAAGAGATTCTTTTTCTCCGTAAAATGCCTCCTGCGGCGACATCGCCACAATCGGGTCAATATAGTCAAAATCCATCAGCGTCGATTTATCCCGGCTGAACCGGCGCTTGATCTCCGCCAGTGCGCTGACCAGGCGCTCTACCTCCCGCTGCCGGTCACCGATGGACAGATATGCCAGAATATTTCCCAGATCACCAAATTCCGCCTGGATATCGTACTCGTCCCGGAGAAGATCATAAACCTCGATCCCCGCCAGCCCGATATCGCGCGTGTGAATTGAAAGTTTGGTCACATCGAAATCATAAATGCTGTCGCCGTTTACCAGCTCCTTCGAATAGGCATAATAACCGCCAATCCGGTTGATTTCTGTTCTCGCATACTCCGCCAGCTCCACCACCTGCTTAAATGCCTCACGCCCGCGAAGCGCCAGGTTCCGTCTGGAGATATCGAGGCTGGAAAGGAGCAGGTAGGAACCACTCGTCGTCTGCGTCAGATTGATAATCTGGCGGACATACCCGGCGGACATACCCGGACCCGTCAGAAGAATCGAGCTCTGCGTCAGGCTTCCGCCTGATTTGTGCATCGAAACCGCCGCCATATCCGCCCCAGCTGCCATCGCGGAAACCGGCATATTTTCCCCGAAATAAAAATGGGTTCCATGCGCCTCATCAGCTAAACACAACATCCCATGCTCATGTGCCAGCTTTACAATCGAGCGCAGATCCGAACAGATGCCGTAATACGTCGGATTGTTCACAAACACCGCCTTAGCATCTGGATTTTCCTTGATCGCCCGGCGCACATCTTCCACACGCATTCCAAGAGGAATCCCCAGTCTCTTATCGCCAGCCGGATTCACATAGACCGGAACCGCGCCTCCAAGCACCATCGCGCCCATGACGCTGCGGTGGACATTTCGCGGCAATATAATCTTCTCGCCCCGCTTGACTGCCGTCAGCACCATGCTCTGGACCGCCGATGTCGTACCGCCGACCATCAGGAATGCGTGTGCCGCCCCGAATGCCTCAGCCGCCAGCTGCTCCGCATCCGCGATGACGGACACCGGATGGCAGAGGTTATCGAGCGGCTTCATGGAATTGACGTCCAGCCGCATGCAGGTCTCTCCTAAAAGTTTCGTCAGCTCCGGGTTGCCGCGCCCCCTCTTGTGCCCCGGCACATCAAACGGCACCACGCGCATCTTCTGAAATGCTTCCAGCGCCTCATAGATCGGCGCGCGCTCCTGGGTCAGCGCGTCATCTCTTCGACTGCCTCCCCCCGTTTCTTTCGGTCCTGAAGCTTCCTTTCTGCGCCGTGCACTCCGTCCGACGCCCGGCTCCAGATTTCTTCTCTCTTCTTCCATCTGCCGTCCCTCCTGAAAATCACTCATTCGTTTCTTCTATCGAATTTCCCTGGTTTTCGCGGTATTTTCCAGTCAAACTCTTCTCTTTCCTCTCAAAAAGCATTTCTTTTAAAACACATTTCTTCCGCTGAAAATTTCAATCATCTCCCGCCGCAGGCTCTCCATAATACTGAGTCTGGTGGTCGGCGGAAGTTCATAGACATCTGTCTTAAACAGATAATTCTGCAGATCGATCTCTTTCAGCATCATCTTGGTATGGAACAGATTTGCCTCGTACACATTGATATCGACCACATCGTAGCGCCGCAGCGTTTCCTTGGAGATATAATCCTGAATCGAGCGGATCTCACGATCCATAAACAACTTTTTTCCGTCCACATCCCGCGTGAACCCACGCACCCGGTAGTCCATCGTGATGATGTCCGAATCAAACGAACCGATCAGGTAATCGAGTGTCGAAAGCGGCGTGATCTCCCCGCAGGTCGCCACGTCGATATCCACCCGGAAGGTCGCCAGACAGGTCTCCGGATGGTATTCCGGATAGGTATGGACGGTCACATGGCTCTTGTCCAGATGCGCCACCTGCGTCTCCCCCTGCACCGGCACCATAGAGCCTTCCGCAATCAGAAGCGTGACCGAAGCCCCCTGCGGATCGTAGTCCTGCTGAGAAATACTCAATACCCGCGCCCCGATCATATCCGTCAGCGATGTTAGGATCCGGGTCAGGCGTTCCGAATTGTACTGCTGATCAATGTAGGCAATATAATCCTTCTGCTCCCTCGGTGTCTTGGCATAACAGACATCATAGATATTAAAGCTAAGCGCCTTTGTCAGGTTATTAAAGCCGTATAATTTTAATTTTTCGCTGTGATCCATATCTTCCTTCTCCTGAAATATAAATGGTGTTGATCAAAAAAGCGGATGATGTGTCTCCACATCATCCGCAAAAACGTTCTTTTCCTGCTTCGCTCTATTTTTACAAATCTGCCGTATATCTGCGAAATCTTCCCTTGTCCCTATTTACCGCATATACTGCACATTGCTTCAAACCTTTTTATCCACAGAAATCTTACATTCAGAGTCTATATAGCAAATATCTACTTTTACCACTCTTATTGACCGTTTTACAAGTTGATGTGCATGAGCACTGGTTGTAAAGTAACCAACTTATAAAATTGAGCTTTTAACTCAATCAATAGGGCAGTTCGCACTGCCAATCGGCATTTGACCCGGCTGTCCGTATGGCCATTCCCTGTTTCACAGGTGGTCAGATATATTTGCATGGATGACTCTTAAAATGTTAAGATTTTCCATATCAGAGGTATCATACAGCAATTTTGGTAAAATGTCAAGAATGATTTTTATTTGGGTTGACATTTGAAAATTTTCACTTTTCTAACGGTACTTCCGTCCGCTTCCCGCAGAACGCAAACATCGCCACGCCCGCCGCAAAGATAAACAGTGAGATAAACTGTGAAGTCGAGAGGAACCCGACCGCTCCCCGGTTCAAATCACCGCGGAAAAATTCCAGCACGAAGCGTCCCAGACTGTAGCAGATCAGATACAGGGATACCACCTGCCCCTGTTTTTTGCACTTTTTCGCCACATAGAGAAGCAGCAGGCAGTGCAGAAAATCCAGACCGCTTGAGATGAGCTGGGTCGGAACCAGCGGAATGTTATTCGGGGCAAAGTCCGAATTGTGGAACACGATCGCAAAATGGCTGTGGGTCGGCATACCGTAGCAGCAGCCAGCCAGGAAACAGCCGATCCGTCCAAAGCCCTGCGCGAGCGCAACCGACGGCATGACCAGATCCGCATACTGGAAAAAGGAAATATGCTTGATCCGGCTTAGCACATAGCCGCCCAGCACGCCGCCGATGATGCCGCCGTACACAACAAATCCATCGCTGATATCTAACAATTTCTTCGGGTTTGCTACAATCTCATCCAGAATTGTGACATAGTACAGAATTTTTGCACCTAAAATTCCACATACGACACCGCAGATCGCGATGGAGAGGATCATATCGACGTCCATCCCCCGCTTGTTTGCCCGGTACTCTGCCATGTAATACGCAGCGATAATGCCGATGCCAATCATCAGACCATAACCGTGGATCGTGATGCTGCCGATTGTGAATAAGTCATTTTTCATGAAAGGTTTATCCTCCGTTTTAGTTTAATGTACGCTCTCTGATGCTTTTAGATTATAGCATTATTTATATGAAAAAACAAATGTTAATAGATAGCAGAAAAACAGACGTAAAACAGGCTTTTTTCTTCCCATTCTACATCTGTTTCACTGTACTTATTTTATAATTGAGGATACAATCAAGCTAATCAAGCCAGTATCCAGACTCCTTATGCCTCTTCCCGCTCTTCCTCCGGCAGCAGGTTCGTCATGCTCTTTAAGCTGATCGCCAGTGTCGAGCTGTTGTGCAGCAGCGCCGACATCGACGGTGTGATGATACCAGCCACGCCTAAGAGAATCAGACCTAGGTTGAAGCTGATAACGAAACGGTAGTTTCCATGGACACGTTTCATCAGATCCATGCTCAGATGACGCAGAAGCACGACTTCATCCAGGGAATCTTTCTTGATCGTGATATCCGCGATCTCTCTGGCAATCTCCGCGCCCTCGCTGACTGCGATGCCCGCGTCTGCCGCTGACAGGGCCGGTGAATCGTTGATGCCGTCACCGATCATGATAACTTTGTGGCCTTTCGCCTTCTCCTCCTCAACAAAGCGCGCCTTATCCTCCGGAAGTACCTCGGAGAAATAATCATCCACGCCGACCCTCTTCGCGATCGCCGCTGCGGTCCGCTCGCTGTCGCCGGTCATCATGACAATGCGCTTAAATCCAGCCTCTTTTAACTGGCGGATGACAGACGGTGCTTCCTCACGCAGCGGATCCTCGATGCAGATAACGGCTGCAAGCTGTCCGCCGATTGCCATGTAAAGATGGGAACAATTTTCCGGAAGGTTCTCAAACTTCTCTTTTCCATCCTCCGGCAGTGTGCACTTCTCATCCTCAAATACGAAATGGTGGCTTCCAATCACGACGCGTTCTTCGCCCACATAGGTAGCGATACCGTGCGCTACGATGTAATCCACTCTCGAGTGCATCTCCTCATGTACCAGATGACGTTTTTTCGCTTCCTGTACGACCGCGTTTGCCATCGAATGCGGGAAATGTTCTTCCAGGCAGGCTGCGATACGAAGCAGTTCTTCCTTCTCCATGCCGTTGAAAGATACTACATCGGATACAACCGGTTTTGCCTTGGTCAGGGTTCCGGTCTTGTCAAATACGATCGTCTCCGCTTCGGCAACAGCCTCCAGAAACTTGCCGCCCTTGACCGTAATGTGATGCTGGCTTGCCTCACGCATCGCAGACAGGACTGCAAGCGGCATTGCCAGTTTCAGTGCACAGGAGAAATCAACCATCAGGATCGACAGTGCTTTCGTCGCATTGCGGGTCAGCAGATAGGTAAGCGCGGTACCGCCCAGACTCCACGGAACGAGTGCATCTGCCAGGTTCGACGCCTTGCCTTCAACGGATGATTTGAGCTTCTCCGAATCCTCGATCATCTGTACGATACGCTCATAACGGGTGGAACCGGCGGATTTTTCTACCTTGAAGGTAATCTCTCCCTCTTCCAGCGCGGTTCCTGCGTAAACATAGCTGCCCGGCTCTTTTCTGACCGGCTGGGATTCGCCGGTCATCGAAGCCTGGTTTACCATCGCCTCGCCGCTTACTACGACACCATCCAGTGGAATCACTGTACCCATATGGACGGTCAGCTCGTCGCCCGCGGTAACATCCGAAAGCGGTACAAGGACTTCGGTCCCGTCCACTTTTTTCCAGACCTTCTCCACGTTCAAGGACATGCTCCGCGCCAGATCCCCAACGGATTTCTTATGTGTCCACTCCTCCAGAAGCTCACCGACGCCGAGCAGGAACATAACGGAGCCAGCCGTATTGAAATCGCGGCGCAGAAGGGAAACACTGATCGCCGTCGCATCCAGCACCTCCACATGCAGCTTGCGCTTAAATACGAGGCAGTGGATACCTTTCACGATATAACGGATCGCCTGCACGGACGTGTATACCGCACGGACCGGCGCCGGGAGAAATGTCTTCGTCGCAAAGCGGGTCAGTACCTTCTGAATCAGCTTTTCTTTGTACTCCTGATTCAGGGCGCGTCCGCTGCTTTTAACTGCCATCTCCTGTTTTTCGGTAATCTGACCATCAAACGCCGCTACCTGTACGAGTACCGCCTCCCGATCCTCCTTATAATAGATAACCGCATCTGCTGTCCGCTCATACACCTTAGCCGCCGTCACGCCGTCCAGACCAAGCAGATACTGTTCCAGAACATCCGCTTCGCGCACGGTATGGAATTTCCGGGCAAGGCTGATACGGATTCTTCCTTTGATTTCATGCTTTATAATGAATTTCATGATTCATCTTCCTCCGGTTATAGAAGAGCTGCCGCGAGACAGCATCCCATGCTATCTTGCGGCAGCCCCCCTGTTATTTAGATTCATGTATTCTTGGAGTTGCTATTACTGCTCTGCCTTCTCAGCCTCCGGTGCGGCCTCGGTTGCCTCAGCAGTCTCGTTGAAATCCTCATCCTCACCAAAGCTCTCATAGCCGCGAGCCTCGTTGATCTGCTTTGCCTCAGCCAGGATGTCCTCAGCATTCTCCTGAATATTGGTAGCGGTGGTCATCACACAATCACGTGCACGAAGTCCGGCTGCTACGCAGTTTACGTAAAATTTCTTTGCATCCTCGCTGCCAAGAATCTTAACACCTGCTGTTCCGAACAAAACGCCGCCTGCAAATAAACCTAATTTTTTTAATTTGAAAATGTCCATCATGATTACTCCTCCTCTGATATTATCTAAATTATATTCACATATGATTTTTGAAAACTATTTATTCCATTTCAAATGCGAATATAGCTGCGTTTAATGACTCATTTCTGAGGTACAAGTAGATGGTAACAGCTTACCCCCATGATAGTCAAACCTAACTTTCCTTATTGAGATTTTTTATCAACTGGCATCCGAAGTTATACTTGACAGCTCATCCTCATTCCGCAGAGAATACTGGCGGCAACGGTTTAAAACGCCGATTTCTTCCAGCACTGCAATCATCCGGTACACCGTTGCCTTGCCGATCCCCGGGTCGCGCTTGGATGCCTCGTAGTAGATCTCCTTACAACTGCTCCATCTTCCCTCCAGGATCACATCCAACATGATCTTTCTTTGATCGGTCATCCGTTTCCCCCGTCTCTTCAGTTCGCTGATAATCTGCTCTCTCTGCTGCATCGTATCATCTCTCTTTCCATATCTTCTAAATTATTTTTCCGCACATCTGCCGTTTCCGTCCACAACCCGGCTTTTTATTAGCGCAGACTAACTGTTCGTTTAAAATATATAGCATACTCTGCTTGCCACTCTTTTTGCAAGTACTAAATTCCGCTTTTGCCTCTGGCTCAGCCTCATTAAGTCCTTAGATACGACTCGCACTAAGTGCTCATATTATATTGTGTTTCATCAAAAACAAAACATAATTAGCATGAACAAACTCAGGTTAGAATGCCGCAACTCAAGTTAGATGTCTCTAACCTTAATTTAAAGACTACCTCTTTTTTTCTCATCTGTCAATGAATTTTCGAAAATATATTTGATTTTCTTCTCTGATAATGGTAAGGTACTCACAGAATAATCAATTCAGACAGGAAAGGAAGGATTTTTCGATGAGCTTCAAAGAAATAAAGCCAGAAGAATTAAATTTTAACCCGTTTACCCGCATCGGTTCCGACTGGATGCTTTTAACCGCCGGCACCGAGGATAAATTCAACACCATGACTGCCAGCTGGGGCGGCGCAGGCGTATTCTGGGGCAAACCGGCTGTTACCTGCTATATCCGTCCCCAGCGCTACACCAAAGAATTTATAGACAAAGAAGAACTCTTCTCCGTCAGCTTTTTAAAAGACGGACACCGCGATGCCCTCAAACTCTGCGGCTCCGTATCCGGCCGTGACCACGACAAAATCAAGGAAGCCGGCCTGACCCCGGTCTTCATCGACGGCGTACCGGCATTTGAAGAAGCTGACACCATCCTCATCTGCCGCAAAATGTACCGCACATCCATGAATCCGGCAGATTTTATCGATAAGGACGCTGACAGCAAGTTCTATCCGGAGAAGGACTATCATGATATGTATATTGCGGAGATTGTGAAAGCGGTTGTGGCTGAATAAGCAGAGCCGCTCCATTTAAAATTTAAATCCCACAGGAAACGCTGATTTGCAGCATTTTCTGTGGGAATCCTTTGAATGATCCTTTTGGGTCTATTTGTTTATATTGTGTCTTTATTTATTCCTTTATTTTGCCAATTCCAGCATCCGCGCCAGCGGACCAACCGCCCTCTGCCGCATCGCCTCATCCATCTCCACTTCCTCTTCCGGATTTTCCAGCGCCCGCAGTACGCTGTCCAGATGAATCTTCTTCATATTCGGGCAAAACTGACGGTGACCTACGGAGAAAAACTTCTTCTCCGGGTTCTTCTGCAGCAGTTCATAGAACACGCCCATCTCGGTGCAGATCAGGAAGACTTTCTCATCCGAATTCGTCGCATAATCAATAATCTGGGAGGTACTTCCGACAAAATCTGCCAGCTCCAGCACATCGCCGGTACACTCCGGATGCGCCAGCACAACTGCCTCCGGATGCAGCTCTTTTGCTTTCTTTACATCTTCCGCATGAATACTCTTATGTACATGGCAGAAACCGTCATTGAAAATAAAATGTTTCTCCGGCACTTTTTTTGCGATAAAACGTCCCAGATTCTCATCCGGAATAAAGAAAATATCCTTGTTCGGCAGTTTTTTCACGATTTTGAGTGCATTCGATGAGGTAACACAGACATCCGATTCTGCCTTGATCTCCGCCATCGAGTTCACATAACAGACAACGGCTACATCCGGATACTCTTTGCGTACTTCGCGGATCTTCTCCACCTCAACCATGTGAGCCATCGGACAGTCCGCGCTCCGGTCTGCCATGATAACCGTCTTCTCCGGGCTTAAAATCTTCGCACTCTCGCCCATAAATGACACGCCACAGAAAATGATCGTCTTCTGCGGCACCGTCGTCGCCAGCTCCGCCAGATAATACGAATCGCCCACATAATCGGCAATCTCCTGCACTTCTCCATCTACGTAATAATGTGCCAGAATCACGGCATCCTTCTCTTTTTTTAATGTCTCGATCCGCTGCTTTATCTCCTGATCCATCTCTTTTCCCTCTCCTTTTTTCACCGCTCTGTTCACGCTTCCGAATCCCCATCGATTGACAGAAACCATACCATTTTTCCGACAGCTGCGGTTCATTTTCTTCTTTACTATGTATCCGACATCTTTGCCACGCCATATTTCTCTGTCCATATAGCTTCCACACGGTAAACTTCTGTGATTATACCTCTAAGAGAAAAGCTGTGTCAATGAAATTTTGACACTTTTTATTACATCTGTCTTGTCATATAGCAATTCATCTACATACAGACTGAACGTCTGCTTTTCCGGCGCTTCAACCAGAGCAGCCAATATGCATTTATGCAATTTTTTTGTTTCACAAATGTATTTTACTGTGCAACAAAAAGTCAAACCAAAAATCGGACGGTTTTTCGCTGTGTTTTTCACTGTTCAAACCGTCCGATCTACATGACATATTTATAATTTTATCGCTTTATGCACATCCGCCCTTATTGCTGAAACAGCACCAGTCTCGATACCTTTCCTTCCGCGTCCGCCCAGATCGCGCATTTCTTTCCCGATTCCAGATCGTCTGCGGTCACGATGTTCCGGGTTAAATACGGCAGAATATGTGTCTCAGCGCTGATAGTATAAGTCACGCCATCCTCTGCTTTCACATAGACGGTATCATCATTCTCGGCACTCTTTTTCACCGACTCGATCTCTGTGTAAACCGGCACGGCGCTCACATCGGTTACATGGACGAAGAAGAGCTGTCCGTTCGTGATAGGCGGCTCGCTCATCGTCATCGCCTCCCCGATGTAGGCATATACAACGGTTCCCGTCTCCGCCTCGGTCATATCG
Source organism: Clostridium sp. AF29-8BH (assembly GCF_003478145.1). NCBI lineage: Bacteria > Bacillati > Bacillota > Clostridia > Eubacteriales > Clostridiaceae > Clostridium > Clostridium sp. AF29-8BH. The sequence goes on along the minus strand of NZ_QUEL01000001.1, from coordinate 296,151 downwards.
ACCGGATTGCCTGTCTCTGCGTCAAAAATCGGCGTTTCCGGTGAAAATGTGATCACCATCTCGCCGGCACTGCTGATTCCCGACTGATTGTCAATCGTGACGGAATCACTGGTAACCTCCGAAACCGGACCATAAACACAAATAGTTTCCGCTGCAGTGGCCTCCCCAGCTGCCTCCGTATCTTCGACAACCGGCTTTGTCTCCTCATCGCCCGCTTTTGCACTGGAAGCGCACCCAAGCGCACCTACCGACAGTGCTGCACAAATTCCTGCAATATATAACGAATTTTTTTTCATAATTTGAATCTCCTTCCGACTGTTCTTATGCCTGCTCCCTGTCTGTTCCCAGGGACTTCTCTGAAATTTTTCAAAACTTCCCAGGCACTTTTTAGTTTCTAAAACCAGTGAAATATTTTTCTTTATACTCTGTATTCAGCTCTTCTATCTGGTTTTCTCTGTTCTAACAGTCTACCCTATTTCATTCAAAAGTAAAAGTGCTTTTTTCTTACGGATTTCTGATATTTTATTACTGTTCACGCATACGTGCCCAGTAACGGAATTTGCCGTGGCTTCGCATTTAAATACGGCAAATTCCTGCTGCCACCACGTTTTCTTACGGCACTTTCGGTTCCAAAAGTGCCTACCCGTAAACAGTAACGATATTTTCCTTTGCCGGTCAGGAGGTCCATACAAAGCTTCAGCAACTGTGCTGCCATGTAACATTTCACTCCACTTCCTCTTCTATCAGCTCCACACGGCAGATCTGTGGAAAATTTACCGCGATCTCCCCGCCTATATTTTCAAGTCCAGGCTGATTTCCACTCTTTATTTCCGCCAACCACAAAACCTGCCGGTAATAGTCGATTTTCTTCAATCGTTCTACTGCCGTTCGGTAAGCGCCGCCATCCTTGTGCACGTCCGGTTGGAACCAGGTCACAGAAAGCCGAACCGTCTCGCCACGCATCAGCTGCTCCTCCGCTTCCACAAGCGTCTGATTGATCATCTCACGCACGCTGTCATCCAGATCGATCTCCCGCTCGGTCAGACGCGCTTCCTCCTCTACCGCCTCCTCATAGCCATTCAGTGCAGCAAACGAGGCAAACTGCGCCGCCCGGTCCTCCACCGGCATCCGTGCATGGCGCAAGGGAAATGGGTAAGAATGACCGAGGATATCGCCGTAGCGGCGCTGGGCGTCACTTTCCTGCCCTTTTTGGGTTTGGCTTCGTCCACCTTTTAAGTTTTCAAATTCATTCACTCTATATTGATCTTCCATCTACGCCTGATGCCCCCCGATCTGCCCGTTCCGCTCCTTGGCGGTCGCGCCTTCCTCAAAGTTCATCCCGCGCAGCACCGCATTTTTTCCATATTTTTTCTTGATCGTCAGAAGCGCTTCCTGCATCCGGCGCTCCCGCTCGCGTTTTTTCTGTTCTTCCTTCTCTTTTGCTTCCTTCTTTGCGTAATCGGTAAACAAATCAAGCTGTTCAAATGTTTCCTTCTGTTCACGCTCTTTCGCCATTTTCTCATTTACCACATGGCATGCCGAGAGCGACATCCGGCGGATGAGAAGTGCCGGGTTGACAATCTTATCATACAGAGCCGCCATCGCCTCCAGAAGCTCGCTTGAGGACGAAGTCGCACGCGGCAGATTCCACGTTCCATGTGCATGCTTCGGCACACGCCGCCCGTAGCGATCGGTTGTCACCGGTCCCTTGTATACTTTCCGTATCTCCGGGCGGGTCAGGTTTTCGATGTCATATCCGACCGTTAGAACGAGCTGATCGGTCACTAGCCGTTTTTCCACCAGCTCCAGCGAGATCCCGTCAATCATCTCCTGAACCACGATCCGCGCCTTGTCCGCCGTGTACGGACAGTGAAGCACCTGTCCGCAGCCCAGGCTGCTGCTCTGCGGCTTGTACGCCCGTATCTGTGCGATCGTGCACGACTCATAGCCCCACGCATGGTCAATCAGAAGCTCGGCGTTGATGCCGAACATCTGGTACAGCAGTTCCTCGCTGTAAAACTCGCCCGGTTTTCCCAGTGAACAACGCGCAATATCGCCCATTGTCCGAAGTCCCGCCTGCCAGAGTTTCTTCTGATAGCCCGGTCCAACCCGCCAGAAATCAGTCAGCGGCTCATGCGTCCACAAAAGCTCCCGATAACTCTGCTCATCCAGCTCGGCAATCCGCACGCCGTCCTTGTCCGCTTCCACGTGCTTCGCCACAATATCCATCGCCACCTTGCACAGATACAGGTTCGTCCCAATCCCCGCCGTCGCCGTGATGCCTGTTTCCTTTAACACCGTGCGGATGATGCGCTTTGCCAGCTCGCGCGGCGAAACCTTGTAAATTCCCAGATATTCCGTAACATCCATGAATACCTCGTCGATCGAATACACATGGATGTCCTCCGGTGCCACATACCGGAGATAAATCTGGTAGATCTGCGTGCTCCATTTCATATAGTGCGCCATTCTCGGCGGCGCAACCAGATAGCTGACCGCCAGCGACGGATCCGCCTTTAATTCATCATTTCTCCACGATTTATCCCGGAACTGGCGTCCCGGCGCCCGTCTGCGGCGTTCCTCATTGACTTCCCTAATCCGCTGAATCACCTCAAATAACCTGGGACGCCCCGGCACACCATAGGATTTCAGCGGCGGCGATACCGCCAGACAGATCGTTTTCTCCGTCCGCGATGGATTCGCCACGACCAGATTCGTCGTCAACGGATCCAGACCTCGCTCGACGCACTCGACCGATGCGTAGAACGATTTTAAATCAATGGCAATGTACGCGCGCCTGGAAACTGTTTTCTGCATGGCAGGATCCTCCCTTCTCTATGAATTTAAAATTTGAGCGCCACTGGTAAAAAATCATCTCACAAAATCAAGCACAGAAAGATTCCGAGCGTACACATGAAAATCCAGTTAAAAACTCACTAAGTGCTTCTATTATAGCATAACCATCAGCTTCACGAAATACTCAAATCCAAACATGTGTTTTGCAGCAGCAATAAAAAATGTGCCTTGGCACATCCGGGCGTCTCGCGCGGTCGCTTGCGACATGTTTCTGCTTCGCGCGAGTGTGCATCCTCGCGGAGCGTTTTTGTTTCATAGGATGTAATTTCCTATGAAACAAAAAAACCTCCGGTTCATTCGAATGAGAATCACATTTCTCATCCAAACAAACCGGAGGTTTTCTATCTCACCAAGTTTACCTCTTGGATTTATTTACCATTTATTTCTGGCATTATAACTGCGGACCAGCCTTTACCAGAGCCTTGCCAGCTTCGTTGCCTTCGTATTTAGCGAAGTTCTTGATGAAGCGGCTTGCCAGGTCTTTTGCTTTCTCTTCCCACTCAGCCTCGTTTGCATAGGTATCACGGGTATCCAGGATAGCCGGATCTACGCCCGGAAGCTCGGTCGGTACTTCGAAGTTGAAGTACGGGATCTTCTTGGTCGGAGCCTTCTGGATATCTCCGTTTAAGATAGCATCGATGATACCACGGGTATCTTTGATGGAGATACGTTTGCCGGTTCCGTTCCAGCCTGTATTTACGAGGTAAGCTTTTGCTCCGCTCTTCTCCATTCTCTTAACCAGTTCTTCTGCATATTTGGTCGGATGCAGCTCCAGGAAAGCCTGTCCGAAGCAAGCAGAGAAGGTCGGGGTCGGCTCGGTGATGCCGCGCTCGGTACCAGCCAGTTTTGCTGTAAATCCGGATAAGAAGTAGTACTGTGTCTGCTCCGGTGTCAGGATAGATACCGGCGGAAGTACTCCGAATGCGTCTGCAGACAGGAAGATAACGTTCTTAGCTGCCGGTGCAGAGGATACCGGACGTACAATATTCTGAATATGATCGATCGGGTAGGATACACGGGTGTTCTCGGTTACGCTCTTATCAGCGAAATCGATCTTGCCGTTCTCATCCAGGGTAACGTTCTCAAGCAGCGCATCACGTCTGATAGCGTTGTAGATATCCGGCTCAGACTCTTTATCCAGGTTGATAACCTTCGCATAGCAGCCGCCCTCGAAGTTGAATACACCGTTGTCATCCCAGCCGTGCTCGTCATCACCGATGAGAAGACGTTTCGGGTCGGTAGAAAGGGTAGTCTTGCCAGTTCCGGAAAGTCCGAAGAAGATAGCGGTGTTCTCGCCATTTAAGTCGGTGTTAGCGGAGCAGTGCATAGCAGCGATGCCCTTTAACGGAAGGTAGTAGTTCATCATGGAGAACATACCTTTCTTCATCTCTCCACCGTACCAGGTGTTGATGATAACCTGCTCGCGGCTTGTGATATTGAAGACAACAGCTGTCTCAGAGTTTAATCCAAGCTCTTTGTAGTTCTCAACTTTAGCCTTGGAAGCATTGTATACTACGAAGTCCGGTTCGAAATCAGCCAGTTCTTCGTCGGTCGGAACGATGAACATATTCTTTACGAAATGAGCCTGCCAAGCAACCTCCACAATAAAACGGATCGCCATACGGGTGTCTTTATTTGCGCCGCAGAAAGCATCTACTACAAACAGTCTCTTGTTGGAGAGCTCTTTTAAAGCGATATCCTTTACTGCGCTCCAGGTCTCTTTGGATGCTACATGGTTGTCGTTCTTATACTCGTCTGAAGTCCACCATACTGTGTCCTTAGAGTTCTCATCCATAACGATGAATTTGTCTTTCGGGGAACGTCCGGTATAAATACCTGTCATAACGTTTACTGCACCAAGCTCGCTGACCTGACCTTTTTCATAGCCCTCCAGCTCCGGTTTGGTTTCTTCTTCAAACAGCATCTCATAAGAAGGGTTGTAAACAATCTCCGTTGTTCCTGTGATTCCGTACTTGCTTAAATCGATCTTAGCCATCTTAATACCCCTTTCCTGTTATCCGGCGGCTCCCGTCTGTGTGAAATTGTCAGCTTCGCTGACCAGAATCATGCGCCAAGTCTCACGGACGTTCGACTTAAATTTTGTCTGACATTTCTCACCGAACCGGGGATTTCAGTGTCCCCCACTGTACATGTGTATAGTTTGCAACCGCTTTACCTTTTCACGGTTCTTATATTTTGTACAATGCGAAAACTCGCCTTTTCTTCTCTTTATCTATTTTTACCAAAAGAGATTACTTCATCATTCTAATGCATTCATGGTAAAAAATCAAGCGAAATCGCGAAATGATTGATATTTTTTTATCAATTTCATTATTTCAAATATATCTGTCACTCACAGCGTCTAAATCGTTTAAGTTTTAAAATCACACGTACCACACCGCTTCATTCGTCGCTGAAATGGCATCCGTACCCGCCTCAAAGGCCGCCATCACATCTTTTTTGTCAGACAGCAGTCCCCCGGCGATCAGCGGAATATCGGTGTACTCGCGCATGATCTTAAGAATCTTCGGCATCACCCCCGGCATGATCTCGACTGCATCCGGTCGGAACATTTCGATCTGTTTTTTCAATGTATCGAGTGCGATCGAATCCACAACAAAGGTTCTCTGGATCGCATAAAGTCCCATCTCCTTCGCGCGCTCCACCAGTGTATTTTTTGTGCTGATAATACCGTCCGCCCGCGTATTGTGGGCGATAAAATCGACCGCCACCCTCTTGGTGCTCAGTCCCTGGATCATATCCACGTGGACGATCGCCACCTTCCCGGCGTCCTTGATGCGCGCTACAATCTGATCAATATCACAGATCGTGCCAAACAGCACAAATACTACCTTACATTCAGATTTAAGACTTTTTTCCAGCCCTTCCCAGCTCTTAATCGCTGCGATTATCGGAGATTCCTCCAGTAATTCAAGCATTGTCATTCTATGCTTCCTCTTCTCTCATAGTCTTGAGTATTTCTCCCATCTCTTTCAGCCCTGTGAAAATCGCATCCGGCACGACATCCGCCTTCGGTACATCCTCCAGCTTCGTCTCGCCGGTCAGCACCAGGATTCCGTGTGCCCCATTTACCACGCCGGTTTTCACATCCGTGTAGATCCGGTCGCCGACAAACGACATTGCCTCGCGCTTTGCCCCGGTCATCTCCAGAACCATATCCACGGTCTCCTTGAATGGTTTTCCGACATACTTCGGCTCCTTTCCGGTCGATAAGGAGATTGCCGCGCACATTGCGCCGCAGTCCGGGATAAAACCATCCTTCGTCGGGCAGTTGATATCCAGATGCGTTGCCAGGAACACAGCGCCGTTGCGGATATACGTGCAGGCACGCTCCAGCTTCTCATAGGTCAATGTCATATCAAAGCCAATCACGACCACATCCGGCATCTCCCCTGTCAGAAGAATGCCATTTTCACGGAAATTCTCCTCCAGATCCGGCGTTCCCACCAGATAGACTTTCTTTTCAGGATAATACTCTTTCAGATACTGAATCATCACATCCCCGGATGTAATGATCTGATTCCTTTTAATATAACACCCCATTTTTGCCAGTTTGTCAATATATGTTTTCGGAGATTTCGACGAATTATTCGTAAAAAATACATATCTCTTCCCTGCTTTCTTCACTTCCTCCAGGAAATCCAACGCCCCGTCGAGCACATCCGTATCCAGATAAAACGTCCCGTCCATATCGAGGACAAACAGTTCTGTCTCCTTTAAAATTTCACGTTTTTCCATGCCTCTCTCCTTGTAATTTATCTCTGTAAATATGTACCTGTAAAAAAGATTTTCTTCAAAACAACTTTATCCAATCCTGCCCAAATATGCAAGCAGGTTTTTCATATATTTCAATTTCAAAAATGGGAAGCTGCACAAACTTTTTCTATGAGTCTGTACAACCTCCCATCTCTCATCATGTACTCTATGTCGGGGCTGTCGGTGTCGCCTTCACGGTGTTACTGTTCACACACGTGTGCCCAGCAACGGGATTTTGCCGATGCTGCGCATTCCAAATCGGCAAAATCTGCTGCCAAAACTGTATCGTACGGAATTTTCAGTTCAGAAAATTCCTACCTGTGAACAGTTACTTCACGATTCCTTACGCCCGCTCTACATTCTTGCTCGCCACAACTGCAATCCCAGTTCCAGCGCAGTCATCAATGATCACATCCCCGATATGCACCGGAGCAGCCACCTTCACGGCGCGGATCTCCTTCATGCAATCAAAGATTTTGCCCTTCGGGATATCCGAAGCCGTCTTGACCGCTGTTCTCTCGATCGTGCCGCCCTCGACGCGTACCGTTGAGGTAACGATTCTCGTCGGATTGGTTACCTCTTTCTTTGCATACGCCTCGCCGCGCGGGCATGTATTTCCTTCTACCTTGATCTCGTCATTTCCCATCGTCACAGTGAGCTGACAGCCCAGCGGACATCCGATACAGGTCAGTTCTCTTACTTCCATCACTCATCCACCTCCGTGCAAATGGTTATTTCTTTCAGATCCGGATATTTCTCCAGACTTTCCTTCGTCAGGATTACCTGCTCCATCTCACCCGGTGCCAGCACGCGTTTTTTGCGGCTGCTCACACGCTCTCCGTCAAAATAAACGGAAATGCTGCGGTTTTTATAAACATCTGCCACACGGAAACGAACCGTCAGCTTGTCTGCCATCGCCTCGGTATCGATCGACTGCGGTACCGTGTAGCGGACGCCATTTTCTGCCTTGAGTGTCACGCTGTGACCTTTCTTCGTCTCGCCGGATTTCACATATTTCGCTGCGTTCTGTCCTGCCAGCGCTGCCTCCTCGGATACATAGTCAACCAGATCATGTACATGAAGCACGTTGCCGCAGGCAAATACACCCTCGATGCCTGTTTCCAGACGGTCATTGACCATTGGGCCGGAGGTAACCGGGTTCATCGCCACGCCCATATTTCTCGTCAGCTCATTCTCCGGAATCAGACCACAGGATAACAGAAGCGTATCACAGTCATAGTGCTCTTCGGTACCCGGAATCGGTTTGCGGTCCGGTCCGACCTGTGCCAGCGTAATGCCTTTCACGCGCTCTTTTCCCTCGATATTCACAACCGTATGGCTTAACTTCAACGGAATATCAAAGTCATTTAAGCACTGTACGATATTTCTCTTCAGACCGCCCGAATACGGCATCAGCTCCGCTACAACCTTAACCTTTGCGCCCTCCAGTGTCATACGTCTCGCCATGATCAGTCCGATATCGCCGGAACCGAGGATGACAACCTCTTTACCGACCATATGTCCCTCGATGTTCATGAGACGCTGTGCCGTACCAGCAGTGTAGATACCTGCCGGACGATACCCCGGAATGTTCAGGGCGCCTCTCGGACGTTCGCGGCATCCCATCGCCAGGATAATCGCTTTTGCCTTGATGAGCTCCAGTCCCTCGCTGCGGCTTACGACTGTGATCTCTTTGTCTTTATTGATATCCAGTACCATGCTGTTTAAGCGGTACGGAATTTCCAGCTTTTTCACTTCTTCCTCATAACGTGCCGCATACTCCGGTCCGGTCAGTTCTTCTTTAAAGGTATGAAGACCAAAACCATTGTGGATACACTGATTTAAGATACCGCCCAGCACGCTGTCGCGCTCCAGAATCAGAATATCCTCTGCGCCGCTTTTCTTTGCCGCTGCTGCCGCTGCCAGTCCAGCCGGACCTCCGCCGATAATTACAATGTCACGCTGAATCATGGTTATGCCTCCTCACCTTTTATCATTTCGGAACCTTTGCGGTTTTTGCAGATCTCTGTGATCGGGATTCCCGTCTCACGGGAGAGAATTTCCATCGCTCTCGGAGTGCAGAAGCCTGCCTGACACCGTCCCATACCCTGACGGACGCGCCGTTTGATGCCATCCATCGAGCGTGCGCCGAGTGTACGGGTGATCGCATCCACGATCTCCCCCTCGCTGATTGTCTCGCAGCGGCAGACGATTGCGCCGTATGCCGGGTTCTTGCGGATCAGTTCTGCGCGTTCTTCCGTATTTAAACGTGCTGCTTTCACGATGCCCTTGCGGATCGGATTGAAATTCGGATTCTTGCCAAATCCAGCTTTTTCCTCGATCATCCCAGCCAGATATTCACCGATCGCCGGTGCGCAGGAAAGTCCCGGAGACTCGATTCCGGCTGCATCAAAGAAGCCCGGTGCGTCCTCCGCCTCACCGATGATGAAATCATCGCCGTCCTCATGGGCACGCAGGCCGGAGAAGGAAGTGATGACCTGACGGAACGGAATGTTGTTGACACTCTTGGCTGCCTTCTCACATGCCTCTGCCAGTCCCTCGGCGGTCGTGTAGGTTCCGTCCTTATCTTCCTGATCCACCGCGGTCGGTCCGACTAAGAGATTTCCGTGAATCGTCGGGCTGACGAGGATTCCCTTGCCATACTTGCCCGGAAGCTGGAAGACAGTCGCTGATACGTGGTTGCCTGCCTCTTTATCGAGCAGGCAGTACTCGCCGCGGCGCGGCACAATGTGAAGCTTCTTTTCCGAAACCATGTTGTGGATCTCGTCAGAATACACGCCGGCTGCGTTCACGACATATTTTGTCTCGAAGACACCGTTGTTGGTTATCACACGGTATCCTTCTGTCGTTTTTTCAACTTTTTCTGCTTTTGTGTTGAATACAAATTCAACGCCGTTATCACAGGCATTCTCTGCCAGCGCGATCGTCAGACCAAATGGACATACGATGCCGCCAGTCGGTGCATAGAGCGCTGCCACAACCTCCCCGCTGACGTTCGGCTCCATCTTGCGGACCTCATCGCCGGTCAGAATGGAAATATCCGGCACACCGTTTGCCACGCCTCTCTCATAGAGTGCCTGCAGCGCCGGGAGGTCCTCCTGCGCGAAGCAGAGTACCAGGGAGGAATTCCGCTTGAAATCAAAATCGAGTTCTTTGGATAAATCTCCCATCATGGCGTTGCCTTTTACATTGAGCTTTGCTTTTAAAGAACCTGTCTTTGCGTCATAGCCCGCATGGACGATAGCACTGTTTGCCTTCGATGTGCCGGAGCAGACATCCTCTTCTTTTTCCAGAAGCACGGTGCGGCACTCATATTTCGAAAGCGCTCTGGCGATGCTGCTGCCGATGACGCCACCTCCGATAATCACTACGTCGTATGTATTTCCGTTCATACTGTGATCCTCCATTATTTATACTAAATGTTTTCTTGCTCTCGTTTCAACTATCCTGTTTGTTTAGACAATTCATCCTATTTCTGCTGCATTTCGTGCGTAAGCCCATCTGAACCCTTTAGCTGCTACAGCTCCTCTGCAAACCGGATCTCCTCCATCGCCTGAATATCGCTCAGAAGTGTTTTTCGAAGCGACTTGTCCTGCACTTCCACCGACATCGTCGCGGAGGGACCCTCGCCCTTTAACTTATTCTTGGCAATATCAAAAGACACGATTTTCACATTCTTAGAACGCATGGTATCCATGAACGCCCCAACACACCGGCTGCTGGTAAATTCCAGATAGAAATCGAACACCTTTGCATGCTCATGAATCATTGTATCCACACGTGTCAGGAGCTTCAAGGTAACCGCAATCAGAATCAGACCGTAAACCGCACCGTCCACAAATCCGATACCGGCTGCCAGTCCTTCACAGGCGCAGACCCAGAGACACGCCGCTGTAGTCAATCCACGCACCTGATTACGCCCGGTTACCATGATCGTGCCAACCCCTAAAAATCCGACACCGCTGATAACCTGCGCGCCCATCCGCGCCATGTCCGCTTTTGCAGATGGAAATGTCCGGAACATATATTCACTCGTCAACATGACAAGCGCTGAACCCAGGCAGACCAGCACATGCGTCTTGATGCCCGCACCGCGCCGTTTCAGGCCACGGTCAATTCCAATGAACATTCCCACCGCCAGCGAAAACAGCAGGCGAATCCAGATGCCGACCGCTGTCCAGGTCGCCGCCGTCTCCACAATCCATTTCCAAACTGCCATTTTTTCTCCCTCTGCAAGCCCGTAAAGCTTCTAGAACACAGCTCTTTTTCGCTCCACAAGACTCTTCCATGACCGATACCGGTATCTTTTATGGAACAAAAAAGAGCAGAAAGCATCCGTATTTCTACGTTTGCCTTTCTGCTCTTAATCTCACAGGCTTTATTATATCCAATTTATTAACGTTTTGTCAATCTGTTTCTATGCTGCGCCGTACAGAAGATCCGGTACACATGTAATTAAGAACGGGCAGAAGGTCAGAAGCAGAAGAACAACCAGAAGGGACACGATAAATGGCCATACTTCCTTCAGGAACTCACTGATCGGACATCCCGTGATACCACAGGTCGTGAACATCATCGAACCGAACGGAGGTGTAATACCACCGATCATGATGTTAACGATCGCTACCAGTCCAAAGTGGTAATCATTGATTCCAAGCTGTCTTGCAACCGGAAGCAGCAGAGGTGTAATAATCATCAGCGCCGCGCCGCCTTCCAGGAACATACCCATAATCAGAAGAATTACGTTGCATGCCATAAGGAACAGCCACTTGTTGGTTGTCAGGCTTAACATACCAGTTGCCACGACTCTCGGCAGGTTAATCCAGGTCATGTAGTAACCGAATACATTCGCTGCAACCATGATCAGGACAACGCTGGAAGTACCGGCGATACTGTCAAGCAGGATCGGAACCAGATGCTCTTTCAGGGATAGTTTCTTGTAAACGAAACGTCCGATAATAATACAGTAAAGAACGGCTACCGCACCGCCCTCAGACGGGGTAAACATGCCAAAACGCATTCCCAGGATGATACCAAATGGGAAGAACAGACCCCAGAAAGAGGTAATACCCTGTTTCACGATCTCTTTCAGAGACGGGAATTTTTCACGGGTGGTCGGGTAGTTTCTCTTATGTGCAATAATCGAAACAACGATCATCATCGAGATTGCCATCAGAATACCCGGAATATAACCAGCCGCAAACGTACGACCCAGGGAAATCTGTGCAATCAGTGTAAAAACGATCAGGTTTACTCCCGGCGGAATAACCGGTGTAGCAGCCGAGGAAGCCGCTGTGATCGCTGCGGAGAACGCCTTGGAGTAACCTCTCTTCTCCATCTCCGGAACCAGCATCTTGGACTGCATCGCACAATCTGCGTTGGCCGAACCGGAGCATCCGCCCATCAGCATACTAAGTACTACGTTTACCTGTGCCAGACCGCCTTTCATATGACCGGTCAGCACTTCCGCGAAATCCATCATCTTGTCACTGATGCCGCCGTAGTTCATGACGGAACCAGCCATAACGAAAAATGGAATCGCTAACATCGAGAACGACTGTGTAGAGGTCATAACCTTCTGTAAGATCAGCCAGTTTTTACTGGTTGTATCAATAAATGTAAAATAAAAGAAGGTTGAACCAAACAGTGCATATACAATCGGCATTCCCAGGAAATAGAGAATAAATACCATAAAAATCGGAACGAGTTCAATTAATTCGAGTCCCATCAGTTATTTCCCCCTTTCCCTTTAAATACCTTGATAATATCCTTAACCAAAAAGTAAATACAGAAAATCAGTGAAAGCCCAAATCCGATCGGAACCGCGCCGGAAATATACCAGCTCGGAACACGCAGCGTATTCGTCAGCTTATCCATCGTGTTCATCACATACTGGACGCTTGTTCTGGTCAGCATAATCAGAGTAACAAGCTCCAGAAGATCCATAATAACCTTAACAACTTTTCTTATCTTCTCCGGAAGAATGTTGATCAGGATGTCTACGCCCAGATGTGCGTGCTTACGGTACGCATATGCGCTTCCAATAAAGACGGTCCAGACGAAGAGCCCCGTAGCGACCTCTTCCGACCAATACAACGGTCTTTTCAGGAAATAGCGCATAAGGACGTTTGCGTTTACAACGATTGTACAGAGTGTCAGTGTCACGCAGGTAATAATTGCATCCAGGTTTACCAGCACCGACCCCAGTGTGATTTTTTTCTTTTCCATAGTCTATCCTCATGCATTCATAATGGCAGTCAGTTTTGCATAACCGACGACTGTTCTGTCATACAGCCATCTTTCCAGCAGTTGTAACTGTTCAGTACCTTCACAGTCACGCGCAAAAATCCATTAAAAATTGCCTACGGCAATGGGATTTTTGCCTGCTGGCCCATGTTTTCGTACGGTCAGCGCAGTAAATGCGCAGACCTACTGAACAGTTACCAGCAGTTTCATATTTCCGGCACTATACGTTTGTCGGAAGTCTGCCCGGACCTCAGACAATCTTCTTTGTTCTGACAGCCCGGGCAGATATACTTTCTTCTCCGCAGCGGTTCTGATAACCGTTACGTTTTACCATTTCATAATTGCTTTAAAATACTGTATTTGTTCGGAACAATCTACATTATTCGTTCTTTGCACGGTAGTCATTCAGGAAATCAACCAGTTTCTGATGAAGTTCCGGATCTGCGCCGTACTCGTCTACGATCCAGTCATAAACCGGAGCACAAGCCTCTGTGAATGCGTCAATATCTACATCGTTCCACTCAACGCCTTTGTCTTTCAGGAACTCGATCATGGAAGCTTCGTCGTTCTCAGCATTTTCCTGCTCCCACTTACCAGCTTCTACACAGCACTCATCCAGGATGTTTCTCCATTTTTCCGGGATGGACTGATATACGTCCTCAGCCATGAATAACCAACGGGTTGCGATGAAGTGGTTCGTGTTTGCAACTTTCTTGGTGTACTCATAAGCACCTGTATCCTTCAGGGTGGAGATGGAACCTCGAAACCATCAACAACACCACTGGACATAGCAGATAAGCACTCCGTAAAGCTCATTGCAGACGGGGTAGCACCCAGACAGGTAATCGTCTTAACAAACAGCGGAGACTCGGTCGAACGCATGATCAGACCATTTAAGTCAGCCGGTTTCTCAACTACCTTGTTCGTACATACGCTTCTGAATCCGAACGAATAATGTGTATCCAGAACGTGGATGTTGTGCTCGCTTGCCAGTTTTGCATTCAGATCTTTTACAATATCAGAATCCATCACTGCATTGTACTCTGCATTGTTCTTGTAAAGCATCGGTCCAACTAATACGTTGTAATCGCCGATGTAATCAGCAAAGTAGGACGGCTCCTCCAGACCCATCCAGACAGCGCCGTTGTGTGCCTGTGCTACAGACTCCGCGTAGCAGTCAAGCTGGTTCTGTCCGTAATACTCCAGAGTGATATGACCATCGGTCTTCTCTTTTACCAGGTCTGCCAGATATTCGCTGGCTTTGTAGTTCCACTCTGCCGGCTGAAATACGTTGGAAAACTTGATGGTGATGTAGTAATCATCTGCAGATGCCTCGTCACCTGCTGCCGTTCCTGCGTCTGCTGCCTTTGTGTCAGTCTTTGTGTCAGTCTTTGCGCCGCTGCCGCCGCAGGCCGCCAGGCTCATCGCCATCGTCGCTGCCAGTACTACTGATAATACTTTTCTCATACGTTTTCTCTCCTTCTTCTTAACCTCCCCCAGTCATCTTTCTGACCGGTTCATCAACAGTTTCTACTACTTTCTAAATAAATTACCATTTCAGCATTTAGGCAAAAAAATAGCACCATTTTTAAAAAACAGTCTTTTCCAGCTGTTTCTAACCATGGCGCATCTCTTCGTCTCTGCTTTTGGTCCTTTATTCATCTTTTACCTAATTTTAACACTTATTTTACGATTAGGCAAGCTATTTTGTCGAAATTATATAATTTTTTCTCGATTTTAGTCGATTTTTGTGTGATATTTTTGTAACAATCTTGTTTATTTTTTATCAACATTACAGATTTAACAGATCCAGTTGCGGAAACAGGGAAGAAACAGTATACTACTTCTTAAGATATTTTCTATGCTTCTATATACTGTTTTTATATAGGTGATGATTGATTTTTTATATGAAAGGGCTTACCATGATTTACTATAAGATAGAAATGCACCACAACGAAAAAACCTTCGAATCCCTGTCCCGGATGCAGTACGATCTCTTCTGCGCTTCCAACCGGATCACGCGGACAATTTTAAGCATCCTGTTCATCGCCGGAGGTATCATCAATCTAAGCGAGTGGTGGGGCATCCTCTTAGCCGCCTACGGCTGCTATCTGACGACCAGCACCTACAGCTCCGCCAACCACACCGCCCACAAGCTCGCCGAACAGATCAAAAAAAGCGGCATGCCGTTCCCGGCGTCCCGCTATGAATTCCGTGAAAATCATCTGGAAGTCTATTCTCTTCCGAAAAACACCCGCGAAAGCACACTGGCTTACAATGAATTTGAAAAGCTGGGTGAGGACCGCGATTATTTCTATCTGTTCCGCGATTCCTACGGCGGGTATATGGTGCCGAAAAAGGGGATTGACGCAAGCGCGGGGTCCCGTTCAAATTCGGATGAGAGCCAGAATTTGAAAGCAATTGGCGCGTTTCGGGAATTTTTGGAAAATAAGAGTGGGAAACGGATTTACAGGAAGACGATTCCGCTGGTTCGGGTGATGCAGGCGTTGAAGAAGAAAAGATAGGTCGATAGATATAAACTATAAAATAGTTCAACAACTATAAAAAGCCACGATTTGAACTCTTTGATTCAGATCGTGGCTTTCTCAAAAACCTGCTGTTCTATTCTGTTTTTCTGCCAAAAATCTTCTGCAGTTCCTAGAATCAGCCTTACCGCGTGGTGCTCAAACGTTTTTGCAACACTTGTGGCTAAAAAATATCAATGCAGTTATTTTCTTCTATCTCTGCGCCACCTTATGCGGATTCAGAATATTCTTCGGATCAAACACTTTCTTGATTCCGTTCATCAGATCCAGGTTCTTCTCCGGCAGGGATTCTCTTAAATACGGCTTTTTCGCATATCCGATGCCGTGCTCGCCGGACACCTGACCTTCGAGTTCATGGGCTTTCTGATAGATCTTCTCCATTGCAGCAGACATCCGTTTTTCCCACTCTTCATCACTCAAATCGTCTTTCAGGATGTACGCGTGCAGATTTCCGTCGCCCGCATGACCGAAGCTCTTGATACGGATATCAATCTCATTGTGGAGATCGTGCAGATACGTTACCATCTCATTGACGCGACTTCTCGGAACAACCATATCGACCTCATCCATGTAAGTCGTGGATCCCTTGATTGCCTCCAGGAAAGCGCCTCTGGCTTTCCAGATGGATTCCTCACGCTCCTGGGTATCGGAAATCAGCACGTCCAGTGCGCCCTGTTCCAGGCAGAGTTTGGCCACCTTGTCATACGCTTCTTCGATCTCCTGGGTGGAATTACCATCAAATTTCAAAAGCAGATACGCATCCGACTGTTTATCCGGGAACGCTTTTCCTAAATACTCCTCGGCGTCTTCAATCACTTCCCGCTGCATGAACTCGATCGCGGTCGGGATCGTCTTAGATTTGATGATAACCGGGACGGTGTCGATCGCCTGTTTCAGTGTTGGGAACGGAATCAGAAGGCTGATGACACGCTTCGGAAGCGGCAGAAGCTTTAAGATCGCCTTGGTAATAAAGCCAAGAGTTCCCTCGGAACCAATAATCAGATCTTTCAAGTCATAGCCTGAACTATTCTTTACGACTTTGCCTCCAAACTGAGTGATCGTGCCATCCGGCAGAACCACTTCCAGCCCCATGACATAGTCTCTCGTCACACCGTATTTGACCGCACGCATACCGCCCGCATTCGTGCTGATGTTGCCGCCGATGGTCGCTGATTTCTCACCCGGATCCGGCGGGTAGAAGAAATCGTGATCTTCTACATAGGCGGACAATTCCATCAAAAGGACGCCCGGTTCCACCGTGACCGTCAGGTTTTCCTCGTCCAATTCGAGAATCTGGTTCATCAGGGTGGTATCGATCATGATGCCATGTTCCATCGGAACCGAAGAACCAACCAGACCCGTTCCGGCGCCCCTCGGTGTCACCGGAATCGTATTTTCGTATGCATATTTCATGATCGCCGCGATCTCTTCGGCTGATTTTGCCTTTACCACCACATCCGGATAACTGCTGGTGCCGCTCAGCTCATCGTGGCTGTACTCTTCATTGATATTTTCACCTACGAGGACACGCTCGTCATCCTGAATTGTGTTTTTTATATATAAAATATCATCTTTATCTATTTTCTTGTAATTTCCCATGATATCCTGCTCTCCTTCCTGTGAATCTTTATCTTCCCATCTCAATCTTCTCAATCAGTCTCGGGAGAATCTCATAGAGATCACCAGTCAGGCAGTAATGTGCCGTCTTGAAAATCGGCGCTTTCGGATCTTTATTGATCGCGACGATCGTCTCCGCGTGATTCATGCCGGCAGTAAACTGGACCGCACCGGACACGCCGCAGGTGATGATGAGTTTTGGGCGGACCGTACGGCCACTCAGACCGATCTGGCACTTGGCATCCAGCCATCCGGCTTCCACCATTGGACGGGTGCAGGCAAGCTGACCTCCCAGCAGATCTGCCAGTTTTTCCAGCATTTTCAAATCTTCCGGCTTCTTCACGCCTCGTCCGGCTACCACCAGGACATCAGCATTTTCGATAAAGGTTTCCTTCGGCTTTTCTACGATATCCAGAACCCTCACGTGGGAAAGCAGTTTTTCCTTCTCAATTGTACAGACCACAATCTCACCGCTCTCTTTCTCGGCACGCTCCGGTGCGTTCATGATCTTATAGCGCACGGTCGCCATCTGCGGACGGTGGTTCGGGGTCTTGATGTGCGCCATGATATTGCCGCCAAAAGCCGGTCGGATCTGGGATAAATCAGTATTTTCATCCATTTCCAGGATCGTACAATCCGCGGTCAGACCTGTCTTCATACGGGCAGCCACACGCGGCGCCAGCTGTCTGCCGACCGTGGTCGCACCGACGAGAATAGACGATGGTTTTACTGTCTGGATGAAGTTTTCAAAAACAGCCGTGTACGGCTCGATCTGGAAACGTGCCAGTTCCGGTGCATCATAGACGAATACTTTATCTACATTATAATGAAGCAGTTCGTGTGCAGCCGCTTCGATTCCATTTCCCATAAACAGGGCGTAAACCGGATGTCCCGTTACCTTGGAAAGTTCTCTCGCTTTTCCAAGAAGTTCCAATGTAACCGGATGCACCTTTCCATCCACGTGATCTACGTAAACGGCAATGCCCTTCCATGCACTCTTATCGACGCTTGGTTTTACCGCGTCTTCTACATATTCAACCGCGCCCTTCGGACCTTTTCTCACGCAGAGACGGCACATTTTACAGGCGGCGCTGATCGTCACCTTTCCGTCCTTTTCTTCCATCGCCCCGAACGGACAGAGCTTGATAAGTTCCTGATTATCCGGGATTTTGTCCTGATGTATGATTAACTCAGCCATGCTTCCACCTCCTACACGAATTTCATATCCACGATCTTCTGATACAGCCGGTCTGCCAGCTCTTCGCCGCTTCCGTCCCACATTTCCTTTTTGTCATTGACAGCCGGTGGAAAAATGCGCTGAACCTGCGTCGGGGAACCATTGAGTCCATAGTGCATCGCGTCTTTATCGTCCATATCCGCCAGGGAAAGAATCCGGATTTCACGGTCTTTCGTGTTCATTTTCCGGACATACGAAGGAAGTCTTGGCTGAAAAATGTCCTTGTCAACGGCTAAGAGACACGGAAACTGCACTTTCGCCACCTCGACCTCTTCCGGCAGATCCATGCTGACGGTGATGCCGTCCTCATCAATCTGATTGATCTTGACAACATCTGCCACACTCGGGATATTCAGCCACTCGGAGATCTCCGGACCAACCTGCGCGGTGTCGCCGTCCGTTGTCTGTTTGCCGCAGAGGATCAGGTCAAAATCGCCGCAGCTCTTGATGCCCTGCGCAAGTGTATAGCTGGTCGCCAGTACATCCGCACCGCCAAATTTGCGATCCGATAAAAGCGTTCCGCCGTCCGCGCCCATCGCAAATGCCTCGCGGATCACCTGCTGCGCCTGCGGCGGTCCCATGGAAATGACGTGAACACTTCCGCCCACTTCTTCCCGGATCCGGAACGCCGTCTCCAGCGCGTACAGATCGTATGGGTTCATCTTCGAAGCCGCGCCGTCTCGTTTCAGCACGCCGGTAACCGGATCGACTTCTACTTTATTGCTTTCCGGTACCTGTTTGATACAGACAAGAATCTTCATTCTGTTTCCTCCTTCATATGGATGCTTTGTAAAAATCTTTAAATGATGGATGCTCTTCAGGTCCTCACAAATTTTAAAGAATTTTTAATCCGCATATTGGTTCTACCAATTTATTGAAAAGAAAAAGAATTTTGGTAGAACCAATTTTCTTTATTCGTTAGTATAGTGGGCTGCGTTCTGGTTGTCAACGATTGTTTATCTTTTCACATAGAATGTGTTTTTTCATTTTTTTCCAAAATTTCATCTATCATCCGGAAATGCCGGTCCAGTGCATCCTTCCCCGCTGCATTATCTTTGTTCCGCAGCGCTTCCGCAATCTGCCGGTGACAGAGATTCAGTGCTTCTTTCGCCTCTTTTGTCCGCAGAATTTCCGCGCGCATATTCCGGATGAAGGTATCGATCACGCCGGAACACGCCTCTAAAATATTGAGCAGCAGCACATTTCCCGACGCCAGCGCCAGTGTAAAATGGATCTGTTTGTCAATCCGGGCGTTTTCCTGCTCGTCCATGCTCCGGTCAAGACGCTTTACCAGTTCTTCCAGCGCGTCCATCTGGCTCTCCGACGCATGTTCAACCGCCAGGGCAAACGCCTGCTGTTCCAGCGCATAGCGGATCTGGCTGATCTGCTGATAATTAATCTGGGACATAGCAAACATCATCCCCATCGTCTCCGCAATGCTTTTCTGAAATTCACAAGTGATGTAATTCCCCGAGCCCTGCTGGGAGGAAATCACTCCCGTCATATCCATGATCCGCAGCGCTTCCCGGACGGAATTGCGGCTGACTTCCAGCATCTGCGCAATCTCCCGCTCCGGAGGAAGCTTCTCCCCCGGACGCAGCTCGCCCGCCATGATGCGGTTCTTGAAATATTCGATGACGCCTTTGTAGGCTTTTTCCTGTTTTTCCATAGACGCTGCATTCCTTTCACTTTGTCTTTATCATATCATATATAAAAATCCGGATTGAACCGAAAAGATTCTTTTTACAGAAAACTCTCCAATCTCGTCTCCTGCCAGCTTATAATCTCCTGCTCCAATTTACAGTTGTGCTCCAGCATATACCGCAATATTCCCGCATAGCTGCTGCCCTGTTTTATCATTGCTTCCGCCTTCGCCCGATCGGGTGCTTCCAATGGCTTCGCATATGTCTGAAACCGCTGCAATTCCTGCACACCCATCGCGCACAGCTGAAACGGCAGTCCCGTCTTTCGGATCAGATGCCCCGCGATCGCCAGACCGTCTGGATCGAGATCTCCAAAATGATACCAGGAAAGTCCCGGATTTTCTCTGGCGATCCGCTGCAAAAGCGCCTGTTTCGTGCGGGTATGGTAACCGCTCAGAAACAGATAAAATATATGTTCCCGCTCCAGCCGGTGAAACGAGGTCAGATTTTCCACCGTCATCAGCGCCGCATCCCGGATCTGGATGCTTTTTGCCTTCTGGAATGTCTCAAACGGGATCGACATCGGCAGATCGTGATAAATCCGAAGTTCACGTCCGTCTTCAAGGCAGATCCGCGCATCCCCTTTCAGATAGATATACGCCGGATTGGAATAAATGTAAAATTCCTCCAGAAGCGCCGTCTGCCGCTCCCGTTCTTCTTCCAGCTCCGCAAGCGGTTCATCATACCGCCCCGTGTGCTCCAAAATTCCACACACCTTTTTCCGGTATATCTTTTCCCACTGTTTACTGTCATGCAGAACTGCCTCTGACATTTCCCGCTCCAGCGTAGTTCTCTGCTTTTCCTGATTTTCTTTTAAAAATTGCACCAGATTCCAGATAGCTTCTGCCTCGGTTATCTCTTTTTCTACCTTCTTTTCATCCAGCTTTCTCGCACGGCTGTTTTTCAGTGTCTGAAGCTTTTGTTTTCCATATGCCTCCAATAAATCGCATTGGCAGAAGCGATGATAAACCTCTTCCAGCCGTTTTTTTAGAATATTCTTTTCTGTCCGGTTCAGGCAGGCATAGTAATCTTCCCAGCGTTCCGGGACAGCACAGATCTGACGGAGAATACCCGTATTCGGAGGAACTACATGAATAAGTCCCTCCGATTCCATCTGACGGATCAGTCGTTCAAATTCTTTTTCCTGGAAAAGCTGTTCCGGCGGGAGAAAATCTTTGTTGTAGCCCTTGAAAATATCGGATGGTTTGACCGAAAACACTTGTTTTACCTTGTTTTCACCGACGTAGGTGACGCTTTTTTCATATTGATCCAGCAATTTACTTAAAAGCTGTTCTTTCCACTCTTTCCGATCCGCCATTTTTTCTCCTCGTTTCCTATGCCTGCTTCACCAATCCTTCTACCGCATTCGTATACCGTCCTGTCACGATCAGGCTGACGGTTGAATCGATGAACTGACCGATACTGTTGATCTTCTCCGGCGGGGCTGCATAGAATACCTGGAAGTGATTTTCTTCGAAATAACGGACCATCTGCTCGATCCGCTCTCTCGACAATGCCGAGAATGCCTCGTCGATGAATGCCAGACGGGCGCAGCAGGTGTTTGCCGGGTAGCACTGCAAAAGACTCGCCGCCAGAATGATGAAATACGGGGTCTGCTTCTCGCCGTTGCTGGCGGAACCCTGTTTTTTTGATAACTCTGCCGTGATCTCGGTCTGTCCCTGACGGCTGCTGATCTCCATATCGTAAGAGAAATATCTCCTGTAATCCGTGTATTCCCACTCATCTTCTTCCGCCAGAATGATACTCATAAACTCCTGAATATCATTCTCCATCTCCTCGTCGTCGCGCGCCGAATTCATATAGACCTGCGGGGAACTCATATATTTTTCCAGACGCCTGCAGATGCGGAAGAAGAGAGCGCGGTCTGGCTTTTCTTTCATCACAAACTTGTAGGTATCGTTGCCAAACGGCATATGGCGCAGTTCGCGGTTGATCGCGTCCATCTCACGTTTTGCCTCGCGAACATTCTCGTCAATCTCCGCCACGAAATCGTTCATAAACGCGCTCTCCAGCCGTCCTGCCTGCTCCTGCAGCTTCTGCTGGGCTTCCTCCACCTTGACGTGCGCCAAGTTCCGGTATTCTTCCCGATACCACGGGATGTAACCGATGCCGCGCTTTCCGACGTCGATTCCCGCCAGGCGGCAATACGCCAGCTGTGCGTCCTCCAGCTGGCGCTCCCGCTCTGCCAGCATATTTTTGCTCTTGTCGATGGAAAGCTGTGTCGTCACGCGGATCGTGCCGCGCTTCTCGCTTTCGCGGTTATATTCCTCCAGCATCACCTCTTTGAGTTCCATGTTGACAAGGCATTTTTCCTCATATGCCTTCTGGCATAAATAGATATCCGTGCTGATACGGCCCAGTGTTCCTTCGCAGCCCTTTAAATCATTCTTACAGCCGCCGAGCTCACTCTGGTTCTGGTTCACACTCTCATTTGCCTCGCGTGCCAGCCGTCCCGCCGTCTCCAGTTCTTTCAGGACTGCGGTAAATCCGGATTTGCCTCGATCTCCTCGCGGTCCTTTACCAGGCTGTCCCTGCGCTTTCCGCAGTCCTTCAGCCCATATGCCGCGCCAAAATCGTAGTGTCCGCCGTCCCAGTCGATCTCCTTGATCGCATCACGGTATTTGATAACCTGTGAAAGTGCCTCTTTATCGGCCCGCTGAACCACCTGTAATTCTTCCAGTTCTTTTCTGGACTGTTCCAGCTGGCAGCGGATCGCGTCTGCGCCGAGACACAGCTCGGTCCGTCTCATATCCATCATCGCAACCGCATAGCTCTTCGCCAGCATGCCATCCCGCATGAGTCCGCCCTTCGGGTATTCATGCAGCTCTTCCAGATTTTCACAGAGATGAATGCCGTTTAACAGATAATTGGCGTAACGTCTCGCATAGACGTTCGGGATCCGCAGAATCTCCGCCGCGGAACCTTCCACCGCCTCTGTTTCCGGAAGCTTATCCGTGATCACGACATTTCCATCATAGATCCGCTCTTTCTGTAAAATCTGCATCGCCTTATGGCAGTGCGCGCCGTCCACGATGATATAGAAACGCTTTCTTCCCAGAAATGTCTCAACCGCCTTTCTCCACTCCGGAGCGGTCACCTCCTGGACCAATTCGGCAAAAATGTGGACCTCGGTCTGGATACCCTGTTTTTCTAACCCTCTCTGAATCTTATTCCGGGCATTTTCCACCTCCGCCGGGAACACAAGGATATTCGATTCCAGACGGCGGATCTTCTCCTGCAGCGCCCCTATCTCTTTTTCGCGCTCTTTACACTGATCCTGCAGGTGGATCTTATTTTCCTCATAGATGCCATCCTGACGGTGCACCTTCTCGCGGAATGCGTCAAACGCCTCCCGCTTCTTCGCCGTCTCCCCATCCGCCTGTTCCAGTGTCTCCAGATAGGTGTTTTCCGAGGATAAGGACGGAAGATCTGCTTCCAGAAGCTTGATAAGCGCGCTTATCTTCTTCTTCAATTTCAAAATCTGCGCCAGCTTGTCCTCCCAGTTCTTTTTCTCACGATCCGCTTCCTCGATCTGGCGTTTCAGGGAATCCAGGCTTTCCTGCATTCCCTTGACCATATCGTTATTTTCTGCAATTCGCAGGCGTTCCTGTGCGGCTTCCTGCTGCCGGATGAGCTCTCCCGCCCGCTCGGTCAGGCGCCCGTACTGGTCTTTTAAAGCCTGATAACGGTTTTTCGTCTGCTTTTCTTCCTCTTCCTTCTCCCGGAGCGCCTGATACGAAAGCATCAGCTCCCGGATGCGGAGTACCCGCTTTTTCTTCTCGTATTCATCACTCTGGCGAAGCACCTCTTCGAGCTGGATTTTGCCCTGTCTGAGACTCTCATAGAGTTCCCGCAGGCGCTCAAACTGGCGCTTCTGCTCGCGCAGTTCCTCCAGCGACTGGACTTTTCCCGGTTCCAGGACACAGTCCTGAATAAACTGGTCGATATTATTTTCCGGGTTAAATGCCATCATTTTCAGAAGCTTTGTCCGGTATTTGGCTGCGTCCACGCGGAGTCCCAGCGCCCGGAGTACCGCCTCCGTGCCGCGGTCCCGTCCCATAAAAGAGGAAAGCTTCATCGCCTCGCCATTCACTGTCAGCTCATTTTTCGGCGTGATGCGGAGTGCATTTCCCTCAATCCGTGTAAAATCGATATCGTCAATCGCCGCCCCTGGACAGATAAACCAGCTGCTGACCGGCTTGCCAGACTCACTTGGAGACTCAATGCATACTCCGACCGTGAGCGGCACTCCCAGCGTCGGATCGGAAAATTCCATCGCAATATAGCTGACAACGCTGCCATTTCTCAAATAACGCGCCTCGCCATTACTGCGCGTGTCGCCGCGCACATAGCCAAGCACCGTCCGGTCTCGGTCCTTCGCCGCCTTGTTAAACTGCGTGTTGCCCGTCAGGAGATAGGTCATCGCATCAAGCACCGTCGATTTTCCGCTTCCGTTGACACCGGTCACCAGGGTCGAACCTTCCAGCTCGATACAGACATTCTGGAAACGCGACCACTGGACCATCAAAAGTTTTTTCGCCGATTTCCTATTCATGATCGTCTGATTCTTCATCGCCGTCTTCCTCCTCTTTTGTCAGCTCCGTTTCCCATTCGTCCTCACGGCTCCACTTTTCCTGCATCCGCCGGTTGACATTTTCCACAAATTTGCCAAACTCCTGTGGTTCCAGCACAAACTGCATCGACGGATAAAGACAGATCCGGCAGTCCTCCTCGCCGAGCTTTCCAATCACCTGCAGAAGCTGATATTTGGTAAACAGCGTCAGAATCGATGCAAAACTGCTCTTGTCAATCTGATCCCGAATGCCGTATTTTTCCATCTCATAGCGCAGATCGGTCACCGAAATCTCAATATTTTTCGAAAGATTTCCAGAACGCACCCGGTCCGCATAGAGAGTCCAGAGGCAGCATAAAACCACACTTTCCATCTTTTTGAGTGTCACATGGTTGATCTGCAGTTTTCCATTCTCGCCGAGATCCCGGCAGTTCTGCAGCATAATCACGCCATTTTCCCGGTCAATTACAATATCGTATCCGATATATCCCAGGTACGCTGAAAATGGTTCCGAACGCTTGGAGACAAAATAGTACGCTTTTTTGCTGTCCTCGTCACGGTCGCGCACGATAAAGGTCTGCTTCAGAAGACGCCTGACACTTTTCTGGAACATGTCCTTCTCAGAGGATGTATATTCATTCCATATTTCTTCAAATCCCATGTTTTATTTCTCCTTCCGGCGTTCGATTTTAAAGCGCCGCAGAAGCATCTGCTGCGTTTCCAGATAACCATCCTCCGCCTGTATCTCATACCCATTTTCCGAACCATAGGCAACCGCCGAGAGCGCGCTTAAAAGATCCCGCTTGCTCTTCATCGGAACCTCCTCGCTGGATATCTCCGTCCGATCTCCTAAAAGCGCCTCCAGATAATTCTTCATCTTATCCTTCGAATACGGGTTCTCTGCCTCCCTCTCCTGTGCCTCCCTCGCACGATCGATGTCCTCCTGTGTCATTTCTTCCAGCTCCGCATAGGTTGCCTCGCGGATCATCTGCTCCCGTCGCGGATAGCGGATCGAGTCGGTATCGATAAACTCATTATTTTCCAGCAAAAACAACCCGTTCATCGACTCCGGCAGTTCTTCCTTCCAACCGAGTGTGTTCATCTCCGCCGCAATCACGCGGATCGTCTGCTCGACATGCCCGCGCACATCGCTGTCCCGGTTTTGAAGAAATCTCGCGCGTCCAATCGCAATCTGTAAATAGATATTAATTTTATGCTTGATATCCCGCATGATCTGGTCGTAATCGACTGAGAAAAACTGCAGAATCGTCTGGATCATATCCAGCACCTTATTCTCCGCCTCAATGTGTTCCAGTTCTTCTTCCTTCGCGCATCCCGCCACCAGGCCCTCAAACAGCTCCTGCCGGTTCTGCATCGCTTCCAGCTTTGACCGGATAAAGGAACGGTACATATGAATATTCTGCTGTTTCGTCAGACGCGCGTACTCGCGGATAAAATCGCCCTCACAGTATTCGAGGACGTTCTCGGTCAGACTTTCCAGGCTTTCCTCGCGCACCATCCGCTCGATGATTTTTTTGATAAAGGTCGCCAGGCGCTTGAGCGCACCGGAGAGCTGTTTCGCGTTGCGGTAGACCGAGCGCAGCGCATTGACATAGATATCCGGTTCCCACTGGTCGGGATTCTGCAAAATATTATAAATATTGAAAATATAACTTGAAAATTCTTCCCACTCCGGCTTCATCATCTTCTGGAGAAATTCTGCCAGAAAGACGCCCTGCTCCGTCATCATGATATGCTTCTCATACGTCGCATCGTCCGTATCCTCCTCCAGCCATCCGACCTCTTTCGAGCAGAATTTGCGGATCACGGAATTGGCAAGCTGGTTGTAATTCCGGTCGGTTGTCATCTCATCGTCCAAATAATCAATGTGATTTTCCAGAAGATAGATGGCAAGCGCATCCCGGATGCGGCTGCGGGCAATGCGGTAGGTGATCTCCCGGTCATACTCATGATAAATGAGCAGAAGACAGTCCGAATAAATGCGGTTGCTGCTGCCGCTTGCCAGGCAGTTGAAAAAGCCGATTGGGAGAGCGTCAAAAAGGTTTTTATTTATACTCACGGTGTATTCCTTCCATATATTTATCTGTATTTAATTATATACTCTATACTGGGAAAATGGCAAGGCTTGGACTGTTTGGTCTGTGATTCCGGTTATTTCAAAGAGACGTTTCCGCCTTTGTTTAACGTGCTCACAAACTGCATCACACATTCTCTCAGCTTTGCAATGCTCCCATTCTCCTCCGCCCCCGGCTTCATACCCATTCCTATTTCCCGGATGCAGGTCGGGGAAACCGGAACGCAGTAGACATCTTCGGTATTTCCGCGGATCATCAGTTCAGACATCATTGAAATGCCCAGCCCTTTTCCCACCATGCGGATCACCGTCTCATCATCCACATAGACAGACTGCTCCTTTGCCCTGACTCCCTCTTTTGCAAATGCGGCGTGTACATCGATGTCAAACCGCCCGTAAGGCATCAGGAAATCTTTTCCTTCAAATTCACGCAGCGGAAATTCTTTGCGCCCATTTAAGGGATACTGCTTTGGCAGAATCGCATACAAAAGTTCATGATACAGCGGAATCCACTCGCATTTCGGTTCTTTCTGTCTGCTCGCAAAAATGACATCCGTCTTTCCGCTCTGTAATAATTCAAATGGTTCCAGCGCATGATCGACCATGCGGAGATCAACGTCCACCTTCGGGCAGAGGCGGCGGAACCGGTATAAAATCTCCGGCATCCAGTACATCGCGATGCTCGCATATGCCGCCACACGGATCGACTCCTCCTGCTGTTCCCGCACCGCCTGAATCTTATTTTCCAGGGTGGCATTTGCCTGCAAAAACTGGCGGATATCCGGCAACAGGTTTTCTCCCGCCTCCGTCAGCGCGATGCCGCTGTAACTGCGGCGGATCAACGGAAATCCAATCTCCCGCTCCAGGCTGTCCACCAGATGGGTCAGCCCCGACTGCGTGTAGCCAACTACCTCGGATGCTTTCGAAAAACTTCCAAGATCTACCGCCGTCATCAATATTTCCAGTTTTTTGGCATCCATGCCGCACCTCCTTTTAGAATATTACATTTTGTCATATTTCTATTATAAACTAGATTTTCACAAACCACAAGGAAGGCTTTATAATGATGATTAGAAAAGAGTTTTCAATTGTTACTGTTCACGGGTAGGCACTTTTGGAACCGAAAGTGCCGTAAGAAAACGTGGTGGCAGCAGGAATTTGCCGTATTTAAATGCGAAGCCACGGCAAATTCCGTTACTGGACACGTATGCGTGAACAGTAACTTTCAATTCTCATGTAAAAGGAGTGAATATCTATGACGCAGACCTGTCTTTCCCATAAGCAGCGGCTTTTAGTTGCCGGAACATTATTCGGCATGTTCTTTGGCGCCGGAAATCTGATTTTTCCGGTACATCTCGGTCAGCTTGCCGGACGCCAGTTTCTCCCGGCAGCGATTGGATTTATTCTGACTGCCGTCGGCATTCCGATCCTGGGTGTTGCCGCGATCGGAAGCACACATTCGGAGGGACTTCAGGATCTGTCCCGCCGCGTCGGACACAGATATAGCTATTTCTTTACCTGTCTGCTCTACCTGACAATCGGACCGTTTTTCGCTATTCCGCGGTGCGCTACGACCTCCTTTACCGCCGGAGTCAGACCTCTTTTAGGAACACAGCTTTCCGAACAGACTATGCTGTTTTTGTTTTCGCTGATCTTCTTTGCGCTGGTGTTTGTATTTTCCATTCGTCCAGGCAGCATCACGCTCTGGATCGGAAAAATCATCAATCCGCTGTTTCTTCTGTTTCTAGGCGTTCTGATTGTGACTGCCCTGCTTCATCCGAGCATCGAGGTTTCAGCGGCAGTTCCCGATGCCTCTTATCAGAATGGAGCTTTCTTTTCCGCGCTCTCCCAGGGCTATGAAACCATGGATGCGATTGCCGGACTCGCATTCGGGATCGTGGTCATTTCGGTTATCCGCCAGATGGGCGTGCGGGAAGATTCAACCATTGCAAAAGAGGTTCTGCATTCCGGTATGCTGGCCGGGCTTCTGATGGCATTTATCTATCTGCTTACCATCCTGATTGGAGTACAGTCACTGGGACAATTCGAACTTTCAGAAAACGGCGGCATTGCCCTCTCCCAGATTGCAGACTACTACCTTGGACGGATGGGCTCCTGGATCCTCGCCATCGCGATCACATTCGCCTGCCTCAAGACCTCCATCGGGCTTGTAACGAGCTGTGCGGAAACCTTTGTGAAACTGTTTCCCCATGCCCTTTCCTACCGTGCATGGGCGGTCGTTTTTACCCTTTTTTCACTCATTGTGTCAAATATAGGACTGTCCGCTATCATCACTTACTCGGTTCCTGTTTTGATGCTGATTTACCCGCCAGCCATCACGCTGATTCTCCTGGCGCTGCTTGGAAATGCATTCCAGCATAACAAAAAAGTCTATGTCTGCGTTACCATTTGTTCCTGGGCAGCTTCCATCTTTGACTTTTTAGCAGCTCTGCCGTACGAAATGCAGTCTGCCCTACATCTGGAACCCGTCATCGCATTTGCCAGACATACGCTTCCGCTGTTTGATTTGAACCTCGGATGGATTCTGCCGTCGCTTGTCGGGCTTTGTATTGGACTTCTCTGGAGACAGAAAGAAAAATCAGCAGACCGCTCACACCTTCCTGTATTCCCCATATCTTAATAGTATGAACGAACCGCAGGAGGCAACCATGAAACGAACTAAATTTGCAGCTGCCCTGGCTGTGCTCACTCTGCTTACCACCCTGACCGGGTGTGGACAGGCGAAGGAGGCGGACGGGGCGCTTGAACCGGTCACACTCAATGAGGTAGCCCACTCGATTTTTTATGCGCCGCAGTACGCCGCCATCGAGCTGGGCTATTTTAAGGATGAAGGCATCGCTCTGACACTCGTAAACGGTGCCGGTGCCGACAAGGTTATGACCTCGCTCATCTCCGGGGATGCCGATATCGGATTCATGGGCTCAGAGGCAAGTATCTATGTCTACCAGGAAGGTTCCGCCGATTATGCTGTCAATTTTGCCCAGCTGACCCAGCGTGCCGGAAACTTTCTCGTTGGACGAAGTGCCGAACCAGACTTTTCCTGGCAGGATCTGAAAGGCAAAAAGGTGCTTGGCGGGCGCGCGGGTGGAATGCCGGAAATGGTCTTTGAGTATATTTTAAAGAAAAATGGCATCGATCCAAAAAATGACCTGACCATCGATCAGAGTATCAATTTCGGGCTGACAGCGGCGGCGTTTACGAGTAATGATGCGGATTACACGGTCGAGTTCGAGCCCTTCGCCACCACCCTTGAAACCGAAGGAAATGGCACCGTTGTCGCCTCGCTCGGCGTCGATTCCGGTTATGTCCCCTACACCGCCTACTGTGCAAAGCAGAGCTATCTAAATAGGCATCCGGAAATTATCCAGTCGTTCACGAATGCCATCCAGAAGGGCTTAGCTTACGTCAACTCCCACAGTGCGGATGAAATCGCCGAGACAATCCAACCTCAGTTTCCGGAAACAGACCGCGCGGCAATCGCCCGCATCGTTGACCGCTACAAAGCGCAGGACACCTGGAAAAATGATACCATTTTCCACAGGGACAGCTTTGAGCTTCTGGAAAATATTCTGGAAGAAGCAGGTGAACTCAAGGAACGGATTCCTTATGAAAAACTGGTAACGACCACGTATTCTGAAAAAGCGGCTGGATTGCAGAATGAATAACCAGCAAAAAAGAATGTGCCTTGGCACATCCGGGCGTCTCGCGCGGTCGCTTGCGACAACCTACATCTTCGCGCGAGTGCGCATCATTGGCACGTTAGTGCCTTTTTGTGTAATAGGAAATTCCAAGGAATTTCCTATTACACAAAAAAGAGCTGTCATGTATCACTATTCAAACATGACAGCTCTTTATTTCTATGCCGCAAACACTCCCATTACCTTCTTAAAATAGTCCCAGAGTCCCGCTTTCTCCACCGTTTCTGCCGCTTCTATCTCCACACTTCCCAATTCCCGTCCATCCAACCGGTAGACCAGATGTCCGATCACATCACCTTCCCGAACCGGCGCTTTGCGGGATTCTTCCATCATCCACTCTTTTTCGATTCCATCCAGATTCTCTCCTTCCATCGAAAGGTAAGAAAAGGTTCCCCGCAGACGCCCTGCAACCTGTTCCTGGATGCCGCCTGCCACCGTCGTTTCCGGCACAGCTCCCGGATTTTCATCTTTATAAAGATGACAATTTGCAAACCCATAATTTAATAATGTGACCGCATCCGCAAACCGCGCCTTATAATCCGGTGCTGCCAGGATGACGGCAATCAGATCAACACCATCTTTCCGCCCGGTTGCGGACAGGCAATATTTTGCCAGCGATGTAGAACCTGTTTTCAGTCCCGTCACCTCAAAATTTGTCACCATTTTCAGCAGCTTATTCGTATTGGAAAGTCCAAATTCTTTCTCTCCCTGCTTGGTCCGGTGCGTTATATTTTCCATCCAGATCGTTGAATACTGAAAAATTTCCGGATACTTCGTGATCAATTCCCGCGACATGAGGGCAATGTCGCGCGCCGACATCGCGTGCGTCGTAGACGCCGTCAGACCGCAGCAATCCTCAAACTTTGCTGTCTCCATTCCAAGCCCTTTCGCCCGCTCGTTCATCATCGCAACAAATGCCTCCTCACTGCCGCCGATATACTCTGCCATTGCCACACTGGCATCATTTCCCGATGCAATGACGATGCACTTGATCAGCGTTTCGACCGTCTGTACCTCCCCTTCTTCCAAAAACACCTGGGATCCCCCCATGGATTTCGCATGCGCGCTGGTCGTGACCCCATCTTGCAAATGAATTTTTCCCGAATGTAACGCATCAAAAATCAGAAGCAGCGTCATAATCTTCGTCACGCTGGCTGGATTTCGCGCCTCGTCCGCATTTTTTTCGTACAAAATAGTTCCGGTGGAGGCCTCCATAAGGATCGCCTCCGGTGCCTGGACGGGAAGCTCAGCGGCATTTTCTGCTGCCTGCGCTGTCTCTGCGGTTACTGAAACGGGAATCCACAGTTCCTCCGCGTAAGATGTGAGCATACCACTTCCCCCCAATTTACCAATTCCAAGCTGTATGCCTGACACACATTCTCCCATCGTAAGCACAACCGCTACACCAATCGCTGCCAGCCCTCTCCAAGCATTTTTGTTTAAATACTCTCTTCTCCTGTCTCTGCCCCCTTCGTCCCAACACATACATTCTTTTTCCCGAAACAGCTTCTTTTTCACAAACCAACACCATTTTTCCACACGCTTCCATTTCAAATACCACGCCTCTCCCTGCATGATACATTTTTCATTCATATCTTCCTCCGTCTGCACATACTCTCTTCTCAAGATATGGCATATCCGCCCGTCCCTATACCAAAGAGAATTGTAAGAAACTGTCATAGACCACCTTTCCTTTTTATGGTATACTATAAGAACACAGACAGGCTTATAAAAACGTTTTCCGCTCTCTTTCTTGCTGTGTCGAGTCGGTGGCAAACTTTCTCGGCCTGTTATTACTATCTGACGCAAAAAACGACAGATAAATATGAATAAACAAAAGGTGAAAACTATGATGAGAAGAAATTCCTCCCTTGGAAGCGTTGGATTTTCTGCACGTGGCGGACGTTCCAGGCGACGGCACGGCGGTTCCTCCAAACTTCCGTATTTAATTTTAATCGGCATTCTGATTGTACTGCTTGGAATTGCCGCGTTCCTCTGGGTGCGCCGCTCTCCGGCAGCACATGTATCTTCGGTTCCAGCGTCAACCGAAACGGATTCTGAAAATGGAGTAATTTCCCTTGATAATGCATCTGCACCTGCTGATGACAGCCTCGAGGGTGTCATCGCTCAGGCAAAGCTTCTGGCAGACGGTTATGACTATGACGGGGCAATCAATCTCCTGTCCAGCAGTACATACGCATCTGACGAGTCCGTGACGGCAGCGATCGACGAATACAACGCCACCAAAGAAACACTGGTGCGCGCTGATCCGCGCAAAGTAACGCATGTATTCTTCCATACACTGATTATGGATACCTCGAAAGCATTTGACGGCGACAGCCGCGAAAAGGGTTATAATCAGGTCATGACGACCAAGGATGAATTTATGAAGATTCTCCAGTCGATGTATGAGCGCGGTTTCGTTCTGGTACGTCTGCACGATGTAGCATATGAGGTGACCGCAGAGGACGGTTCCAGGCATTTTCAGGAGGGCGATATCATGCTTCCGGAAGGTAAGAAACCCTTCGTCATGTCACAGGATGATGTCTGCTACTACGAATACATGGATGGCGATGGCTTTGCCTCCCGTATGATTATCGGCGAGGATGGCAAGCCAACGAACGAGATGAAGATGGACGACGGTTCTGTTTCCGTCGGTTCCTATGATCTGGTGCCGTTACTGGATGATTTCATCAAAGAGCACCCGGATTTCTCCTACCGCGGCGCAAAAGCGTGCATTGCTTTTACCGGTTACAATGGCATCCTGGGCTACCGCACCGATTCCGCCTACAATACTGACGAGTACAAAGCGGAACACCCGGATTTCAACTTTGAGGAAGAACGCGCCAACGCAGCAAAAGTCGTCCAGTGCCTGCGCGACGACGGTTTTGAAATTGCCTCCACAGCTGGGGACACCGCAACATGGGTACGATCTCCATGGATAAATTCCGTGAAGATACCGATAAATGGGCAAATGAAGTCGAAACGCTGACCGGTCCGTGTGATATCATCCTCTTCCCGTTTGGAAGCGATATTGGGGACTGGCATCCGTATGATACAAGCAGCGAGCGCTTCCAGTACCTGTACAACAAGGGGTTCCGTTACTTCTGTAACGTAGATTCCTCCCAGTATTTCGTCCAGATCGGCGACGATTATATGCGACAGGGGCGCCGGAACCTCGACGGCTACCGGATGTATTATGACCTTCCGGAAAGTGGAGTCGGCGGCGACCATTTGAGTGACCTGTTTGATGTCAACGAGGTATTTGACCGGTCAAGACCTACTCCGGTGCCGAAGATGACGGAGTAAGATAAAGCTGTAATCCAATTTTAAATAAAAGAAAGAGAAATCGAGCATTTGTTCGATTTCTCTTTCTTTTTTAAAAACCCCGGAGTCTTCCACACTCCGGGGCACACCTTTTCTTTCAAGCACAGCTTTCCGTTGCAAATCTTAGAACTGCACAATCTCCTCAATCGGCTCTGCCTTTTCCACGTAATCTGCATAAAGCATCGGACCTTCGCCCTCATACTCCGGCATATACTCATATTCTACGCGGGCACGTACTTTGACCCAGTCTTTCGTCTCAAGCAGACGGGCATTTTTTGCCTTGCACATGAAACCTAAGAACGTCATATCTGCCTCGCAGCAAGTCATCGCCATACGTCCAGGAACAAAGTTGTTCTTCGGGAAATCCGGGGTTTTCAGTACCATGCCGGTAAATTCAACGGTCTTTCCACGGTAACGGTCCGGTTTATCCATCGCATCAATATACCAGATACCATATGCCTCCGGCGGAATCTCGATCACTTCGGCATTGACATCAAATGGAAGATCCGCTTCGGTCACTTCCTCAATTTCGCCCTCTGCGTCCTCAAATACGATCTGAACCTGCGGGTTCATGCCCTTTAAAGTACGGCGGTATACATCCAGATCCTCGATCTCGTCGCAACGGTTCATGATAATCATTTCCGTGTTGCGGACCATGGCACCAATCAATGGTTTCATGTTCTGCAGGTATAAATCAAATGTGGAACCATCGATGATCGTGATCTGCTGATACAGATCCCAATCGTTCGGAAGTTTCAGGGCATCCAGATTCCACATACCGTTCCACTCCATCAGAACTCGCTCCGGATTGTAAAGAAGCTCCAGATCCTGTAGGTATTCCGGCGTCAGCTTTTCCGCTTCCTCTATATAGACAACCGCTGTATGAGTCTGCTTTAAAAGCTCCTCATCATACTCTTCCTCGCCCTCTTCGCAGACAATCAGAAGTGTTTTTCCTTCGGTCTGGAAATAATCCTGCTGCATTGTAAATTTAATAAACTGGGTTTTTCCAGCTTCCAGAAAACCATTGATGAGAAACAACGGCATCTTATCTTCATTCATAGTTCATTCTCCTTGTATTTACGCGTTGAACGCTGCCTTCAGACCCTCTTCGTCCAGCTCGGCACCGATCACGCACACCTTTCCGGTAAAATCCGGTGCTCCCTCACGGATCTCAGCCTGCTCCGGAACCATATCAAAATGCAGCCATACGCCCTTTTCTTCACTCGGAACCATGCCTTTCGCAC
This sequence comes from Clostridium sp. AF29-8BH, assembly GCF_003478145.1. Taxonomy (NCBI): domain Bacteria; kingdom Bacillati; phylum Bacillota; class Clostridia; order Eubacteriales; family Clostridiaceae; genus Clostridium; species Clostridium sp. AF29-8BH. The sequence goes on along the minus strand of NZ_QUEL01000001.1, from coordinate 261,169 downwards.
GCAGAACCTCGCCGTATTTATCACCATAAGCCAGATCATCCAGAATCTTCTGCAGATCTTCTTTCTTCATCACGCCGACATTCTCCAAGCCCCAGCTTGTAAATACATCATCTGCATGATGGTGTCCTCGTGATCGTGGTGGTGGTCATGGCAGCCACAGCCACACTCGTCATCATGGTCGTGATGATGATGCTCATGGTCATGATGATGGTGCTCATGATCGTGATCATGACAGCCACAATCGCAGTCATCGTCATGGTGATGATGCTCGTGATCATGATCATGGCAGCCACAGTCGCAGTCATCGTCATGGTGGTGATGCTCATGATCGTGGTCATGGCAGCCGCAATCGCAGTCATCGTCATGATCATGATGGTGATGATGCTCATGCATATGCTCTCTTGCCTCTTTCATCAGCTCCTCTGCCATATCATCTTCCTGCTCGATCATCTCAAGAAGCTGTGCGCCGGTCAGCTCGCTGCATGGAGTGGTCACGATGGTTGCCTTTGCATTGTGCTGGCGAAGCATCTCAACCGCGCCCTGTACCTTCTTCGGATCCGCTACATCGGTACGGCTTAACACGATCGTGCCTGCATTTTCGATCTGGTTGTTGAAAAACTCACCGAAGTTCTTCATATACATACGGCATTTGTTGACATCTACCACGGTAACCGCACTGTTTAACATAACCTCAATCTCAGAAGCTACATTTTTTACTGCATTCATAACATCAGACAGCTTGCCGACACCTGACGGCTCGATGATAACACGATCCGGCTGATATTTGGTCAGAACTTCCTCGAGGGAACGTCCAAAATCGCCGACCAGAGAGCAGCAGATACAGCCGGAGTTCATCTCACGGATCTCGATGCCAGCGTCTTTTAAAAAACCGCCGTCAATGCCGATCTGTCCAAATTCATTTTCAATCAGAACGACTTTCTCGCCTGAAATTGCTTCTTTTAAAAGCTGTTTAATAAACGTAGTCTTTCCTGCACCCAGGAAACCGGAAATAATATCAATCTTTGTCATTTTACTTACCTTCTTTTCTGTACAAATGTGTACTGACTGTAAATCATTGTCCGCCCGGTACCTGGCATCCCGGCAATGCATAGCTTTACATCGCCCGAATCTGCCGAAGTTCCGATCAGCCACTTATTATTTTACACAAATACCTAGTAAAGTCAAGCATCGGCAAAATCCCGTTACTGGGCGCGTGTGAACAGTAACGTTTTTAGCCTCACATATATGCAGCCTTTTTGAGACCAAAAACGCCCTATAAAGACACAGTAATCGTCCGCTTCCAGCTCGCCCCAGCATACACTGCCGTGATAAGCTCTGCCAGCCAGAACGCGTGCCAGACACCGGTAGGACCGATGATCCGGCTGAGCACAAATGCGATCGGAATGATAATCACGGCATAGCGCATCAGGGAAATTTTCAGAGATTTAAGTCCCATTCCAAGTCCCTCAAACGCGCCGGAAGCAATGACGGAAACCGTTGACATGACAAAGCCCGGGCTGATGATCCAGAGCGCCGTTCTGCCGATCTCCACCGTCGAAGGCGTCTGCGTAAACAGCCCCATCAGGAAATCCGGCACCAGCTCGCCAAGCAGGGTTCCCGCTGTCATGATAATGCCAACAATCATAAGGGCGCGCGGAAGATCTTTTTCACCCTCTCCTGCTCGCCTGCACCGTAATTGTAACCGATCAGCGGGCGCATTCCCTGCACCACGCCGCTGGCTCCCTGATAAAGCAATGCCTGCAGCTTGTAGTAAACACCCAGCACCAGAATATATACCTGCGAAAATGGTGCCAGAATCGCATTGAGCGCCGTCAGAAGCAGGGATGTCAGCGCCATATTGAGTGTTGCCGCGATTCCGACTGAATACATACCGCCGCAGATCTCCTTCGACGGACGCATTTCCCGCAGCGAAATCTCCACATTTAACGGTTTCACATGGTTTAAAATCAAATAAAACAGCAGCGACGCCGTCTGCCCGATTCCTGTCGCCCACGCCGCACCGCAGATTCCCAGTTCCGGCATGGGGCCTAATCCAAAGATAAAGATCGGGTCCAGCACGATATTGACGCCGCATCCAATCAAGACGGCTGCCATCGATATTTTCATCTTTCCAACCGACTGGTAGACCTTTTCATATGCCATTCCCATCGTGTCAATCGTTGAAAACAGAAACACATTGCAAAAATACGTCAGTCCGTAGGAAATCGTTACCTCATCGCTCGTAAACATCCGCAGGAAATACGGAATCACCGCCATTCCTAAAATCGTTAAAATCATTCCATGTAAGGCACTTAAAAATACTCCCTGCGATGCTGTCTGGTTCGCCATCCGTGTTTTTCCTTCGCCAAGGCGTCTCGCCACCATCGCATTGATACCAACACCAAACCCAACCCCGGCTGCGTGCGCAAGGTTCTGGATCGGATAGACAAGCGAAACCGCCGTCATCGCGTCCTCACTGATCATTGCCACGAAAATGCTGTCCACGATATTGTAGAGTGCCCCGGCGATCATCGATATGATGACCGGGATTCCCATCGAAAGCAGCAGCGGGACAACTGGTTTTTCTTTCATGTAGGTCTGATCCATTTTTCCATCTCCATTCCCTTTTTTATTTTTCACTTTTCATGAGCGTTTCTGACACATTCTTCGCAGAAAAAACACCTGGGTTTCTTCTGCAAAGCATTTCTTATCAAATAAAAAAGAGACTACGGACTTTACTGTTTATCTCAGAAACAGTACAAACCCTATAGTCTCTTTAACGCTTAGACAAGCTATTCGATTTTCGTTTTCTATCGCCGACCAGCAACTCTGCAAGCTTTTGCTGGCGATCTGCCCATTCCGGCAACCGGATATTATTATAACCGCAAGCCATTTTATTTGTCAACCACTCCCCGGCAAATTCCTGCTGCCACCACGTTTTCTTACGGCACTTTCGGTTCCAAAAGTGCCTACCCGTGAACAGAAACATGAGCATACAGAATGTGTATGTTCTACAAAAAACATCCTATTTGCGGGCAGTAGCAGCTATCCCTCTCTGTATCAGCGAAAAGAGCAGAAACGCCGCCAGATCCACCACAACAACGCTCGCGCCCGCCGGTGTTGAGTACGTGTAGGACATCACCATTCCTCCAAAGAAACAGATCAGCGACAGAATCCCCGATGCGACGACCACGCCCCGGAAGCTCTTGAACACCCGCATGGAGGTCAGAGCCGGGAAAATAATCAGACTGGAGATCAGCATCGCGCCCATCATCCGCATTCCAATCACGATCGTGATCGCGGTCAGAACCGCTATCAGCACGTTATAGAGCGACACATTGACGCCGGTCGCCTTGGCAAAGCTCTCATCAAAGGTAACCGCAAATACTTTGTTATAGCAAAAAAGATATAATCCAAGCACCACCATGGAAAGCACCGCCGCAAACTGGACATCTTCCCGGCTCATCGCGAGAATGCTTCCAAACATATAGCTGCTGACATCGGTCGTCATACCGGTTGTCAGGGAAGTTACGATAATACCGATTGCAAGCGCACTGGCCGAGATCATCGCAATCGCAGCGTCACTCTTTACTTTTCCATGTTCCGTGATCCGCAGCAGGAAAAATGCCGCCAGCACGACCACCGGAATCGAAACCTTTAAAGGCGACCAGCCTGCCGCCAGTGCGATCGAAAGGGATCCGAACGAAACATGGGATAAACCGTCTCCAATCATTGAGTAACGTTTGAGCACCAGGCTGACACCCAGCAGAGAGGCGCAGAGAGAGACTAAAAGACCGCCGATCAGCGCCCGCACCATAAACGGGTATGATAACATTTCAGATATAATTCCCATCTTCTACACCTCCTTCTCCGCATTCCTGTCTTTCAAATGCTGTTTCGTTTCAGAATCAGTTTCCGAACCCATTTCCGGCTTCTGCATCTTCCTGATTCCATCCTTCTGCATCGGCACTCCGCATCTGTGCCCCAGAGTTGCCAGCTCTTCCCGTCCCAGGAAAGAATGAGCAATCTCACTCTTCACATATTCTTTCATCGTACCCCAGAACAGCGGCTTCTGCCGCATCTGCAAAATTTTTCCTCCCTGATGCACAATATTTGCCATATCATGGGAAACCATCAGGATTGCAACCTTTTCTTCCTGATTCAGTTTCCGGATCAGCTGGTAAAAGTCCAGAATCGCCGACGGATCGAGTCCCGTGATCGGCTCATCGAGAATCAGCAGCTTATCCGTCGCACAGAGCGCCCGCGCGATCAGAACACGCTGTTTCTGACCGCCGGAAAGCTCTCTGAAACAGCTTTTTTCCAGATCGCGGATTCCCAGACGATCCAGATTTGCCCGCGCCTCTTTCTTTTCTTTCATCGAATAAAACGGGCGGCTGCCGCGTTTTCCCAGGCACCCGGAGATAACCACCTCAAACACAGTCGCTGGAAAGTCCTTCTGCGCGTCGGTCTGCTGCGGCAGGTAACCAATACCGGCTTTTTTTAATTCTTCCGAATATTCAATCCTGCCCGAAGTCGGTTTTAAAAGTCCCAGAATGCCCTTCATCAGGGTACTTTTTCCCGAACCATTTTCCCCGACAATGCAGATGTAATCGCCCTCATTTACCTCCAGGTTCACATCCAGCACCGCATCCTGGTTTTCATAACCAAAACCTACATGCTCACATTTTAAGAGTAATCCCATCTATAATTCCTTTCACTACTGCTCTACTCTTCTATTGTCATAAACATTCACCATGGCTAAAGACTTTTTCCCATAATCATCTATTCTTTTTATGACAATCCCTTTTTCAAGTTCTTTACATTCTGCTCCATCAATTCCAGATAGGTAACGCCCGAATCAAACTGGTGTCTCGTCACATTGTGGCAGGAGTGGAACAACAGTGGTTCCGCGCCCGTCTCTTCCCCGATGATCTCCGCCACGCGCGGGCTGGAAAGCTCCAGGTAATAGACGGCTGGTATCTGTTCCTCCCGCACCTTATCGATCAGGTAGGCGATGGTCTTGGCACTCGGCTCCGTATCCGTACTGCATCCTGAAAATGCCGCCCTGTATTCCAGCCCATACTCATCGAAAAAGTACCGGAGTGGAAATTTATCACCGAAAACGACGAGACGGCGCTTGGCATGGGAGACAACTTCTCTGAATTCTGCATCCAATTCCGTCAATTTATCCTGATAGGACGCGCAGTTTTCCGCATAGGAAGCCGCGTGCGCCGGATCTTCCTGTGCCAGCACCTCCGCCAGCACGCCGGCCAGCTTTTTCGCATTGACCGGGGATGTCCAGATGTGCTCGTCATATTCAATCTCGACGCCGTGACCATCGTCCTCATCCAGATACTCTTGAGCGTGATCTTCATCATGAACCGCCACATCTTCCATATCATGCTCATCCTCGCTGTGAATATGCTCTTCTGTGTCGTGTTCTTCTTCACTGTAAACATGGTCCTCTGGCTCATGTTCTTCTTCACTGTGAGCATGATCTTCCGACTCATGATCGTGATCACCCGCATGAACTGTTCCATCCGCATGAACATGCGTATGTCCATGATCGTGCGCCTCTCCATCTTCCATGCCCTCGACGATCTCCTCCTGCACTACATCCACGCAGTCCATCATCGTCACGACGCGCTTCGGTCCGGTGCCTTCCCCGAAGGAATCAAGCACCTGCGAAAGCCACTGTTCCATCGTACCGCCGTTGCAGACTAACAGATCTGCATTCTGGATCGTGATCATGTCCGCCGGCGTCGGCTCGAACGAATGGCTGTCCATGCCCGCCGGAACAACCATCGTCAGCCGGATCGAATCCCCGGCAATCTGCCGGAGAAAATCGTAATACGGAAATAGCGTCGTCACAACGTTTAAGCGCGTATCACCAGACGCATCTGCCCCTTTTAACGGATTCGACGATGAATCAGACGATGCAGTTCCCCGCCGTGGCGTACACGCTGTAAGAACACAGGAAAAGGCAATCAAAAAAGCAAGCATCCATGATATCCATTTACATTTAAATCCATTCTTGTGTTTTACCATATTTCTTTTTTACCCTTAACTTCTTCTATTTCAGTAAATGTTTTTCAATAAACATTTCGAATTACTCTTTCAAATATCATTTTCTTTCACAACTGTTTCTCTTTTCACAGCTATGAACAAACACAGACACTACTCCATTCTTCCATGTGACTCATTCTTTTTCTTCACAATCTCCGCTACTTCCGACGGATGTGCCACAATATACTGCGGATGGCAGCCTTCCAGCTCTTCCCGGTCACGGAAGCCCCAGAGCACGCCGACCGTGTCCATTCCGGCATTCAGCCCAGTTTCCATATCTGTATTCGTATCGCCCAGATACAGACACTCTTCCTGTTTTATACCCAGTTCCCGGCAGATGGCGAACGCCCCGTCTGGAGCCGGTTTTTTCGGCGTTCCCGCCTGCTCGCCGCGCACCACATCAAAATATCCTTTCCCAAAGAATGTCTCAATATTCACAATTGCCTGATCATGCGGCTTGTTCGAAAGGACAGCCACATGTACACCCATCTCTTTTAACGACGCCAGCAGTTCCCGGATACCGTCATATGGCTCTACGTCTTTCAGGCAGTATTTAGAGAAATTCTCCATATAAATCGGAAGCGACGCTTCATAATGAACCAACTTCTCGTCCCCCGCCAGCACCAGCGCGCGCTTCATCTGCATCCGGTATCCATTTCCCACGATCCGTTTCGTTTCCTCCGGTGTAACATGGCGCAGTCCGAATGCATCCAATGTTAAATTTGTCACATAAGTCAGCGCATAAACCGTATTTAAAAGAGTTCCATCCAAATCAAATATACATAAGCGGTACATTGCGTTTCTTCCTTTCTGTTTCCATCTTTTCTTGTAACTTTTTTGTTACTGTTCACGCATACGTGCTCAGTAACGGAATTTGCCGTGGCTTCGCATTTAAATACGGCAAATTCCTGCTGCCACCACGTTTTCTTACGGCACTTTCGGTTCCAAAAGTGCCTACCTGTGAACAGTACCACTTTTTCCCCTCACAGCCGTTTCATACTTTCACAGCTACAGGCAATCATCCATACAAACTCATCTTCAACCAAACATATCACCCCGCAAATCACGATGTTTCCTGCCTCTCCTTCTGCATCTGCTCTTCACGCTCCCGCTTCGAGAACACGCATCCGCAGTAATTCTGCCGGTATAGATGATACTGCGCCGACAGCTCGATCGAGCGCTTATATCCCTCTTTTTTCTTGAAATCCGACGGCAGAAATGCCACATGATACTCTTCTCCCATCGCCTGCCCGATCGTATTGAGGCGCCCGGCATTTTTGAGCGGACTGATCGTGAGGGTCGTCGTGAACCAGTCATAGCCGCCCTCGGCTGCCAGCTTCGCCGCTTCCCGTAGGCGCATCTCAAAACAAATACCGCAGCGCTCGCCGCCCTCCGGATCCTTCTCATGCCCCCGGACTGCCTCATAGTAGCATTCCGGGTCGTATTTTCCTTCTACAAACCGGATCGGATGCACCGCTGGAAGCTCCCGGATCAGCCGCTGTACCTCCTCCGTGCGCGCCTCATATTCCTCTTTCGGTGAAATATTCGGATTGTAGTAGAACACCGTAATCGAAAAATACTGCGACAGATATTCCAGCACGTAGCTGCTGCACGGCGCACAACAGCTGTGGAGAAATAAAGTCGGAACTCTGCCGTCCCGGACTGCTGCATCCAGCACTTTTTCCATTTCTTTCTGATAATTCCGTCTCGCCGTCTGTGTCTTTCTGGCTGGCGGATTTTTCATTGGTTCCGACATTTTTCTCTCCTCTTTCTATAAGTTCCCATCTGTCCGTGCATTTTCCTTCTAGCACACGATACTTCTATCCGAAACGCTTCTTTCCTGACAAACATCATTTCCATCCTTAGACGTCATATGAAGATATGCACAATAATTCATATTCTTCAAAACTTGAAAAAGCAGCCTGTACCCACGGACGGGTACAAACTGCTTTATCTTTTTATTAAACCTTTCAGAAAATTCCAAACAAATTTCCCTTTTTATCAAAATGATACAACTCTTACAGGAAATCGCGAATCCGTTTGCTCCGGACCGGATTTCTTAATTTACGAAGTGCTTTTGCCTCGATCTGGCGGATACGCTCTCTCGTTACGTTGAATGCTTTTCCGACCTCTTCCAGGGTTCTCGGATGTCCGTCCTCCAGACCAAACCGGAGAATAATAACCTGACGCTCTCTCTCCTTCAGGTCTCCAAGCAATGCATCGATATGCTCACGCAGCATAACAGATTCTACATTCCCTTCCGGCGTTACCACGTTGCCGTCCGCTACGAAATCACCCAGATTGGAATCGTCTTCCTCACCGATCGGGGTTTCCAGGGAAGCTGGCTCACGTGCGATCTGCATGATCTCCATGACCTTATCCTCGGACATGCCAAGCGCCTCGGAAAGCTCTGCCACCGACGGCTCATAGCCCAGTTCCAGCGTCAGCTTACGCTGCATCTTGGACATCTTGTTGATCGTCTCTACCATATGCACCGGGACACGGATAGTTCTCGCCTGATCCGCCAGAGCCCTTGTAACAGACTGACGAATCCACCAGGTCGCATATGTACTTAACTTATAACCCTTTGTATAATCAAACTTCTCAACGCCCTTAATAAGACCCAGATTGCCTTCCTGAACCAGATCCAGGAAGCTCATGCCGCGTCCTGTATAGCGCTTTGCAATGCTGACAACCAGGCGCAGGTTTGCCTCAATCAGGCGCTCTTTTGCATTCACATCACCCTCTGCTTTGCGCTTTGCAAGGCGGATCTCCTCCTCCGCGCTCAGAAGCGGAACGGTACCGATCTCTTTCAGGTACATGCGGACCGGATCTTCCGTGCCGATTCCCTCTAACAGATCGATCGCATCCAGATCGATATCCTCTTCCTCGTTCTTGAGGAATTCATCATCCACATCATCATCGAGCATCGAATCATTTTCCTTGAGGATCGAATCATCGATCACCTCCGGAATGACATCAATATTATTCTGCTCCAGATAATTGTAAATCTGCTCCATCTGCTCTGTCTGCAGATTATCGCCCATAAAAAAGTTATTGATCTCTGTCACGTCCAGCGCGTTCTGCTTGGACTTTGCTAACTCTACCAGTTTCCTTAACTTACCTAAAAAATTTTCTTTCTCCACGAATTAACGTCCTTTCGATTTATTTCGCTTAGAAGTTTCTTTATATCTAACGTGATATTGTCCCTCGATTGTTTGTGTGCTTTTATTTCCCTGCACCTTTCCCTGCAATATCCCGAAAGTACATTATATACGATTAAATTCTATTTTTCAACAATTTTCGAAATTTTTCGATCTATTTCTATTTAGGCAGTTACTGTTCACGCATACGTGCCCAGTAACGCAATTTGCCGTGGCTTCGCATTTAAATACGGCAAATTCCTGCTGCCACCACGTTTTCTCACGGCACTTTCGGTTCCAAAAGTACCTACCCGCGAACCGTAACTTTAGGCACCCTGATCGCAATCTCTCTTGGTTTATTTTCAATCACGACCTCTGTCTGGCTTCCACCAAACTCACCGTCCAGCGACCAGTCCACCAGCTCCTCCGACTGTACCGTCAGTTTCGAGGTGCGGAACTTGAATACGCATTCATTTTCGCCCTCTCTCTGAATCAGATAGCCAGCAATACTTGCAATGTCAAGCGGCGTGCGCGGTTTCCGGACCAGAAGCACCTCAAACTCCCCGTCATCCAGCGCCACGTCCATACCAACCAGTCCTTTAAAACCTCCGATCGAGATCGTATTGGTCACCATTCCCAGAATAAATTCCTCTTCCAATTCTCTCTGCTCCCCCAGATGTTCCCACGTAAGGCGCATCCGGTAGGATTTAAGCCCTGTCAGGCGTTTGATAGCTTCCAGCATATATGCCTGATGCCCCAAAATATTTTTCGTCTCCTGCGGGGTCGAATAGGATACCTCCGTAAATGCTCCGAACGCCGCCACATAGACGAAATACCGGTTTTTGCCGAATACACCGACATCCACCAGAAATGGCTTTCCCAGCGCAGCTGTCTGCGCCGCTTTCCGCATATTTTTCGGAAGTCCCAGACTGGATGCGAAATCATTCGTGGAACCCGACGGGATATACCCTAACTCCGGACGCTTTTCCGGGGTGATCGTCATCAGCCCCGATACCACCTCGTTGAGCGTACCGTCCCCGCCGCTGCACACGACCAGTTCCTTCGTTTTCGCACGCGCCGCCTGATACTCCGCATCCTTCGGGCCCTGCGTAATATAAACAGACGGTCCATAGCCCGCCTTTACAAAACTATCTAAAATTTCAAGAAGACGACTTCGAATCTGTTCTTTGCCAGATCTCGGATTGATGATAAAAAGCATTTTTTTCATAATCGCCATTTCTCCTGCTCCCCCACACTAACAGTATTTCATATTAATATATTTGTATACACGCGAAATGCATTGGGGATCGGATAGCGATCCTGCAGCTGTGCCCGGCACACCATCAAAACTGCTTTATCCTGATAACCGGATGCCCGTTTCAGGCGGATTCTGCGTCCGCACATATGCCATTCAACATGGGAAAAAATGTGGACTGCATCCGGCAGATCCTCGGTTTCCCTGATATCCGCCTCCGCGATCCCCAGTTCTTTCGCTGCCTCCGCCGCACTCTTTTTTCCGTCCAGATTGACATATTCGTAGAGGGACGCCAACAATCCCTTGCTGCTGCGCTTGCGGATCGCCACCGTATCCTCCCACTCAATCAGGCAGACCGTTTTTTCCTCGATCCGGCGCGGCTTTTTCGGCGGCTTGACCGGATATTGCTCCTCCTCTCCCCGCCGGTGCGCCAGACAAAGGGATTCCAGCGGGCACTTTTCACAGAGCGGACGTCCGCCCGGGATGCAGACAAGCGCGCCCAGCTCGATCCATGCCTGATTATATTCACCTGGATGAAATAGCTCTTCTGACCGTGATGCCGTTGAAACCTCACCGGCATCATCACCGGCTAACAAATAGGAATCTCTTTCCTCCGTCCGGCGCACAAGTTCCGCCTCCAGGCGCCGCTCATATTTCTTTCGAAGCGCCGGCTTCGTGCTGTCCTGTGGGTCAGCAAACAGGCGTGTCAGAACACGCACCACATTTCCATCCAGCGCCGGAGCCGGCAGATCATACGCGATCGACGCAACTGCCCCGGCTGTATAACTTCCGATGCCCGGAAGTTTCAATATCTCATCCCGCGACGCCGGCATCTGACCGCCGTAGTCTTCCATCAGGCAGACCGCTGCCTTTTTTAGGTTCCGGGCTCTGGAATAATACCCAAGTCCCTCCCACAGCTTCAAAAGCCGCTCTTCGTCCACCTGTGCGAGCGAGGTGATGTCCGGGAGTGCTTCCATAAAACGGGCAAAGTACGGTTTGACCGCCTCTACCCGAGTCTGCTGCAGCATGATCTCCGAAATCCAGACCGAATACGGTTCCGGATTCTCCCGCCACGGAAGGAGCCGCCGGTTTTTCCGGTACCAGGAGAGCAATGGAGCGCCGGATGCCGCCAGCCTCTCTTCTTCCGCATAAGGTATTTCCCCCTCTAAAGGCTTCAACGACGCATAAAAATCTTTATACATATCCGTAAATGCCCCGGACAGATACCTCTCCTGAGATCACCTTGCATACCTTTCCGTCTTCTGTGCGGACCAGCAGTTCGCCCATCTCATCAATTCCAAGCGCCATGCCCGTATACTCATTGCCCGGAGACAGGACGCGCACCTGTGTACCGCAGTTTGCCAGACGGCTGTTATAAACGTCCATCAGGGATTTCATGTTCTGGTTTTCCATGAATTTATCATAATATCCCTCATACGCACGCATGATCGCGGCGATAAGCTGGCTGCGGCGCACTTCTTTTCCTGTCTCCAGATACAGAGACGTTGCCACATCCCGAATCTCCTCCGGGAACTCGTGATTTGCCACGTTGATACCAATACCAGTCACGATATAATTAATACACTCTAATTCCGTGCTCATCTCGGTCAGGATACCGCAGACCTTCTTTCCATTGACGACGATATCGTTCGGCCACTTGATCTTTGCCTCCAGATCACAAACCTCCCGAATCCCGTCGGCAACTGCCAGAGCCGCCACCAGCGTCAGCATCGACGCGCAGGTCGGAGGAAGCTCCGGGCGCAGAAGCAGGCTCATCCAGATGCCGACGCCATGCGGCGCCGCCCAGCTTCTTCCGCGGCGTCCCTTTCCCATCGACTGATAATCCGCGACTGCCAGCGTACCGTGCGGGGCATCTTTCTCCGCCGCTTTCTTGATCTCGGTATTGGTTGAATCCGTCTCGTCAAAATATAAAATATTTTTTCCAGCCCACTCGCTGTCGATGCTGCTCTCCAGCTCTGCCTGGCTGAGAACATCGCCCAGGAAACGCAGCCGGTAACCGCGGTTCCGGACCGCCTCTATCTCGTATCCTTCTGTCTCCAACTGTTTGATAACTTTCCAGACTGCCGTCCGTGATACATTTAAACGCTCACAGATCTCCTGTCCGGACAGGTAATCATCCGTTTCTTTTAACATTCGCAAAACTTCTGTTTTCACTTTTATTACCCCCACCATATTGTAAGTGTACTGACAATACATAAAAGGAACAATCCTGCTCCCACTGCCATCAGGATCATTCCGCCGGTCCGCAGATGCTTTCTTCCCCTTCCCCGGCGATAGCGGTCATAGCCATTGGCAAAATTCAGTACCGCCGCCAGAAGAAAGATTACCGGAAACAAAATCCGGTTTTCATCCGGGTTCAGAAACGCAAGAACCGCAAATATCACGATCAATATACCCACTACGATATGAAGCATATCCAGGGCAAACGCGATATTCGCGCTTTTCTTTCTTTTTTCCTGCAGGTTCAACGCATCCACTCCTTACTTATATTCGCAAACAACAGCCTCATTCTTCATATAGCACATAGCTTCTTGCATATACCCTTTCATCAACATATATGGGTATACATATCACTATGGGATATTATACCGAATGTCCGCAAGCTTGTCAAAAAAGAAATCGAAAAAGGCTGCGGTTCCTGCTTTACATAACCACCAGCCTTTTCTTATACCTTCTTTTTATAACTTAGAGCCGCTCACTCCCGGCTACTCTGCCTTTTGACCATCCGCGCCAACTTCTGTCAGACCCTTTACCAGACCGGCAATGCCTGGATCTCGGACGGATGATGATCTTTGTTGCCTTGCCGTCCGCTGCTTTGGCAAATGCCTCCAGGCTCTTGAGCTGCAGCACTGCATTGTCCGCGCCTGCTTCCTTGATGAAGCGAAGTCCGTCTGCTTCCGCTTTCTGGACTTTGAGGATCGCTTCCGCCTCACCTTCTGCCTCGCGGATCATCTTTTCCTTCTGTGCTTCTGCACGCAGGATCGCCGCTTCCTTCTCTGCTTCTGCTTCCAGAATCGCGGACTCTTTCTTACCTTCGGCTACCAGGATCGTCGATTTCTTCTCGCCTTCGGCACGGAGAATGGACTCACGGCGCTCACGCTCTGCCTTCATCTGTTTCTCCATCGCATCCTGAATAGCTGCCGGAGGAATGATATTTTTCAACTCAACACGGTTTACCTTGATTCCCCACGGGTCTGTCGCCACATCGAGTGCAGCGCGCATCTTCGTGTTGATCGTCTCACGGGAGGTTAAGGTCTGGTCAAGTTCGAGATCACCGATGATATTTCGAAGGGTGGTCGCCGTCAGGTTCTCGATCGCCATGATCGGGTTCTCAACACCATACGCAAACAGCTTCGGATCCGTGATCTGGAAAAATACAACCGTATCAATCTTCATCGTAACGTTATCTTTCGTGATAACCGGCTGCGGTGCAAAATCTACAACCTGCTCTTTTAAAATGACTCTTTTTGCCACGCGGTCAATGAACGGCACCTTGAAATGCACGCCAACCGACCATGTCTCCAGATAAGCACCCAGACGCTCTACGACTAATGCCTGTGCCTGCGGCACAATCCGGATACAGGATGACAAAATCAGAAGTACTACAATTGCAATGACAAGAAAACTGATAACTGCTCCCATATTTCCTACTCCTCCTTACATTTGCTGACAATCAGCTTGACGCCGCTGACCGCCTGAATCTGTACCATCGTATCCTTCGGAATCCGGCTTCCATCCGCCGAGCGTGCCGTCCATTCCTGACCGGACACCATCGCCGTCCCTCTCGCCTCGTCGTTATCAATCTCTGCGGTTACCCGCGCTTTTTTACCCACCAGCGCGTCCACATTGGTCCGCACCGTCTTCTGATTGATATACCGGAGTGCCAATGGTCTTGTTGAATACAAAAGAAGGAATGAAACAACGACAAACACTGCCATCTGGATGTAAAGATTCACTCCCGCGATCGACAGGACACACGCAATCAGAGCGCCTCCAGCAAACCAGATCGAAGTCAGCGCCATCGACGCTGCTTCCAGCCCGATACACACTACAAACACCGCCAGCCAGACACACCATACTGCCATGTCATCCCCTCCTTCCATATAGGTCTTTTGACCCTGATATCTTAAAACTAGTATACAATATTTTCTGACATTTATCAACCAATCAGCTCTGTTTTTGAACTTACGGTTTTATTACAAACTTCTTAATGGAACATATCGATCTGCAGTTCAATTTATTTCTTCACAGTTCTCTATTTGCACAAACTATCCGGCTTAAAACATTGTTTCAAAAAATGCAATTTACTGCCGTCTCTGCCGTGCCGTCTCAAACAGCAGCACCGAAGCCGCCACCGCTGCATTGAGGGATTCAACTTTTCCAGCCATCGGAATCCTTACCCACGCGTCAGCAAGCGCCGCCGTCTCCTCGGTCAGACCATTTGCCTCATTTCCGATCAGGAAGCCGGACGGACCTGTATAATTTTCTTCTTCGTAGTTATGTTTTCCCTTTAAATGCGCCGCATAGAGGCGGATTCCCTGCTTTTTTACTTCCCCGATCGTCTGATGCAGGTCGTCCGTGTAGATAAACGGCACCCGGTAGATCGAGCCCATCGTGGAACGGATGACCTTCGGGCTGTAAATATCAGCTGAACCTCGGTCAAGAATGATGCCTGTCACACCCGCCCCCTCTCCGGCACGCAGGATTGTTCCCAAATTACCCGGATCCTGCAGCGTCTCCAGAATCACAAGCTCCGGTGCCTTTCCGTCCGGGCTATTTTTCAGCACATCTGAGAGCTGATAGGAAAACTGTTCCGCTACCGCCAGGATCCCCTGCGGTGTCTGGGTGTCCGACATATGGCGCATGACCTCATCCGTCACCGTCTCATACCGGCAGCCAGCCAGCAGTTTTTCTGCTCTTTCCCCCTGCTGGCGCAGAAAATTTTCCGACACATAGACTTCGCGGCGTCTCTCCACCGGCAGTTCCCCGAACATCTTCGGACCTTCCACCAAAAAGACGCCCTGTTCCCGTCTTGCTTTTGCTTTCTTTGCAAGCGCCGTCACCGCTCTGACACGGGCGTTGCCCGTGCTCGCGATCACAGGCTGCCTCCTGCCGCTTTCGTCTCCGGCACTCCGTAAACGCAATCCTCATCCAGTGTTTCCAGCTCCTCCAGCCACAGGCGGCTGCACGCATCGCTCGGCATACGCAGGTCGCCGCGCGGCGATACTGCAGCAGAACCTACCTTCGGACCATCCGGCAGGCAGGAACGCTTAAACTGCTGGTTGAAGAAACGGCGGTAGAACACCTTCAGCCATTTAAGGATCGTTTCCTTATCATAAGCACCGTCAAATGCCTGACGCGCCAGGCGGTAAATCTTGCCCGGACGGTAGCCGAATCTTAATATATAGTAGAGATAGAAATCATGCAGCTCATAAGGACCAACCAAATCCTCCGTTTTCTGTGCGATCTTTCCATCCTCCTCCGGCGGCAGAAGCTCCGGGCTGACCGGCGTATCCAGTACATCCAGCAGAATATCAGAAAGCTCTTTCTCGCCACAGGTATCTGCATAATAGCGCACCAGATGGCGCACCAGCATCTTCGGAACCGAGCAGTTGACACCGTACATCGACATATGATCGCCGTTGTAGGTCGCCCAGCCAAGCGCCAGCTCCGACATATCGCCGGTGCCGATGACAAGACCGCCGATCTTATTGGCAAGATTCATCAGAACCAGCGTCCTCTGGCGTGCCTGTGAATTTTCATACGTTACATCATGAACCGACGGATCCTGTTCAATGTCACGGAAATGGATAGTAACTGCCTCTCGGATATCGACTTCTTTCAAGGTTGCACCCAGCTTTTTCGTGAGCTGGCAGGCATTCTGGTACGTCCGGTCAGTCGTACCAAAGCACGGCATCGTCACAGACAGGATATTTTCACGCGGAATCCCCAGCAGATCAAAGGCGCGCACGGTTACTAAAAGGGCCAGCGTTGAATCCAGACCGCCTGAAATACCAACGACAGCATGGCGGCATCCGGTATGTTTGAGACGTTTTTTCAATCCCATCGCCTGGATCGAAAGGATCTCCTCGCAACGGCGGTTCCGGCTGCCCGCATCGTGTGGGACAAACGGGGTCGGATCGATCGCGCGCTCCAGCGCAAGCGGTTTCCGATCCAGCGTAAAGCTTACAAACCGGTAATCCTCACGGCCTTCTGTCTGATAGGTCGTCATCCGGCGGCGCTCACATTCCAGACGTTCCAAATCGATATCTGCGTAGATCGTCTGATTCTCAAATCGCGCTGACTCCGACAGGATATTGCCATTCTCAGCGATAATATTCTGGCCGCCAAAAACGAGATCCTGGGAAGACTCTCCCTCGCCCGCATTGGCGTAAATATACGCACAGAGCAGCCGCGCCGACTGACCGCTGATCAGACTTCTGCGGTACTCGCTCTTGCCTGTCACCTCATCGCTGGCAGAACAGTTGACGATCACCGTTGCCCCCGCCGACGCGTGTGCAATACTCGGTGGATTTAAAACCCAGACGTCCTCGCAGATCTCCGCCCCCACGACGAGATTTTCCACATTGTCACAGGAAAATAAAAGCTTCATTCCCATTGGCACCTGATAACCGTCCCAGGAAACGTCGATTATCTTTTCCCAGCCCGGGTTGAAATAACGTCCCTCATAAAATTCAGAATAGTTTGGAATCCATCTCTTCGGAACCAGACCAAGCAGCTTTCCATCCTGGATCGCCGCTGCCACATTGTACAATTTATTGTTGTATTCCCACGGAAGTCCTACAAATACAAGCATTGAATCGCCAGCTGTAAAGGCGATCAGCTTCCTAAGCTCTTCCTTTGCCTTCGCCAGCAGCGATTTCTGGATAAACAGCTCACCGCACGTATATCCCGTCAGCACCAGCTCTGGAAATACCATAATCGAAGCGCCCTTTTTGCGCCCCTCCTCTATCTGTTCACAAACCTGTTCCCGGTTGTACTCTACATCTGCCACCTTCACTTCCGGTGTTGACGCGGCAACCCGGATAAAGCCATCTCTTATCATATGGTTTGTCTCCCTTATAAATAATTTTTAAAAACATAGCAACTGTTCAATAGGTCTGCGCATTTACTGCGCTGACCGTACGAAAACATGGATCAGCAGGCAAAAATCCCATTGCCGTAGGCAATTTTAAATGGATTTTTGCGCGTGACTGTGAAGGTACTGAACAGTTACGAATTTATTGTAGCTGTCACTATACAAAAAGTCAAACATATATAAAAAGAGAGCCGCTTTTCCCCCACAGAAAGCAGCTCTCCGGTCACGTTCACAACCGTTACATTAAATAGTTTGATTGCTGTATGTAAATATACCACTCTTTTCCAATTTTGTCAACGTCACTTTTGTCATTTTGCACAATAAATCATTTTCTTTTTTCGACAAGAAAAAGCAATTTTCACAGTTCTTTTTTACAAATCTTTCCGCTTTCAGTCTTTGAAAACTCCTTTAGCAAGGCAAATTCGCGCGGGATCTCATAATCTGCCAGTCTTTCCGCCAAAAATTCCCAAATTGCCATATTGGTACAACCACATTTCCCGCTGTCACTTCCGACATTTTCTAGTATATCGGAATTTCAAAAGATTGCCAAACTTGTACCACTGAAGGTTTACAAATTGTTTTTCTTTTTACTCAACTGCCAGAACGGATATTTCACGATACCGGGTGTGTTATTGTTTTGTCGTTTTAAACGGTTGCTTTTCACTTCCGATAAATTTATAATAACGCCATAGGTTACAGTCTGAAACCAATCCCCGACGCAATGCGGATCTGGGGCGGACATTATAAACCGACACAGGAGGATACTGCCAAATGATTACCATTCAAAATCCGCTGACCTTTACTTCCTCTTATCCGCCCAAACGGTTAGGAGCTATCTCCGATCTGCTTTTTTTCGATATCGAGACGACCGGCTTTTCCGGCGACTACGCCTCGGTCTATCTGATCGGCTGCGTCTGGCACGACGGAAACACCTGGATTCTGACCCAGTATTTTGCCGAGACGAGGGATGCAGAGGAAGAGGTTCTCGACGCTTTTTTTGCACTTCTCCGGACAAAGCGCATCCTCGTCCATTTCAACGGCGACGGGTTTGACATTCCATTTCTGACGAAACGCTGTGTTTTTTATAAAAAGGACTGGAATTTTGAAGCGGTTGAAAGTTTTGATATTTATAAGAAAATACGCCCATTAAAAAAATTGCTGGGACTTGAAAATCTGAAACAGAAAAGCATCGAGCGGTTCCTCGGCATTGCCCGCGAAGATAAGTACAACGGCGGTCAGCTCATCGAGGTTTACGGTGAATATTTACAGACGCACTCTGAATTGCTGAAACACCTTCTGATTCTCCATAACGAGGATGACTTAAAGGGAATGCCGCAGATTCTGCCGATTCTCGCCTACCCGGACTTTCTGACCGGCGATTTTTCTTTCAAAGGTTCAGAAAGCCGTGATATCCCATATGCGGACGGAAACTCAGAAAAGCACCTGCTGCTTCACTATGAAAGTCCCGTCTCTCTGACAAGCGGATTCCAGTTTTCCATCGGTGATCTGGAGCTGTCGGCGGAAGGAAACCGCCTGACGCTCGACCTTCCATTATATTCCGGGGAGCTGAAACGATTTTACAACGATTATGAGAATTATTACTATATGATCTACGAGGACTGCGCCATCCACAAAAGTGTCGGTCAGTATGTGGATCGCTCCGCCCGCAAGAAGGCAACCGCCAAAACGTGCTACACCCGCGCAGCCGGGCTGTTTGTGCCGCAGCCGCTTCTTGCAGATGGCACTCCGATGTGGCATGAATGCCTGAAAGCAGACTATAAGAGTAAGCAGCTGTTTGTGCCGTATTCAGAACAGCTTTTCACAGATCCAGAGACGGCAGTGCTGTACTTACATAATTATCTGAGAGAATTGTCCTTATAAATTACAGCACCCGTCCACGCTCTCTTATCTCCCGGATCACGTGTCCCATCCGTTTTCTCCGGACTGCCTGTTCTTTCGCCCTCTCCCGTGCAAGCAGCGCCCGGATGAACGCAAAGGTTCTCTCCTCGCCCTGTTCTTTCAGCATCGTGAGGAGATATTCCAGCTGGTACTTCGTCCTCGGGTGCATCACGACAAAATCTCTTCCTCTTTCAAAGTATTCCCACGCACACGCATCCGTGTAATCTTTTCCCTTATAAACCTTCGACGCGGCAATCCGGTCCATTACCATCTCGATCAGGTAGCGAAGGGGCATTTTATTGCCGACAAGCCCCCAGGACTTGTCCGGTGCAAAATCGATCCAATATTCGAAATGATGTTTGTTGCGTCCCTTGTGGTGCAGCCATGCCGCCGAATAGCCCTTTTCTTCTTTTTCCGCCGCATTTGGGCTGCGGTTTCCCTGATAATATTTAACGCCGGTCGCAAATTCCTCCCAGGAATACTTGGACAGGTCGTGCAGAAGTCCCTGGCGGTACAGCCCTACCGCAAAGCAGTTTTTCATGACCTCGCATTTATGTTTCGTGATCGTCAAAAAATGATGATACGCATTGTAAATATAATTCATTTTCCTACCTCTTTCCCCTTTCCTTTCCTCCTATTTTACCCCCCGTATTCTGGTTTGACAACCCCACTTTCTTTCGCGGCTTTCTGGAAAATACCCGTTACTGGGCACACATGTGTGTACAGTAACAAATGCCCTTATTTTCCACAAAAATTTAACTATTTTTAAATGTCTGAATTTCCAGAAATTTTATGCGAAAACGTTTGACATCAATATGAAACTATGCTATTCTTGGAACAGGTCGTAAATCCATGCGGCCATCACTATTTTTTATATTTTTTTGGAGGTATCATATGAACAGAGGTACTGTAAAGTGGTTCAACAACCAGAAAGGTTACGGATTTATCTGCGACGAGCAGGGCAACGATGTATTCGTTCACTACTCCGGACTGAACATGGAAGGCTTCAAGTCTCTTGAGGAAGGCGCTCAGGTAGAGTTCGAAGTTGTTAACGGTGCTAAGGGACCGCAGGCTACTAACGTAACCAAGCTTTAATCATCAACTTTCCAGTGTACCTGTTTTCCAAATATGTTTGATATATATTTTGCGAATACGTTATATTGATCTAAGTAAAGTGATTATAAAAAGGGATACCGCTTCGGCAGTATCCCTTTTTCGTCACTGCTCACACATGTGTGAACAGTGACCTTTTTTCTGTCCTGCCATGCGGAACATATCCAAATATCCTTTTTCCGCACAGCAGCCATATCTATTATCTCATTTCTTTTTACTTCTTAGCTTTCTCGTACAGTTTTTTCAGCTCATCCACACTAAATTCATAGTGCTTGTTGCAGAACTGGCAGTTGACTTCGATGCTCTTGCCCTCGTCGATCATCTCCTGCAGCTCCTTGCCGCCGATGCTGATCAGCGCCTTTTCTACACGGCTCTTGGTGCAGTTGCAGGTAAACTGAATCGGCATCTTATCCAGAATCTCCAGACCAAATTGTCCTAAAATCAGCTCCAGAATGTCCTCCGGGGTCATTCCCTTATTTAACATCGTCGTCACCGGCTCCAGCTCACCGATCGTCTTTTCAAGTGCCGCGATCGTCGCTTCCTCTGCTCCCGGAAGCAGCTGGATGATAAATCCGCCTGCCTGGCGCACCGTATTTTCTTTATTCATCAGAACGCCCAGTGCCACGGAGGACGGAGTCTGCTCGGAGGTCGCATAGTAATAAGTCAGATCTTCCGCAATCTCACCCGTTACCAGGATCGTCTGTCCCACATACGGCTCTTTCAAACCGATATCCTGGATTACGCTCAAGACGCCGACTCCCAGCGCACCGCCCACATCCAGTTTGCCCTTCGCATTCGGCGGCAGCATTACCTCCGGGTGGAACGCGTAGCCCTTGACATTGCCGTTCTTATCAGCTGTCACCGTCAGACCGCCGATCGGACCATCGCCCTCGACCCGGATGGTTAAAAGATCACTGTCCGCTTTCATCATCGATCCCATCATGACCCCTGCCGTCATCAGGCGTCCCAGCGCTGCGGTCGCCACCGGGCTGGTATTGTGCGCCTGTCTGGCTTTCTCCACCAGATCGCGGGAAGTCGCCGCAAATGCGCGGATCTGACCATTCGCCGCCGTCGCACGGAGCATATAATCTCCGGTCTGTCCCGTTATTTCACCTGCTTTTATCTTTTCCATCATTTATACCTCTTTTCCATGTTCTCTCGCAACCACATAGATTCGGTCGCTCTCTTTTCGCGGCGCGTTCTTCGTAAATGCGTCATACGCCGCCACAAATTCCATGCCCGCCTCTGTGAGCGCCTTTTTTATCTCGTCCAACGACCACGCGCGCTCAAAATGCGTCTCCTGATAGCGGCGGTATAAGTCATCCTCCTCGCGGATAAAGAGCGTCAGATCGTAGGAGTTAATTTTCTCCTCTTCATCATACTCATTTTCCCAGATGAAGCTCCCCTCGTCGCGCACCTCCGCGATCGTCTCACTTCCCATTGCCTGAAACTTTGCCTCCGTGTTCAGGTCGAAAATGAACATTCCCTTCGGATCCAGATAATTGTTGACCAGCGAAAATACGTGCGCCAGATCGTCATAATCCAGAATATAATTCAGCGAATCGCAGATACTCACGACCGCCCGGACCGTCCCGTACAATTCAAATTCACGCATATCCTGCAATAAATACAGAATTGGCAGCCCGGATTCTGCCCGTTTTTCGATTGCTTCCTGCAGCATATCCTCCGAGACATCCACGCCGATCATATCATAGCCTTCCTTTGCCAGAAGCTCCGTCAGCGTGCCGGTTCCGCATCCCAGATCCAGCACCAGACCATCGTTGATCCCATATTCCTTTAAAAGAGAAGTCAGGTACCCGCACCAGTCCTCATAGGGAATATTATCCATAAACATATCATATACTTCCGCAAAACTCGTGTAAGCGTCCATTTAGCCTCTCCTTCTATATTGCCGATGCAAAAATGACTGCCATGCACCGAAAGCTTTCCCTTACTGCACAATCTCCTTCCGATGCCAGCACTCCCATCATAGCAATTTTTCGCCCTGTTTGCAAGAATAATTGAAAAAGCACGCGCAGATGACCAGGAATGGAGTAATTGTTCACAGGTAGGCACTTTGGGAACCGAACGTGCCGTAAGAAAACGTGGTGGCAGCAGGATTTTGTCGTATACACTAACTCTTGACGTTCCACGCAGAACTGACTATACTAGAGCGTATGAAAAATTTGACTGAAAAACAAAAACATTCCCCCATCAAAAGCCGCCGTTTTTACCGTCGGCAGATGTGGCTTCCGGCGCTGGTGCTGATCGCATCCATCCTGCTCCTGTGGCAGAATGCCGGGGAAAATTCACACTCCCCGCGGCCGATAAACAGCCAGTGCAAGTTTGAAGATTTTTATAACCCGGCTCAGCCCTATGTCTCGGTGAACGCTCCTTCCTTATATTATACAGGGTGCGCTGCCTACGATGGAAAGAAAGAGACCGGATATTATTATTACTCTCTGGAAAATGGAACCTGCCATTTCTATCTGCTCGATCCGTCTTCCGGCTATCCAGAGCCGCCCGAACGCAAAGCACTTTCATTAAACGGGCGTTTGATCCGCCTGAACGAGGATACCTATGAATCGCTTCTCCAGACGATGGCGGACAGTCTCTCCTGGACGGTGAGCTCCCTGCGGAACATGACTTCTCCTTATATCATATCCGCTCTGCCGTATCCCGCTCTGACGCATGAGGTATTTCATCTATTAGCCGGATGTGCGTTTCTGATCGCCCTGGTGGATCTGATCTGGCTTTTTTACCATTCACTCCGGCACCGCCGGGAGCCGCTGCAGCTTTCCGGTGAGGCACAGCAGGGGCAGCAGGATTCTTCCAGTGAGCAGCCGCGCACTTTGATTTCCCACCGCAGGAAAAAACATTGACAGACGATTCAAGCCATGCCGCTTTCCCTGGCATAGTCTGAACCGTCTGTCTTTTTTCGGCTGCTATTTCGTTTTTCTCTATTTCAGCTTATCAGATTATGCTTCTATCTGAATACACCGCGCCCAGTGTGTCCTTGAAAGTTGTACTGCCTCCGGTGACAGCGGCACATGGGCACACGCCTCTCTTCTCTTCGGACAGCGCTCATAAAAGATACACTTCTCCGCACTCTGCTTTCCTGCCTCCGCATCCAGTTCCATTGTATCCCCGCCGATCGCCGCTTCCAGCAGAAGTTTCGTGTACGGGTGCGCCGGATGCTCATAGATCTCTTCTGCCAGACCCTCTTCCACAATCACACCCTTGTAAATGACCATGACACGGCTGCAGAGCCCGCGCACGACGTTCAGATCGTGGGAAATAAAGAGGATGGTCATCTGCTTTTCGGCATGCAGCTTCAAAAGCAGGTTCAAAATCTGGGACTGGACCGTCACATCAAGCGCCGAAACAGGCTCATCCGCGATCACCAGGCGCGGATCCATGAGAAGTGCCACGCCGATGCTGATGCGCTGTTTCTGACCGCCAGAAAGCTCTCTCGGATGGCGCGCCGCAAAGGACTCGTCCAGTCCGACATTTTCAAGCATTTCCTTCACAAGCTGCCTGCGCTCTGTGCGGTCCCTGATGCCGCGCAGGCGCAGCGGTTCTTCCAGAATCCATCCGATCGTCCGCGCCGGGTTGAGCGATCCCGCCGGATCCTGAAATACCATCTGCGGACGGACGCCGTCACGCACTTTCACCTCACCCGTATAATTGTCGTGAAGTCCTAGGATCGTCTTGCTGAGCGTCGATTTGCCGCAGCCGCTCTCGCCCACGATCCCCACAATCTCTCCCTCTCTTGCCGACAGGTTCAGATCGTGAATTACGTGTTTTTTTCCTTTTTTACGGAACAGACCGCCACGCACATCGTAAAATACGTTCAAATCCGTCAGGCGCAGGATCTCCCCGCCGGAGCTTTCCCCTTTTTCTCCCTCCGGAATCGACGCCACCAGATGGCGCGTATATTCATGCTTCGGATGCAGAAGGACGTCTTCCGTCTGCCCTTCTTCCACGATCTCGCCCTTATAAACCACGATCACACGGCTGCAGAGCGCACGCACAACATTCAGATCATGGGAAATAAAGAGAATCGACGTTCCCTTGGTCCGGTGGATATTCCGCAGAAGCTCCAGGATCTGTGCCTGAACGACACAGTCTAACGCTGTCGTCGGTTCATCCGCAATCAGAAGACTCGGAGAATTGATCATCGCCTGCGCGATCATCACACGCTGGCGCATGCCGCCGGAAAGCTCATGCGGGTATTTACCGCACAGCCCCTCCGGGTCCGGCAGACCGACTTCTGAGAGTGCCTGCACCACCCGTTCATGGATCTCAGCATTTCCGAGTTTCGTATGGATCCGCAGGCTTTCCCCGACCTGCCGTTCGATTTTCAATACCGGATTTAAGGAGGTCATCGGCTCCTGAAAGACCATCGCCATTTTGCTGCCGCATAGCTGTCTCCGCTTTTCCGGTTTCATGGTCACCAGATCTTCTCCCTGAAAACAGAGCGATCCGGAGGCAATCTCGGCGTCCTTCGGAAGCAGCCCCATCAGTGCAAGCGCACTCATGGATTTTCCTGACCCTGACTCGCCGACTACTCCGACGATCTCGCCTTTTCCGATCGAAAAGCTGATGCCCTTGACTGCCTCAAAGGTCGAATTTCCTTCTGGAAAACGGATCGACAGATTTTTTATTTCAACCAATGGTTCCATCTTTTCGCCTCCTTACTGCTGCATCGAGCGCAGCCCCTCGCTCACCATGCTGAATCCCAGAATAATCAGGATGATCGTCACGCCCGGTCCGATCGCGTACCACGGCGCATTGAACAGGTACGACTGCGCTTCGTAAAGCATTCTCCCGAGACTCGCTCCGGCGGCTGGATTCCCAGTCCCAGATAACTCATACTCGCCTCCGCCAGCACCGCATTGTTAAATCCGATCGCTGCCGCCGTCAAAAGGCTGACCGCCGCATTCGGCAGAATATGAGCGAAAATAATCCGGATATGCCCTGCGCCAAGGATCCGCGCACTCTTGACAAAATCCAGTTCCCGGCACCGGATCACCTCACTGCGGACGATCCGGGCAAAACTCGGAATAAAAAGGATTCCCAGCGCCAGAATGATGTTGTAGCTTCCCGGCTTCGTCAGGCTGATGAAGATAAGCGCCAGAAGAATGCTCGGAAACGATAAAAGGATATCATTGAAACGCATGATCAGGTTATCGAAAAAGCCGCCGAAATAGCCGGTCAGCGCACCGACGATCGTGCCAAACACACACCCGATCAGAACCGTGCAGACTGCCACAAAAAAGGTGCTGCCGCTTCCCGCCATCACACGGCTCAAAATATCGCGCCCGAAGTTATCCGTTCCCAGCGGGTGTGCTGCACACGGCGCCAGATTGACTGCCATGGAGTCCATCGTCGTCGTCCCATACGGCGTCCAGAACTGTCCGATCAGGGCAACTGCCAGAAAGAACAGCGTGATCGCGCCCCCTATCATCAGATTATAATTCTTTCGTTTCATTCGTCTTCCCTCTATTCTTCCGCCGTTCGGACTCTCGGATCCAAAACCTGATAAATCATATCAACCGCAAAATTGATAAGTACGACCACCGATGTGATGTACAGCACGATCGCCTGCACAACCGGATAATCGCGGTTGGAGATCGAGCTGATCAGAAGTCTTCCGATTCCCGGCACGCTGAACACCTGCTCCGCCACGATGCTGCCGGCAAGGATCTCCGCGATTACCATCGCAAAGAACGTCACAACCGGAATCATCGCATTTTTCAGCACATGCCCGTACAATACCGCCGTTTCCGTATTGCCGCGGCTGTAGGCAGTCCGCACGTATTCCCGGTTCATCTCGGTCAGAATCGAGCTTCGCAGGAATTTCACCACCATCGCAATCTTCGGCAGCGCCACCGCGAGCGCCGGAAATAAAAGGTACTGTGCAGACTTTCCGAAATTTTCCGACGGTTCGATAAATTTACCCGGCTGGAACATATGAAGAATCAGTCCAAACACGTAGGTCAGGATCATGCCGAGAAAGAATGACGGCACCGCCATCAGAATCTGCGTCAGGCAGTTCGTCAGCGTATCGACCCATTTCCCGGCAAACCGGGCACTCAGGATTCCGAGCGGAACTGAAATCACCGTGATGATGAGCAGGGAAATGACTGCCAGAAGCACCGTGACCGGAAGCCGCTGTGCCAGAAGGGAGCGGACTGAGGTTCCCTCATACCGGTAGGACTCCCCGAAATCCCCCTGCATCGCATCGGTCACCCATCTTCCATACCGCTCCAGAAGTGGATCATTTAATCCCATCTCATCCCGCGCCCGCTCTAACTGCTCTTCCGTCGCGTCCTTTCCCAGCCTGGAAAGTGCCGCATCGCCCGGAATCACAGAAAAAGCGGTAAACGTCAGGAAGGATATGACCAACAATGTGATAATGAGAGTTATCAGTTTTTTTATAAAGAATTTCATAATTCCCTCCTGCGTTTACCGCTTCTTATTCTGTTGTTATTTCCTGGTTACTGTTCACGGGCAGGCACTTTTGGAACCGAAAGTGCCGTAAGAAAACGTGGTAGCAACAGGAATTTGCTGGATTGTAACTGTATATTTTACTGCTCTACCTGATATAACAGGGACATATCCTCTGCTGCCGTCGGGTAGAAGGTGTAGCCGCCAAACTTCTTGCTGACTGCTACGAGATTCGCCGGATCTTCGATGTAAACGGCTGCCGCATCCTCTGCCAGGATCATCTGCGCCTTCTTGTAGTTTTCTACTTTTACATCGTCATCAACGGTTGTGTATGCTGTATTAAATACATCGTCGTACTCAGTGTTGGAGTAATGCATGAAGTTCTTCGCATCGTCTGTCACATATTTCTTGAGCCAGTCGCTCGGTGCCAGCGTTCCGTCAAAACCGATGACGGTCGCCTGGAAGTTGCCTCCCTTGTATACATCCTGCAGCAGGTGCTCCACTCAACCTGATTTAAGGTCACGTTGACGCCGACCTGGGACAGCTCATCCGCGATGATCTGCGCGCTGTCTACGTGCTGGCTGTATGAGCTCGGAACGGTGATTTCCAGATCAAAGCCATCTGCGTATCCGGCATCTGCCAGAAGCTCTTTTGCCTTCTCCGGATCGTAGCTGTATACGGTCTCTGCTTCCGGCTCATAGTATTTCGACATTGCCGGGATCATATGGGAGCCGATGATGTGGCTCTTTCCGCCGAAAATAAAGTTGTTGATCGCATCGCGGTCTACCGCATAGCAGAGTGCCTGACGCACCTCTGTCTTGGAAAGCGGCTCGTAAGCGCTGTTTAAGTACATCGCATGGACGAGGTTCATGCTTCCCTGTACGATGTTGTAATCTTCATCGCCCAGTGTCTCCGCCTGTGCGGCGGTTAAATATTTCAGAATGTCGATGGTGCCTGCCTGCAACTCTACAAATGCGGTGTCCACATCGGCAATAAATTTAAATTCCACGCTGTCCAGGCTCGGAACGCCCTCCTGCCAGTAGCCGTCATATTTTTCCAGCTCCAGGTTCTGTCCCGGTGTGTAGGAAACATATTTGAATGGACCGGTACCGATCGGATTGCCTGCCGGGTCCTCGTTGGACTGCGGAATGATGGCAATCGTCATCATCGGAAGAAACTCTGAATAACTTTCTTTCAGGTTTACAACCAGTGTCTTATCATCCTGCACCTCTACACTATCTACAAGCGAAGAAAAAGCGGAGGATTCGCCCTGAATCTCCGCATAACGATCGATGGAATATTTGACATCTTCGATGGTAACCGGTGTGCCGTCATGGAATGTGACGCCATCTCTCAATGTGAAAGTATAAGTCTTTGCATCATCGGAAATGGTATAATCGCTGGCAACAGCCGGAATAAATCCGCCATCGGAAGTAGGCTTTACAAGCCCTTCGTACAAATTGAAAACCACGTCTCTAGTTCCTGCGTCCGTATCTACATGGGGGTCAAGACTAGCCAGATCCTGCGTCATGCCATACACAACGCTGCCACCTGGTACTGGTGTTCCTTCTGAAAGAGTATTACTGGTTTCTGCTTCGCTGGACTCGCCAGCTGCTTCTGAGGTGCCTTCTGCTGTCTTGCTGCCTCCGCATGCACAGAGTGAAGCAGATAACAAAAGTGCCATTACGCCTGAAAGAAGCTGTTTCTTTTTCATATCTTTGTCCTCTCGAATTCGTAATAATCTCTCATTATTAAATTGTCCTAGCCATTATAGCAGATTTTCATAGAAAATCAACTTTTCCAGCATAATTTAGGACTTTCTCACTATCTTTTAGGATGTTTTTTGTTGAAATTTACGAATTGATCCGGCTCGAAACTGTCAAAAATAAAAACATCAAACTGTTTCCGGTGCCTGTTTAATTCGCCCTGGTTTTTAATCGTCCACGCCGCCATCTTACATTTGTAGAAATAGCGCAGCATTTCCACCGGAAGCGTGTTGCTGAACTGGCAGTTGTACGCAATGAAATCCGGTCTGCAAAATCCGTTCAGCATACAGTATGTAAGCATCTCCCGCACAATGACCGGTGTT
The DNA here is from genome assembly GCF_003478145.1 of Clostridium sp. AF29-8BH. Lineage (NCBI taxonomy): Bacteria > Bacillati > Bacillota > Clostridia > Eubacteriales > Clostridiaceae > Clostridium > Clostridium sp. AF29-8BH. Next base: position 232,031 of record NZ_QUEL01000001.1, on the reverse strand, counting down.
TTCAAGCCCTCGCCGCGGTGATTGGTCGCAAGCTGTCCGCGCAAAATATTTGGACGATGGCGCTTAAACCATCCGAGTGCCAGCGGACTGAACGATTCGATGCAGTACTCACCCGGATAACGGTCTAAAAGCGCCGCACATTTCTCGCACAGCTCCCGGTGGACAATCTCCGCTTTCAGCTCGATGATAAGCGGTGTGCGTCCATCCGCCAGTTCAAGCACTGTCTCAAAGGCTGGTATCGTCTGGGATGAACCAAACAAACGATAGCTTTGCAGCTCTTCAAAGGTACAGTCGCGTATCTTCCGGTCAACGCCCGCCGCCCGCTTCAGATCCCAGTCGTGAAATACGACCGGAACCCCGTCTTTTGTCAGCTGTACATCCAGCTCGATCCCATATCCCATCTGGATCGCGCGCTCAAACGCCGGGAGCGAATTTTCCGGACATTCACCCCGGTTGTCATGAAATCCCCGGTGGGCGATATATTGCCGCTCAAATGCCTGCATTCTCGCCTTCCGCCCCGTCTCCGGCAGCATACTGCAGTAAAACAGAGATAAGAGCGATATCGTCACCATTCCTGGAATTACAATTGTCATATGTAAATAGCCTCTTTTCTTTCGTCACACAACGGCTCTGCGCCGTCCTACTAATCTTCTATCTCCCAATGCACCTGGCTTCCACCATTTCCTTTTTTTACCACCAGCTTGTGTCCCATCTCCTCTTTCAGCTCCGTCACGTGGGAAATGATGCCGATCAGGCGTCTTCCTCCGGACAGCTCCTGCAGCACCTGAACCGCCCGCGTTCGTGATTCCTCATCCAGGGAACCAAATCCCTCATCAATGAACATCGCATCCACCTTCACGCTGCCTGCCGCATTCTGGATGACATCCGCCATGCCGAGCGCCATCGCAAGCGCCGCCAGAAAGGATTCTCCACCGGACAGCGTTTTGACGTCCCGGATCCGGTCAGTCACAAAGCTGTAAACATCCAGGTCAAGTCCCACTTCTCCCTGTTTTCCCAGATCGGCCAGACCGCGGCATTGAAGTTCAAAGGTTCCTTTCGTCATCCGGCGCAGGCGGCGGTTAGCTGCCTGTATCATCTGGCGGAAATACTGGCGCTGTACATACGTCTGGAAATCGATCCGCGCCGCGCCGCTCAGTTTTCCGTCCGCCGTCTGGTAAAGCTCGCTGATCTGCTGTTTTTCCCGGTCAAGCTGCTCCCGTTCCTGCAGATACACCCGAAGTGCCGCATATGCATCCTCGTTGCGCGTCCGCACCGACATATGTTCCCGGTGAAGCCGCGACCAGCGCGTTTTTTCCTCTTCCCAATGCCGGATCGCCTGCTGGATTTTTTCTTCCGGATCTGTTTCCGAATCTGCTTCCATATGTTCCCGGAGCGAAGATAATCTTCCCTCCAGCTCCCGGCATTTTTCCCGGCACTCCTGTGCTTTCTTATCAGCCGCTGTCACCGCCTCTGCAAGTGTTTCCAGCTCCCGGCTGCGCTTCTCAAGCTCCACCCGGAGTGTCCGGCTGTCTTTCCACTCCAGCCGCTTCGAGAGTTCCTCCAGCTCATTACGTCTCGTCTGGCTCTCGATCGCCGCCTGCTGCACCTCACTTCTTTTAAGCTCCAGCGCAGCTTCCAGCTTCTTCTGTCCGGCTCCGTTCGCCTCCCGTTTCTGCCGGATCGTTTCTTCCATGGCAATCCGGTCAGTATAAGTGGTTTCCGCCTGCCTGCATCGCCGGATTTCTTGTGCCATCTGCCGGAGCTCGTTCTCCAGAGCATCCACATCCGGCTGGGCTGCCGGGCTGTCCTGATTTTGGCCGTACAGTTTTCCCTGGATCTCTATCCGCCGTCTGCTCTCATGTTCCAGCGAGATCTGCGCCTCCTGGCACGCCTCAGCGGCTGTCCTCTGCTTCTGATCGGCATCATCCCGCCCGGCACGCAGCGCTTCCACCTGTTCCTCCCGGATCGGCTCTGTCTCCAGACGGCAGGGAGCGGGGTGTTCCAGCGAGCCACAGACCGGGCACGGTTTTCCTTCCTGCAGCTCTGCCGCCAGAAGTCCCGCCTGCATCGCCAGAAAGCGGCAGGACGCGTCCTGATACAACTGATCTGACTGCTGATACGCCCGCGCGGCTGCCTGAAATTTTTCCTGGCGTTTTTCCAGTGACTTTCTCCATGTCCGCTCCGCTTCACAGCATTTCCCTAACTCCTGAAAAACCGCCTGGCGCCGTTCCATCTGCTCCCGCCGTCCCCGGCATTCTGCCAGGGCAGCGCGCGCCTCTACCGCCTCCCGCTCCTGGTTTCGAAGTATTTCTTCCTGCGTACGGCACGTTTCCAGCTGATTCTGCATTTTTTTCAGGTTTTGGGTCAGAGCCGTCCGCTGATGTTCCAAAGTTTCATATGCCTGCCGTTTTTTCTCCTGCTCCGCATAGAGCGGAAGCGCATCCTGCATCCGCCGGATCTGATCCTCCAGCTCCGGTTTCCGGCTCTCATAGGCTGCGGCAGCTTCCCGGTGCCTAGCCTCCATCTCCCGTCCAAATGCTTCCAAACGGCTCTTTTCTTCCAGTACCCGTTTTTCCTTTTTCACAAGCTCCAGATGGTTCTGTCCGGCGGCAAGCTTCTGGATTGCATTCTCTTCCAGTCTCCCCGCCTCTTCCTCGAGCCTCCGGCTTTCCTCCGACAACTGATGCAGAAATGCAAGCAGTTCCGCTCCATTTGTCCGGTACCGCTCTTTCAAAGACTGCCATCTTTCTTCCCACTCCGCAGCTACCGCCTCCTCCGTCCTGGGAACCGTCACCTGCCGGATGACTTCCTCGCACCGGGTCTTGTTATCCTCCAGCCTTCCATACAGCGTCCGATCTGCCTCCCGCAGCTTCTGCTGGATTCTACCGTAGATCCCGGTATGGAAAATGCGCGAAAATATCTCTTTTCTTTCTTTGGAGGATGCATGGAGCAGACGGATGTATTCGCCCTGCGCGATCATCGCGATCTGCGAAAACTGATCGCGGTCCACGCCCACGATCGCCCGGATCTTCTCATCGATCTCACGGATCCGGCCGGACATCTCACTTCCATCCGGCAAAAGCAGAGACGCTTTCGGCGCCACACTCGTCGCCGTGTATGCGCCGTCCTTATTTTTCCGCTTACTGAGGCGCGTGTATGCCGGACTGCGGCGGATCGTATAATCCTGCCCCTTATCCTCAAACGTCAGTTCCACCCAGGTCTCCGCGTCCTCCGGTGCATACTGGCTGCGAAGCATCGCGCCTTCTCTCCCGGCACCGCTAGCCGCCCCGTAGAGCGCAAACGAGATCGCGTCAAAGATCGTCGTTTTGCCTGCCCCCGTATCGCCCGTGATCAGGAACAATCCCGTCCCCGCCCGTTCGAAATCAATCTGCGTCACGCCCCCATAAGAGCCAAACGCCGACATTGTAAGCAGCTTCGGTTTCATACGCGTTCCTCCTCCTCTGCCTCTTCCACCATGCGCGCCAGAATCGTCTCCTGTTCCTCTGTCATCGGGCAGTGGCGCACCGCCTCATAAAAAGAGGCAAATGCCTGAAACGGCGTCACCGCCCCTTTTTCCTCCGGTTCTTCCTCCAGTCGTTTCCGCGTCCTCTCATTGTCCACCCGGATCTCCAAAATATGCGCAAATAACTCCTCCAGGCGCTCCCGGAAATCGTACATTTCTTTTTCGTCCGTCAGGACCACGCTCACATACGCGTCCGCGCGTCCGCTTCCATCCGGCATCTTTTCCATCGTATCTGAAAGCAGCTTGAGTTCTTCCAGTGTCCCCCGCACGCGCTTTACATCGGGATGGCAGAGAATCGGCAGACGGCGGATCTGCGGCTCACTTCCTTTTTCTCCCAGTTCCACCACCGTGATCCCCTTCTGATGGTGTTCTTCACTGATCGAATATTTGTACGGCGTCCCACAATAGCGAAACCGCTCCTGCCCTACCTTCTGTGCCCCGTGGATATGCCCTAACGCCGCATATTCAAACGGTTCCAGCACCGACGCATCGATCGCATCCAATCCTCCGGAGGTCAGCACCGCCGTCTCCGAATCGCAGGTTTCCGGATTCTGACCGTTCCAGACAAAAAACTGGTGCGCCAAAACCACATTGCGCTCCTGCTTCCGGATCGTCTCCCGCGCCAGGAGTTTCTGGAATGCATCGGTATAACCATTGGTGTCAAACAAATGGCGCACATGACCCGGACGGATAAACGGTACCAGATAAAAATGAACCGACCCCCACTCATCTGTAAGTGTGACCTGCTTTAAATACTCCGTCCGATCTGCCGGCGGCAGCGCCGCGATATGGATCCGGTGGCGTGCCAGAAACGATGCGCCATACGCCAGCCGCTCCGGTGAATCGTGATTTCCCGCAATGATCAGGATCTCCGTTCCCGGACAGCGCCTGGATAGCTCGGTCAGAAACCAGTCAAAAAGCGTATATGCTTCTCCCGCCGGGACCGATTTATCATAAATATCCCCGCATATCAGAATCGCATCCGGCTTCTCTTCCTCCGCATATTTAAGTATCTGCAAAAACGCATTCTTCTGGCTCTCGCGCAGGCTATAGCCATTTAACATTTTCCCGATATGCAGATCAGAAAGATGAAATAGTTTCACGCAGGCACACCTCCTTTTTCTTTCTCTGATCCACTGTTTTTTTGATTTCCAATTTTTTCCGCTTAAACATATAGACATTTTCCGGACATATATGGCAAAAAGCGCCGACACATCGAACCACTTCCCGTGCCAGCGCCTTTTTTGGTTACTGTGAACCGTTACCTTTTTCTGTTTTGTTCTTCACTCTTAATCCAGCTGGATCAATGCCATAAAGACCAGATCTTCATCTCCGGTATTGGCAATGCCATGACCACAGCCATCCGGCGTGAAGGTCTTATCGCCGACGGTAACCGGACGTTTCGTTCCATTATCATCGTACTCGCCCTGTCCCTTGATGATATAATACGTCTCGCTCTCGCCGTGGTGCTCATGATAGCCCAGAGAACATCCCGGTGCGATCGTTACCTCGGCAAACATCTTACATTTTGCATTTAACTCATTGTCATCCAGAATGTATTTTACAACTACCTGTCCTTTGCCGCCGTTCGCATTTTCCTTAACAACTATCTTCATGCTGCTTCCTCCTCATCCTGTGCCATTCTTTCAGATTCGTTCGACACTATTTTTCTATGGAGTATTATAAGCGATTTTTTTCTCAACTTCAAGATCTCTACTTAAGCGCAATCCGCATTTGTTGCAGTTCACACTTTGTGCAAACTGCAACTGGATTTTGCCGATGCTTCGCATTCCAAATCGGCAAAATCTGCTGCCTTCAATACTTCGTACGGAATTTTCAGTTCAGAAAATTCCTACTTGCTAAGCGCAATCCGCATTTCCAACTCGCTGTACGGAATTGTTACCTCCGGGAATCCTTCCGCATACGATGCAATCTCATACGGCGCATAATAGAAAACCACGCCCGTCTCGCTCAGATAAAACGGCGATTCGTAGCTGATGCCGTCTGCCACCGTATGTTCCAGATCCTCCGGTGATTCAAAGGCAAAATTTGTCTTTTCCGCCAGCTCCCGGAATGCCGCACCAACCTTCGCCTGCAGCTCCTCCACCGGATTCTCAACCACATCGCTCAAAGACAGGCGTGCCCCCGTTTTCCGGTCAAAGACAAAATACTGGCGGAACGGCGTTCCGTGTGCGCCGCCCGTATATTCGTATCCATCCGCACGGACGCAGACATAATGATCATCCAGATACGTAATCGCGTCATCTCCGTCGATCGTAAGCGCCATCGAATAGATCGGCTGCGCCGCATCCGCCTCCTGCGGAAGTACCTCTTCCTCCGATCCGTCCGTTTCCGCTGTATCTATGCTCATCTCCGTATCAAGATTCATGGAATCCGTCCGCGCCGCCGACAGAACCGACGCCTGCAGCTCCTGCATCGTCTGGTTCATCGCCTCGACCGCATCGCCCTCTCCGTCAAATACCAGCCGTTCTGCGTACACACTTCCCAGCTCCCGGCTTCCATCCGCACTCTTTAACGTCTCCGACTGCGCCTCGACATGCCCCAGCTCCCGGATCGGAGACTGGAACAGAACCGGCTCTAACAACGTCACTTCCCCGCCTGCCGCATCATCCAGCGTTTTTTCGCCCAGATAAACGCCGTAATCCTTAAACTGCTGGCAGTATGCCTGATTTCCCGTCACATAAAAATTACCATACATAGAAAAATCATTCGTCATGCCCGGCTCTTCCTCGACCGTAAAAAGCGCATTCTGCGCCTCGGCGGCATTTGCCGCTGCATCTGCCTTAGCATCCGCCGCAATCCGCTTAAACGAATACTTTCCCGTGCTGATCTGGGACGCCTGATTTTCCATCAGGTACAAATATCCGTCCTGATACTGCACCAGGCTGATATTTTCCGCCGTCTCATATAAAAGCGTCCGTTTCTCCGGGTCAGAGACCTCATAGCGGTAACACTGCGTATTTCCATTGCCATCCCGAAGCAGGGCAAAAAATGCGTCCTTCGCAAACAGCACCGACGATGTATTCGTAATATCCGAAATCTCCCTCGGATGGCTGCCGTCCACATCCGCAATCACCAGGCAGGTTTCATTCTGCACCGGCATATACCCAAACTGTTCCGTATAATATGGAAGAATCCCATTAAACAGCTCGCTGCAGCCTGCCGGAATCTCCCCGTAGATCGTGTCTGACGGTGACAACTCTCCCGCTGTTTTGCCATTCTCATCGAGCGTATAAATGACATTCATGTTGTAACCCTTGACATACAGGCGGTTCTTTGACGCATAGAGCACCGACGGCTGATCCGTCAGATCCGCTAAATGCTCTTCCACACCGCTCTCCAAATCCAGCCGGTACAGCCCATAAAGCTCCGTGCCCTGTGTGCTGCCACTCTCCGCCTGTATCCGATCAAAATACAGCCCGCCTCCGTAGACCCAGAAGGTGCTGTTTTCATCTCCCGTGTCAAACTGGCAGAGCGTCTTCATCTCGCCTGTCTCCTTCGAAAGGGAACGGATCTCCGTGCGGTATTTGAGGTACAGCATGCCATTCTCCTCCAGCACCCGATCCGCCGCTCCGAGCGCCGTGCTGACCGCGCCCTCCGTTTCCTCTGCCGCCTGTGTCTGCGCTGTTGTCTCAGCCGCCGGTGATTTTTTGCACGCTGACAGGGCTGCCGAAGCAGCAATCAAAAACATCGAAGCCGCCAGCACTGCCCTATACCCTGTCTTTTTCTGAACCTTTTTTCTCTGGTTCTGCTCTGTTCTTCCCTGATTCTGTTTCATTTCTTCCCGTTTCCACTCTTTCTGAGCCATCCGTCCAAACTCCCCACACTTTTTCTATTTTTCATCGGACCTGCGTCCGCTTTTTCTTCTGAATACAGGCGGAAATGGTGAATCCATCCCCGCCTGTCATACAGTGTACCCTGTTTTTTTTGCAATGTCAAAAGGTGTTCCAATATATTAAGTTATATTAATGAAACTGTAAGATTACAGTGCGCGGGTCTTTGACACCTGCATACCAGCTTTATGAGGCAATCGGCATTCCTACTGCAAATTATCCGGTCCGAATCCCATCGGTAGAAGCTCCGCCAGTGTATAGACCTTATATTCCTTCACCGAACGTGCCAGAATGATCTGAAACGCATCCTCATGGCAGAATTCCTTCATCACCTGACGACACACGCCACAGGGCGCACACCAGTCAAATTCCGAAGCTCCTTCCGGGCCTCCCACAACTGCAATCGCTGTGAAGCTGCGTTCACCCTCACTGACTGCCTTAAAAAAGGCAGTGCGTTCCGCGCAGTTTGTCGGTGTATAGGCCGCATTTTCAATATTGCAGCCACGGTAAATCCCGCCTTTTTCAGTCAGCAGAGCCGCCCCCACCTGAAAATGAGAATAAGGTGTATAAGCCATCTTCCGTGCAGCAAATGCCTCCTCGATGAGTGTTTCTATCCTCTCATTATTCATTCTTCGCATCCTCCCGAATCAAGATACGGATGGCTTCCACTGCTGTCCGGATCGCTGCCTCTGTATCATGGGCCTGTTCATTGGACAGACCTTTTTTCGCCCGCTCCTGATTAGCCAGAACCAGGAAGCAGGCACCTACACGCACCCGAAGGAAGCTGCCTGCGATAAACAATGCTGCTGACTCCATCTCCGATGCCAGGCATCCCATCCGAAGCCACGCCTGCCACTTATTTTCAAGCTCGTAGCTGACCGGCATCACCTCCGGCTCATGCTGTCCAAAGAAGGAATCCTTCGACTGTACAACGCCCGCATGACAGCGGAACTTCAGATTCTTCGCTGCACGGATCATGGCATTCATAACATCCACATGGGGAACAGCCGGGTACTCAATGGGAGCGTACTCTCTGCTGGTTCCTTCCATGCGGATAGCTCCGCTTGCAACTACGATATCTCCGCCCAGTACATCCTCCTGCATACCTCCACAGGTGCCCACACGCAGAAAAGTATGGGCTCCGCACTTGGATAACTCCTCGATAGCGATAGCCGCTGACGGACCACCGATGCCGGTTGACGTTACACTGACTTTTACCCCATCGATGGTTCCCGTATATGTGGTATATTCACGATTATCCGCAACTAACACCGGATTTTCAAAATGTTCTGCTATCTTCTTGCATCGCTTGGGGTCCCCCGGCATGATGACATATCCGCCGATATCCTCCGGACCGATTCCTGTGTGGTACTGTTTTCCCGTTCCTTCTGTATAATCAACCATATAATCGCCGCCTTTCTGTTTTTAACTTCAAGTCCAATGTCATTTATTTTATCTGATCCAGCATAGAAGTTCCGATGGTTCCCTCCGGCATTCTGACACCGAAATTGTCCGCAATAGTCGCACCGATGACAGCAAAGGTGTCACTGGTATCAAGCTTCCCACTTTCCGTATCCGATGGTGAATACGCAATAAACGGGACCTGCTCTCTCGTATGATCCGTTCCCTTGTAGGTTGGATCATTTCCATGATCCGCCGTCAGAATCAGCAGATCGTCCTCACGGAGCAGCGGCAGAAGCTCGCCCAGCTTTTTATCAAATTTCTCGATCTCTTCCCCATATCCTACCGGATTTCTGCGATGCCCCCACAACGCATCAAAATCTACCAGATTGGTAAAGCAAAGTCCCTTGAAATCCCGCTTTGCGATATCGATGGTCTGCTGCATGCCATGTACACTGCTGTCGGAATGATTGCTTTCTGTTATCCCTTCTCCCACAAAGATATCGTTAATCTTTCCAACGGAAATCACATCATATCCGGCATCCTTCAGGGCATTCAGCGCCGTCGGTCCTGTGGGTTTCAAAGCATAATCATGGCGGTTGCTTGTCCGTTTGAATTCGCCGCGTTTTTTACCCACATAGGGTCTTGCGATAACACGGCCAACTCTCCACTCATCCCGCATAGTCAGTTCTCTGGCAATCTCGCAGTAATGATACAAGGTCTCAAGCCCCATGGTTTCCTCATTGCCACAGATCTGAAGCACAGAATCCGCTGATGTATAGACAATCAGCTTTCCTTCATTGACTTCCTGCTCGCCCAGTTCCTCCAGAATCTCCGTTCCGCTGGCTGCCTTATTGCCGATTATCTTTCTGCCGCAGCGCTTTTCCAGTTCGTCAATCAGTTCCTTGGGAAATCCATGTTCTGTAAATGTGATAAATGGCTTATCTGTCCGAATGCCCATCATCTCCCAATGACCGGTCATGGTATCCTTACCATTGCTCGCCTCATTCATCGCCATGAAATATCCTTCCGGATGTTCTGCCGGCTTAACCTGCTTAAGGGCCTTGAGATTGGCAAGTCCCAATCTCTGCAGATTCGGAATATCCAGATGTTCCACTGTTTCTGAGATGTGCCCCAGCGTATCCGCACCGGTATCATCAAATCTGGCTGAATCCGCCATGGGCCCGATTCCAAGGGAATCCAGTACGATTACAAATACACGATTAAAACGCATATCACTCACCCTTTCTACTAATTTTTGCTATATTTGATAGTTTACTTTTTTACACTCTCACACAGTCGCGGGTGATTTCAGCAAGGGAAGATACTCCGCACATAGCCATGGTATCTGCAAGCTCACTTCCGATCTTCTGAATATAAGCTTCGACCCCTTCTCGGCCTCCGCCATAGACAGCTGTGACGAAAGGTCTGGCTATGATAACCGCATCTGCCCCCAGTGCCAATGCCTTAAATACATCGGTACCGGAACGGATTCCGCCATCCACGAAGATTTTCATGGAACCGTCCACTGCCTTTGCTATTTCTTCCAGAACCTCTGCCGTTGCCGGACACTGGTCCAGGACTCTTCCTCCATGGTTAGATACCACGATAGCTGCTGCACCGGCCTCTTTAGCCTCAAAGCTCCTTTTACCGTCATAATTCCTTTTACAATAAAAGGTACTCCTGCTGCCTTCACGATCTCACGAAGTTCCTCCACTGATTTACTTCCGGCCGGCGGATTGAAATTTTTCAAAAATGGAAGACCTGCCGCATCAATATCCATGGCAGCCGCGAAAGCACCTGCATCCTTGACAAGCGCCATCTTTTCACGAATCATCGCCACATTCCATGGCTTCACTGTAGGAATTCCCAGTCCCCCTGCCTTTTTGATGGCTTCCGTGGCAGCCACCATCACATTGCTGTCCATTCCGTCTCCTGTAAAAGCAGCAATTCCAAACTCTGCGCAGGAAGAAACTAATATATCATTGTAAGAAACATCATTCAGTGAATCGCCGTAATGCATATTCACGGCTCCCACCGGACCTGCAAAAAACGGATACTGAAAATTCTTTCCAAACAACGAAAGAGAGGTATCGATGGGACGTTTCTCCACCAGTGTATCCATCTGGACACGGATTTCCTTCCATTTGTCATAATTCCGAATCGCCGTATCTCCGATTCCTTTGGCTCCCGGACCCGGCATCTGATTCTTGCAGGCTCTTCCGTTGCATTCCGGACAGGCCTTACAGTAATTGCCCATTTTTCCTCTTGCCAGTTCTAAACATTCTGCATAATTCATTAATCTGGTTACCTCCCTGTCACTTTCATGTGGTCTCGAAATCCTTTTGTACTTGATTCTGCGAGAAATTTTTTGACAGCCGCATCATTTCCGGTAAGTAGCTGTCCACCACTCAAAACAGCCATTTCACATATGATATAATAAAAACCTATCCCTTCTTCGGCCTCTTCTCAAATCCATGCACCCAATTTCCCCTTAAAAACAAAAACAGGAAAATCACGGAGCTGATGCTCCAGGTCAGTGGGTAGGCCCAGAATATGACCCGGATATCCGGAATCAGACGCACTGCCAGTGTGATGTAGCTGACCCGGAACAGACACCATACACAGAGCAGAACAATCATGGGCACGGCAGCATTGCCGGAACCCCGGAGTACAGCCGCGATACAGTGAGTAAATGCCAATAAACAATAAAACAACGCAATGGTTCTGGACTGCATCACCCCATAATGTATCACATCCGGATCACGGTTGAATGCTGCAATCAGCACCGGTGCCGCCGTATATATGGTGATACCAATCAGTTCTGCAATGAAGATGGAGCAGAGGATACCGAACTTCGCACCTTTCTTTGCTCTGTCATACTGCTTTGCCCCAAGATTCTGTCCCACAAAGGTAGTTATCGCCATAGTAAAGCAGGTCACCGGCAGGAAGGCAAAACCTTCTACCTTAGAATAAGCTCCGCAGCCTGCCATGGCCATTTTACCGAATGCATTGATGTTGGACTGTACAAACACGTTGGCTATGGCAATGACTGAGTTCTGGAAACCGGAAGGTACACCATTCTGAATAATCTGCCTCAGCATATGTCTGTCAAAACGAATCCTCCTAAGCTCCAGCCGGTAATCTTCCTTCACCCGCATCAGATGCACCATACAGAGAATCGCACTGACAAACTGGGATATAGCCGTTGCCAGGGCTGCCGATCCCACTCCCATGCCAAGTCCTGCGATAAAGAAGATATCCAACACCACATTCACACAGGAGGAAATAATCAGATAGATCAGCGGATGGCGGCCGTCCCCCACCGACTGCAGGATTCCAACGAAAATATTGTACATGACTACACCCAGAGAACCTGCAAAATAGGTTTGAAAATATACTATCGATTCCGGAAGTACATCTGCCGGTGTTCCCATCAGTACCAGAATCTTCGGTGCCAGATACATTCCCGCAGCCGTCAGTGTGATTCCGGCCACCAGACCGAGGCTGTGGTTGTATGAATCGCTCTCTGGAGATAATCCTTGTTTTTCGCCCCATAATACCTGGCAATTACCACACCGGCTCCCATGGCAATACCGTTAATAAAACCTACCATCAGGAAAATCAGGTTTCCCGACGAACTGACTGCTGCCAGCGCATTGCTGCCAAGATAATTACCTACAATCAGGGAATCCGCTGTATTATACAGCTGCTGAAACAGATTCCCCAGAAACAATGGTATGGCAAATAAAATAATCTTCTTAGAGATACTTCCCTCTGTCATCCTCGTTTTGCTTTCAGCCCCCATAAAACCCCCAAAATGAATCCTATTTATGCACACAGTCGATGACTATTCATCGCCCCTCTGCACGCATATGTTCTCGATCTCATTATAGCCGACTGCCAGCAAATTCTCAATACTTCTTGCGCTGAGTGTGTAGCCCATTGGCTGTGATTAACAGTGCTAATCGGAACACATCGTTTTTATGTTTCTTTATATTTTTGCTGTCAACCTGATCTCCATTTAACTTGCGTTCTTTTAAATCCAGCCACGCTTTCGCCTTAAATGGTATCAGGCAAATATTTGATGAAGAACACTGCTGTTGTTCTCGTATTGCCTTCCCCGAAGATATGAATTTGCCATAACCTTGAAACAAATACCGCAGCCCTCTATGAATGATGCAAACGGCGATGCACCGCATCGATTATCCGCATCACCCCATATCCCAGACAACCGCCCAATGTATTCATAACTACATCGTCCAGCTGGCAATATCCTCTTTCTGTCACAAGCTGCATCCCCTCGATCATCATCGACAACAGCATACTGATCAAAAGCATCTTCCACCATTTGGCACACCGCCTTTCTGCCAACGGCAGCAAAACTCCAAGCGGAAGAAACATAATCACATTCTCAACCATATATGCCCTGGACTGCCAGGTTCTGCCCCATGTCTCAAACAGCTGCCAGTCAATCCCCGTTCTGGAACCCGACTCCCGCGAAAAAAACGCCTGAATCCACACAACCGTTTCATATACACCCAATAAAAAATAATAATACACCTGCGGTCGCTTCCATGCCTTCTCCCCGGCAACCAGCCGCAATAACAAAAGCATCATAATCGCCGCTCCGACTCCCATGGGAAGGTACGAAACCGGTTCTTTTATATCGTCTAACAATATTTTCCAAAATTCCAATGAGGTTCTCCAATTATTGTTTTTGTTTTATCATGATACCCATAAATCACTAACTCACAAGCATGCAACAGCCCCTCTTTCCGTCTTCACAATATTTTTCATCTCCACCACTTGTACCCCTTATACCCAACTGCCTTCCTCAATTATACCGTTTTCTCCTGCTTATAGGCAACCAGTTCTGTATTGGAAGGGTCCAGTTTCAGGAGTTTGTTGACATCCTTCAGTCCGGACTGCGTGACCGCTATGGAGATGTCAAACTATAACTTCACAGATACGCAGAAAGAAAGCTGTGCTGTCAGTCTCATGCGCGATACGGTCAAAGAACTCGCTTTGCGTGATACTATTTCCTATGAAGATGCACTGTTACGCTTCACAAATTCAAAGGTATATGAAACACTTTTCGACTATGATACCGGAATTTGGAGAGAAAGCCCCGACTATCTTCTGAATCTCTATGACTATTGCAATTCTAAAAAGACTGCCTAAGTTTTCTTTCTGCTTGACTAGCACTACTACATCGGCTATACTTTCAACAGTGATCAGGTTTCGGTAACCTTGCGAGGTCCGAGGCCGGGAAGATGACCTCCAGGCCACCGTCTTTCTCCCCCAGTTGTGTACGACTGGGGGATTTTTATGCTTTACCACCAGACGATTGTGCTTATTTCGTTCGTAATATAAGCACGGTTGTCTGGTTTTTGCTTTAGAACATAACGATAAAAAGGCAGTAAGGGCTCTTTCCACACTTAGTTGATTTCACAGCGAAATTGTTCATGAAGCAGTACTTTTGCCTTCAATAATTCAAAACTATTTCTGCCATACATAATACGTTTTATTACTTTGAGTTGCGGTCTTTTGGACGGCCCATCTTCTCCTTTACCTTGTCCGGCACATCAATCAGTCCGAACCGATAGAACATTCCGTATATGTAGGTCATTCCCCGGATATCACCCAGAGCTTTCGGGCGGTCTACTACCTCCCCTTTAATATTCTTCAGCGCCAAAACTATAGAACTCCACGCCAGACTTTTACTCTTCTCTCGGCGGTCGATCCACAGTTCTTTTGTATACTCGCCATTCCTGCCCTTTTTAATTTCGTAAGAGAATGGCAACCCGGAGTAGGTCTTAAATTTCACTCCAGCATAGGTCAGAACCACACCCCAGAAGTTTTCTTCTGTCGGATCAGCCTTCACCGCTTCATCGCTCTGTATCTCCGCTGCCGCTCTGCTCCAACACTGATCTTATCTTTTTCTGTACTGGGGAAGTACACACCTTTTTTATACGGAAGATATGAGGTAACGGAAGCTTTGGAAAGTTTCAGGGTGTTTGCAGTTGAGAGTATGGAGGTTTTGTAGTCCTGTGTTTCTCGGTATTCTTCAAAAGTGTTTTTTACTTTTTCCGCCACTTCTGATTCATACACACCTGCCGTGATGAGCAGCTTCCGTACCTTGATGGGATTTAATCCCAGCTCATCTCCGATGGTCTGCAAGGACATCTCAGAATTATAAAGTGCCACAGCAGAGTCCATCTGCTCTTTCAGATTTTTCCCTGCATCGTACTCCGGCTTCAGCTTCTTCCGGCCACCGCCGGGTTTTCTTGTTTTCTTCATTTTACTCATGCAGCTCCAGTGGCAGTCCGTCCGGGTCATGGAAGAAAGTCATCTTCTTACCGGTATAATCATCCACACGGATCGGCTCACATTCAATTTCTACCTCCGCCAGCTCTTTCACCGTCTGCTCCACGCTATCCACGCAGAACGCAAGATGACGCAGCCCACAGGCTTCCGGGCGATTCACACGCTTCAGCGGGTTTTCCTCGGCGAAAATCTCCAGTTCCGTGTGTTCATTAACACGAAGATCCAGCTTCCAGTCCTTACGCTCTGGACGATAGTTTTCCCTGATGATAGAGAAGCCCAGTTTGTTTACATAAAAATTCTTGGCTGCTTCGTAATCAGATACGATGATCGCAATGTGATGTATTTTTGATAAGTTCATTTTTCTCACACTCCGTTTCTTTTGTTTATGTCCTTATTTTATTTCCGTTACAAACTATATATTCACCTTCAAAATATACCGTGTGAACTCCTGGAGTTCAGTTTGTCCACACGGCACTTATTTTTTTCTTGGGTTCTTGTTTATCTCAGTTTTTCGAGGATCTCGTCCGCACTCATGCCGCTTGCCAGCAGCTTCTTCAGTACACTCTCGGCTTCAGCCTTCTTTGCTTCTTCAGCGGCCTTAGCATCTGCCTTTGCCTTCTTCGATTCCAGGGATGCCACTTCTTTTTCAGCCTTCTTCAGAGCAGTCTTCTTCTCTTTCAGATCAGCCTTCAAAGTGTCAATGTTTGCAGTGATGGATGCAATCTCAGCAGTCAGGGAAGTAATAGATTCTTGCTTCTCTTCGATCTGGGATGCGTAGTCAGTATGGGTAGTTTTGGGACGGTTTTTGCTGCCTTTCGTTCTGGACATGGTGATAACCTCTTTCCTTTTTTAGTGGCTTATGTAGATTACACATTAGGATTTGGATAGATTTTATCATTTGCTAATGTTGCCAATCCATACTTAATAAGTCTTTTCAAGGGCTTTGATATATCATTTTTTACCAATAAATTTCCATGATATTGATTATTGTTCGTAGGTCGTCTCTCATAACTCAATCTTCCCGCTAAAAAATGTGCCTTCATTTTTGTAGCAATTTCTATTCGATCCAGCTCTGCTGCACCTGCTTGAAATTGTATTTCATTACGTCTATCGCTTTTTTGCGACATTATAACATCGAAAGCTTCTTGATTATCATACCATGTAACTGATATTTCACAAAAGCCATCGTCCCTCACTGGATCCAAGTTAAATACTTCCTCCGTCAAAACGCCTTCAAGAATAAAATTGTTTGAAGAAATTCCACGAAGCATTTTTTGTGGGTAAACTTCTTTACTATTCTCCATAATTAGTACACTCTAAAAATAAAATCTAAAACTTCATGGATAATTTCATCGACATTATTTAAAACTATACTTCCGCTTCTTGATTCAAAATTTCTTTTCAAATCATCATTCCAAACCATTCCAAAACTACTTTCATCTTCATCTTTCTCAAATGCAAAATACAAGGATGCATTTCCACTCTTCCATGAAGACGCTAACTGAACTACTAACGCACCTTCTTCATCCTCATAACACCTTAATTTAGGCATAACAATGGTTGATTCTTTTTGACAGATACAGCGAATATACTCCCTTTTAAATTTTGTCATTACGCTTGATATCTGTCTTCCAGACGATTCTGAAAAAAGTGATAGTGGAATATCTGAAAATATGTCAGCTTCTGATTCAATGCTCATTGTGTATATATCCTGCAAAGGAATCATATTTGGCTGACTTAAATAACTTTTCTTTTCAATCATCGAATCTGTTTTTATAAAATAATTATTCTCCATTTTTATTTTAACTCTTGTGGGTCCATTGCTTCATGAAGTTTACGAGTAATTGATTTTCTAAAAAATTCTGTTGACTTTTGGTGTAAGCCTTCTGCAACTCCACCAATTTTATCTATATCAACTTTTCCTACTTGGTAATAGTCACAGTCCAAAATAAATGCATTATCCGGTTCTTTATTATCGGTATTAATGATTCCTAAACCAGAAGATATTTTAACAGATGTTCCGTCTATCACAATTTCCGCTCTTAACGTGCTTAAGTTAACCTTTTCTACTTCTTCTTGTGAAAAGCTTAAACATCCCAACAAGTGAGGCTTAATGAGTTCCTTCCATTCTACGCCCTCAAGTCCAAGTTCCGAACGCTTTATGGCATCCACATATCTCAGACCAACACGTTCAAAGTAGGATTGATCATATACTTCACTAAACGCTTTTAAAGGTTGTTCAAAGCGTCTCATCATATCTTCCCACTGTTCATATTTTAATGTTGAAATAGCCAACTGATTCTTTGCCAGCGTAATTTTCCACATTCCATCTTCTGAAATAAATTGGTGCAACTTTCTTACTGGGCGGTGCCTAAACATAGGATTTATATCTTCACCAGTGATATTCACCGTTATTTCATTTTCTTGTTCAGTTTGCATTTGATACTGTGGAAATGCTTTTCTTATTTCATTTTGAAATTTGACAGGCATTTCAGCCTCAATAGATAGAATGGTTGGAAAATTTAGCTGATATGCGACCTCGACTAATGGGCACCTTCTATACCTGACTCTCTCAATTTGACACACAGTGCTTTTCCTCCTTTTCTACTACATATAACAATATTAAGCGTTCTGTTCTTATTGCAAAAATCCATCTCATTTTATTGTTCACATCTTCGCCGATCATAATAGATCGTTGCCTACTGCTCACCACGAAGAGGTGTGTGATTATCCGAGCAGCGTAGGGAGCTTCCGCTCCCAGTATATCACAATTTCATCCAGTTTTACATACGTTTTCTTGCCTTCATCACTGCGCAATACATCAATCCGCCAATCATTCCACCCACTGTGTTATAGAAGATGTCTGATAGCTGGAATGTTCCCAAACGAAGCAATAATTGCAGCATCTCAATACTTACAGAAAAGATAAATGCTATCTTTCCGCTATAGCACAGTATCTTCTTCCAGCTCTTCTCCATCTTCTCCTGGAACGTCCACATAACTATACTGGTAAACGGCACCATCATGATCACGTTCTCGATGCATTCCGTTGTCAGCTTCTGTTCGCCGTTCACTGTCTCCCAGATGCCCCAGCCGCCCATGACATCGGATAAAGGATTCATCCACAAGTTCCGATTCAGTAATGTTCTAAATAAGATCATCGAAGTTACGAACACCAGTAGGAACAACTTCCGGAAAAACACACTCTCCTTGAATTTCTTATACCATGTCATCATGGCAATCTTCCAACCTTTTCCTGCCCCAATAGATTCATAAGCATAAAGATAGAAAAACATAGCGAGGAAGGAAAGCAGGAGCGAGAATCCAAACGGCTCATAGAGAGCAGTTAGGATATTTGTGAGGATCTTTCCAAGTAAATCAATCGTTTCTTTCATCATTGTTTACAGATCACAGAACAGGTCGGCCTTGTACACGCCATTATCCAGCATTTTTTTAAAGCTATCCTTTACTGCTGCGACATCCTCATGGTAGGTCATTCCATACCAGGTGTCGTTAGTCTTCAGAACCTTTACGTTCATCTTTCCCTGCTCCAGCAGTTCACCAATGAAGATAGGAATCAAATACTCTGCTTTCAAAGGATTACCCAAAACTTCTTTCTCAAAGAACTCTTTAAAGCCCTCTTCCAGTACATCCAGAAAATCAGGAGTTAATCCCCACATATTCATAGATACCAGAGAATCAACATCAATCACTTTTCCGTCTGCCTCTGCACCATCTGTAGTCTTTACGATGTTCTTAGTTTCCACAACCTCGGTCAGATTGTTCTGATCATCCATCTTGCAGATACCACGGGTCACACCGCCATTATCAGACAGCGTGTTCTTCAGCACAAAGCCTGCCATGCAGGACTCGCCACCATTCACCAGATACTCATGGACAGCCTTGAAACCTTTTTTGCCATAGTAATCGTCTGCATTGATCACAATGAATGGGGTCTTGATGACCTTCTTCGCTGCAAGCACAGCCTGTCCGGTTCCCCACGGCTTTGTCCGGCCTTCTGGCAGAGTTCCCGGGATATCATTGATATCTTGGAAAGCATAGTCAACAGTTACATTATGAGAAGAGCAAATAGAGGCAATGCGATCACCGATGACCTCTTTGAACTCTTTCTCGATATCCTTGCGGATGATAAATACTACATGATTGAATCCGGCTTCGATTGCATCATGGATTGAATAGTCCATGATAATATGCCCAGCATCATCCACCGGCTCCAACTGTTTGATTCCTGTTCCAAAACGCTACCGATACCGGCTGCCATGATAAGTAATGTTGTATTCATACTCTCTCCTCTCTGTACTCGCAATTTAATTAAACCCAAAAATTCTTCTAAACTTTTCTCAACACAAACACTTGTCTACGAACTCCAGTACTGAGGACAGTGTGTCTACCTGTCCAAAATCTCCATTCTTGGCATCTGTTCCATCTCCATTAACCAGAACTGCTTTGCATCCAGCCGCCAATCCAGCTTTAATATCATTTTCACCATCGCCAATCATATAGCTCTGGCTCAGATCAATATTATAATCATCCGCCGCCTTTAGCAACATTCCCGGCTTCGGTTTACGACAATCGCATTCAATCTTCAATTCTGGGACTTCACCTTTATATCCCTTGTGTGGATGATGAGGGCAATAATAAATTGCATCAAGGTAAGCTCCCTGCAAGCCGAGTTCTGTTTCCATCTTATTATGGATCTCTTCCAGTTCTTGGAACGTCACCTCTCCTCTAGCAATAACAGGCTGATTTGTGACTACAATTGCAAGATAACCGGACGCATTGATTTTCTTGATTGCCTCTGCCACGCCATCAATCAACTCAAGGTCATTAATGTTTCTAAGGAAACCAACATATTTGTTGATCGTACCATCCCGATCGAGGAACACAGCTTTCTGCTTGTTTGAAAGATTTTTAGCCGATACTCTTCCTGCTTTGAAATCCTCTTCCACCTGATGGAAGCGATCTGGTGTCCCCATATCCTTTACATACTCTGGCGAATCGTAGCAGAACATCTTACCGGTTCCCGCCAGCGGTTTCAGAAGCTGACGATCCAAATCAACTTTTACAGTCTTTCCTGTTATCTCATCCACAGTACCGATTTTATCTGCATCAATCGATACCATATCAAGGACTTTAGGATCAATCACATGCAAACCTGCATTGACTCTATTTTTATAATATGTCGGGCGAATATCTTCCTTCGCCAGCCAGGATTGAACCGACATATCTTTTTCCGCAATAATGAGCCCGCTATCATACGGATGGTTATTCGGATGGGTGAACAATGTCACCAATCCACCATGCTCCTGATGGAATCTAACCATTCGGTTGAAATCAACATCAAAAACGGCATCTGCATTCAAAAGTAGGAACGGTTCATCCCCAAGTTGCTCTCGCAGCTTAAAAAGCGCACCGGCGTTTCCGAGCGGTGTAACTTCATTGTAGTACTGGATTGACACACCCAGCTTAGAACCGTCCCCAAAACGGCTCATGATTTTGTCTCCCATATGGGAAACTGTCATAATGATATCTTTAAATCCCTGATTTCTCAACGAGATAATCTCCCGTTCAAGAACCGGAACACCTTCGATTTGAATCAAAGGCTTCGGAATATTAGGAAACAATTCGGATATTCGAGTTCCTCGCCCTCCGGCCATTATTACTGTTTTCATAAATTATAATCTCCATCTACTAATCAAACCCATTAAGATTACATGAATTCATTTAACACTTTAAATATATTTGTCATTTTCGCCACGACAAATGCCACCAAAACAGATATAAACATAGTAATAATTGCTTTAATGCTTGCGTTTAAAACAATCCCAAAATGTTCCAACAAAACGACTAGAAAAATAATCCACGGATGTATGAAGTATATCAATGTACTTACATTTCTTACAGTCTTGCTTACATTCATTTGTAACTGACTGATCATCAATCCCACTAATACAACTGCAACCATAACCGTACTAAATGTCATATTGATTGTAATTTGACTGTCATATTTACTTACCAAAACACCTTCTAGATACAAGAACATGATTGCAACCAATAAAACCAGTTTACAGTGTTTATAATTTTTTAATTTAATTTCATAGTCAGCAAAATACTTTCCGATTGCGACCAAAAAAGACCCCATAAACAAACCATTTCGTGTAGTAAGGAATATAGTGTAGTACATCTTTGGAAATCTTAATCCATAGGTATTCGCAAGAATTCCAATAATCATTAGTCCCATCGTTACCGCCATTAAAGTGAATCGTCTATTTCTCATTATATATACGATACACATAGCAACAATCAACGATGGCAAATACCAAAGATGGTAATATGTACCATCAAAAACCGCTCTCTGAGCAAACTCTACAAACGCATAAGAAATATCTACTCTATGTTTCAAATACTCATAACAAATTAATGGTAAATAAACAACAGTCCAACATCCGTATAGTTTTAAGATTCGAAAAACCTGTTTTTTGAGCCTTTCCTTATTGACTGGTTTTTTATATAAAAGAAAACCTGATATTATAAAAAATGAAGTAACTCCAATTGTACTAATCGTATTAATTACATATATACGCCAAAACATATTATCTTTAAAGAAATTTTTGACCTTATATGCCTTAACATTACAAGGATGGCAAGTGCTAGTTTTAAAATATCTAAATTTCCATACCCCCCGTTTTTATAGTATTCACCAATTCTAAGGATGGCAAGTGCTAGTTTTAAAATATCTAAATTTCCATACCCCCCGTTTTTATAGTATTCACCAATTCTGAATTCTCGTAAGTATCTTCTATTAAACTATTACCATCATATCTTTTTTCTTCAAGTGTTATTGCATTTTTCATATCTTCTTTTGCTGATATCATTTTATTTTTTCTCCGCTTAATTTGTTTTTCTGACCAATTCGCTTCACCTTTAAATCGTTCATAATTTTGCTTTCCTAATGGGGAACTGTCATAATGACATCCGCGAATCTCTTAACGAAATGCTTTCTCGCTCTAGAGCAGGAATATCTTCGATAGAACCATAATATTTCGGAATTTCGGGAGACAATTAAGATATTCGAGTTCCTCGCCATCCGGCCATTATTACTGTTTTCATTTTACTTCCTCTTACTTTCCAAGAACAGACTTTAACGCGCTAAAAACGCGCTTTCTATTAATAATGAGTGCAACAAGGACCACGACCAGAATAGTGTACTTTAGCCATAGCAACCTGTTAATGAATGTAATAACAACACCCGAAAACATTACACCTACTGAGATTGCAAGAAGTCCTTTGACATCGTATAACTGCGTACCATTCAAAATTTCTGTACAGACCTTTTTGTAGAACATATAATGAATAAAACAAAACAATGCATAGCAAAAGAAAGTAGTGTAGGCTGCTGCTTGATATCCACATAGTTTTATGAAAATATAATTCAAAATCAAATTAAGCACTGCACATAGGATTGACGGAATAACAACTGTTAATTTTCTTTCATAGTATTCCTGTACTCTAGCAAACAGTTGGAACATATAGTTAAAGTAAACACCGATACAAATCGGAATAATCACATCAACGCTTTCAATATACTTCATTCCACCAAATATCAATACAATCTCTCTACTAAAAAGCATAATGCCGGCCAGCATTGCAGCAACAAAAAATAGTACCTGATCCGCTCTCTTGGCCATAACTTTATATTCACCAGATTTTAATTTCTGATATTGGTATGGTGCGAAAGTAGAGTTAACGGCATTTGTAATAAGGTTTATCAAACTTCCTGCGGAATACGCAATACTATATAGAGCCACATCACTTGGACCACATAAATAGTTAATCATAATCTTATCGGAACTTTGTAAAACGAATTCCGACAGATAGTGTGGCATCAGCGGAATACAAAATCCTAATGAAAACAACCAAATTCTTTTATCATAGAATTTCTTTCCTTTTTTTAACACTGAATAATACAGTGCGATTCCTATCAATGCCATTACAATCGTGTTCGAAAGAACTCTCGCTTCTGCAGTAGGACTGACAAAAACTACTGCAACAACTCCAAATAAGGTCGATCCAACTGTGGACAACAATGTAACAGCCACGAGAGTTTTATAATCATAGATATATCTTTTATATAATGACCAGCATTGAACAACAGCTTGGAAAATAAAACTAGCAAAAAGGCAGCAGACAAGTTGAGGAGATAATCCCAACCATTCTGCAGCCAAATTTCTAAAGCTAATTCCAATAACCAGCCATGTTAAAGACAATACCAACTCTAATCCACATACTGCTGATAACACCATCTCTTGATTCTCGTATTTGACATACAAATTCATCATAGCCTTATATAGACTAAGTGTTACAAGCATCATCAATACAGTTTCCCACGAAAGATATGTACTATACAAGCCATAATTTTCTGTTGAAAGCAACCGCGTAAATATAGGGGTCGCTATCATGCTAATACCACGCTGTAAGAAGCTACACACGGTAAACCAAAATGCTGCTTTAACAGGTTTGGACATTCCCAAATACTTATTTTTAATTGTTTCTACTGTGTGTTGCATCCATCTATCCTCATTTCTTCATTGTTATATTATAACTTTTTATAGAGACGTGCTGGTCTTCCAAAATAAATGGCATTGTCTTCAAGATCGGTTGTTACAAGAGAACCTGTCCCAATAACTACACCCTTTCCAATAGTTACTCCAGGCATTATTATTGTATCCGCACCAATCCAAGAACCAGCACCAACTACAATACGTTTTGTAATCCCTTGAGCTGCACGTCTATTTTCCTCGCCAATTTCATGTGTTCCATTAATAAAATGAACATTCATTGCGATATTACAATTTTCACCAATTTCAATGTCGTCTCCTAAATCAAAACAGCAATTATAATTAATGAATGTTCCCCCCAAACGGACAATTTTCCCGATTCAGGACCGAGAAAGATTCTTGGAGAAAGATAACAATTTTTCCAATTTTATTTCCGGCCAGCCGATACAAAATGGATCTGAGTTTAATAGGACATACCACACCTGCTGCAAGCCAATTTTGAAGAAGATCTGAACAAATAAGCTGCGATCCTCTTCTAGCTTCCTTTAATCGTCGCTGAATTCCTTTCATTACTTTTTCAAACATCTTAGTTCTCCTGTAAAAAAACTTGCAATTCTTCCGGGGTTCCCAAGACATGAACCTTCTTTGCATCAACAATGCTAATTGTTACAGGCATGCCTTTTTCAATCATAAAATTGTAAAGAGGAGCAATATACTTCTCATTTTTCTCTAAACGACTCTCATCTGCGTAATACTCCTCATAGAGTTCCTTATACAATTTAGCGGATGAGAAATAATAAGCACCCAATGTACAATTATCAGAGATACGTTTCTTTTCTCGTACTTCTATAGCTTTTCCTTCCGAATTCAGTTTCACAAAACTCCAATGGTCACCTTCAGCATGGAAACAAGGAATGTGTCCATCCCCGGAAATATACTCATATTTCATTTCACCTGGCTCGACATACGTGTCAATATTGTAGACCATGATTTCATCATTTGGATTACAATAAGGAATTGCCAACATACAAGTCGTTGCCTGTCCATCTGTCATATGATCCAATTCAACAATTTTCACATCATGAATTCCATATGTAGCACAATGCTTCTTAATAAATTCCTCTGCGTGATCCTCTGCTCTGACAACAAACACATATCTGTCAACATACTTATTATAGTCAACCAAGCTATCCATTGACCAGTCAAACAGCGTCTTACCTTTAGCTTCAATCATATATTTTGGGCAATTATATCCCACTTTCCGAAAACGACTCCCCAAGCCAGCCATTGTAATTATAATATCCATATAGCTTCTTCCTCTCAATCTTTGCATTTAGATTTACTGCAAATTTCATTCAACTCATCAACTGAACAATTTAGGAACTCATCTGGACGAACAGTCCGATCATCAACATAGAATCCTTTATGTCCTGGCCACGGTTTTCCATATAAAATTTCATCGTACGGAATGTTCCACTTGTCTAACCACGCTGACAACACTTTCGCAGTATTTTTATTGATTAGACCCATATTTCCATTATAGGAATTCATATTTCGAGAAGTAAATAAAACAATTCTAGCACCATTATCATGGTAAAATCTCAATTTCTCCACCATTTCCTTGTATGGTACTAGGTCTTCATATTTTTCATCCTTTTTCTTTATTGGACACAATGTTCCGTCTATATCAAAAACAAATGAATATTCTTCAAACATCATTCTTCTCCTTCAACCTGTATATTAACCACTCTATTTAGAATTTCCAATCCAGTTCCCAGCATAGCCATTTGGTGTCTAATGCTCTCACCATGAAGCGGAATCATGCTTAGGAAAAGCAACGCTTCTATTAGTTCGATTTTTCTCAGATCATTGCCGATTTCTGCCGCAAACGTATCCAGGAACACTTTATACAAATTAAATTCTCTTCTACGATCTTGAACGTGATAATTAATGCAAGATGTCTCAGTATTATAATCAAGATCGAATAAATCTTTTATAATAAAATCATATTTTCCATCTACACTATGGAACAATTTTGCGAGTTCATAGCGGAAATCACCGTAAATATCGTATGTACCGAATTTACCGCGCGGATCAATCACTTTAATAAAAGAGAAATTCGAGTCCACCATAATATTGGCGAAGCACAAATCTCCGTGAATAATACTAAAAGTATCCACATCATATAGCATCTCTGGTATTGCCGTTTCTAATGCTACAATGACTTTCTCCAAAGGCTGATATTTCTTTTCATTCACTGTTATCGGTGACTCAAAGAAAGCTAAAAATCGTTCATCTTTCTTCATCTTTTCAAAACGCTGCAGAGTTTTTGTCAAGTACATTTCTTCCAGTGCCTGGCGAATATTATCATCATGGACCGTGTAACGTTTAAAATCATCACATACAAAACGAATTCGATTAAAAATGTCAATCCATTGCTGTAATGTCAAATCACCATAGAGGAACAATTCATGGACGGTATGATATGCATAATATTCCATAGAAACATATGGATTAACATACGATGTCGAATAATCAAAAATTCTAGGTCTGACATACTCAACGTCCGCTGGCAACTTTAAATACCATTTAATTTCACCGATAAACTTATCCTTATCGTCGCTTGTCTTTTTTAGAATGCCGCGGTTCTTATCAATTGTGATATGATTAAATTCTCTAGCACGTACCTCAAGTTTTGAATTATAATATTTATCCTCATGTCCAATGTCAAACCAGTTGTTTGTCAAAACCGGTTTCATAGGATGCATTTTACTATACTCTTGCAATGCATAATAAAATGTACTTATCTGCAAAGAATCTTGTTTAAAAGCACTTTCTAAACATTTTCTAAAGCAGGCAGCATCAGTAAATTGAAATACTCCGACAAACAGTTTCTTCCTTACCTCTTCCTTTACAGGCTCTTTATCATAAATCCGTACAATTCTTCCATCTTTTTCATCGAAATATGTCCACGTGTCCGACATATAGTCTTCTTGAAAGAAAAAAGCATCTCCTTCGATTTCTGCAACATTATCTAAAACAATTGTGTCAGCAAAATTAATAATGACCGTATCCACAACTTCTTTTAAGGCAAAATAAATAGTATGACCTAAATCTCTTAACTCTGGGAGAATCTTAATACTCACTTTCTCTCCAAGATAGTTTTTTAACCTTCTTTGTACCTTATCCGCCTTTTCAAAGCAAATAATATCCATTGAAGAGCAATGCTCTTTATATTCCTCATACAAATAGTCAAATGTTATCTTCTGATTGACTGGATAAATGATCCCCGGAAGCTTTCCAAGTTTCTGAAGTTCTTCAGGCACAATTTTAGCAGCCGGAATAATGACTTTCATATTAGTCATCCCACTTCCTCCTTATAAAATAAATTCAGCGTACTCTTCATATTTTTGATCATACACTAACGTTCCTTGATAAAGACTCAACCACCGAACAAAATCAAAATTGTAGCAGTGAAAGGCATTTTTCTCCTCATTTAAATAATACGAACCATTCTGAGTATTCTCCGAGTATCTTCCCTCATACTTTGGCCAGAACAAGCCTATTTCATCTTTATTTATCGTCACTAAATGATTTTTTGCAAACTGCCAATATGCTTTCACTGAGCATTCATTATTTCCACCCATGCGACGGACATACTCACGCAAAAATTGAATTTCTGGTGCAATCATTTCTTCTGCAACTTTTCGTCTGGTTTTTCCTTTTCCATATCCTCCTTTTGGCCGCTTATCCAGCGGCAAAGAAAAGAGTTCTTCTACATCTTCGGTATATCCAAAATACAAAAAGTCTGCCAAGCAATATGGATAAAACATATCTCCATATGGCATACACATGGTAACAATACGTCCTTTTTGCCTCTCACAAAAATCCTCATTATTTACAGGAAATGTCTTAACCAGATTTGCTAAGTAGGGCATTGCGTCCGTATGATAAATTCGCTGGTCGGTGCGTGTTTTACAAACAAATTCTGCACCCATTTCTTTTGCTTTTTTTACGCCAGCTAAAGTATTCACAGTCTGATAATTAATGTTCAGATTTCCACAATTATCCGGCAAATCACTAAGCACAACAACAATATTCTGTTGCTTAAATTTTTCAATTGTCTCTGAGTCACTATCTTTCCATGTTGACACGATAATTATTGCATGTGGATAACACCTTCTATAAAATTTTGCTGTTTCAAGCGTAAAGTCATTCTCAACCATCAATGGTCCCTGCATCACAATCGCTATTTTGTTATCTAAATCACAGCTCAAGTGCGGTAAAATCGGGATATCTGTCATCGCTTTGGAGCGAAGACGGTATGTAACATAACAATCTGTATTACTCTCCGCTGCAACACAAGCCGCCTTCATTTCTCTATTAACAAAGTTAGGAGATTGTCTTTTGAAAATATTTATGACGCTGTATGGCATTTTTGCATGAAATTCCAGTGCCTTTAAAATTTTATGATTCACTATTTTCCTCCACTTCTGACAAATATTATTCACATCTTATTTATCTTATAAAAGTTCTTCTCTACGTCAATATGTGATAACGCATCAATATAATGTCAGTTTCATATTAGTCTTTTTTAATAACTTAACAATAAAAACCGCAATCAAAGAAGTTCCAATGATTCTTAATACCCATAGAAAACATGCTCCACATTCATTACCAAGGAAGTTCAATCCAAAGTATTTTACAAACAACACAACAAATAAATAATTCAATGGTTCAGCATATAAATAAACACCAAATGAATACCCTGAAAGTCTTGAGATCAGTTGCTTTTCTTTATCTGTCAATCGTTCTGATACTAATTCACAAATCACCCACACAATTAGAATTCCCACACTTGCCAAATATAAATCTTTTGCAAGCCAAACCAAATGTGGAAGGTATTCTAGTCCATAATAGCCAATGATCCAAAGCGCCGCAAGGAGCAGTACCCCCCCCCATTTAAATCTATTAAGATAGTTCTTAGCCACTTTGTCGTATTTATTCAAGTTCATTCCAAAAACAAACCAGAGCAAATATCTCAGGGGATTTCCAAACAGTGTCGTAACTGCCGTTGCCCTTTCCAGAAAAAGTACTGCCATATAAACTGCAAATGAAGTCGTGTTAATCATCCACGTTTTCTTCGCATACTTGCATAATAAGTAAGCAAATACAAAATCAAAAAACAATGCCTCTAAATACCATAAATACATATTGGTTGGAATAAACATCTGCATCAAAATGTCTTTCCATATATTTTCTGACTGACTGTAATATCCAGAAAAAATTTTTATCGGAGTATTCCAGAATAAATATACAAATACAAATGGAACAACTAATCTTGAAATTTTGTTCTTCACCACTTCAGTAACAGAATTAAATCTTCCATTTTTCAGCTGACTATAAAACAATGTTCCTGATAAAGCAAAAAATGCTGGCATATGGAATGTATAAATCAGTTGTTTGATTTGTTCTGCGAATCCATGAAATACTGTATCCGCTATGCCTGCAGCCGACATTTGATCTGCGATATATATTCCGCCATATGCGTTTCCAGCATTATAATAATTTGCATGACCAATTACTACCAACATCGTTAAAACAATTCTAATTACATCATATTTATAGACATGTTTCTTCATTATATTCGTCCTCTTTTACAATATCCCATCTAACATATTCAACAAATGACACATAAAACGGAAGTGCAAGTGCAAATGCATAAAACGGATCCATATTAACTCCAAACATGATAAATAATAATGTCATAGATAAACATAATAGGGAATCCGCAATATTCCTTCGTTTTACTTTAATAGAAACATATATTCCTCTAAGAAAGATATAGATGTAAAATAAAATCATCGGAATTCCGAATTGAACTAATCCATAGAAGAATCCTGTATCTTCCAGCATTCCCCCGCCTAACGCATATCTCTCACTTGTCGTAAGGCATCCAACTCCCCAAAAGGGTTCCTTTAAATACATTGCTCCATAGTAGGCATATGCATTTACTCTCGCTACTGTCGAATTTCCATACATCTTATTTGTTTCACTAAACGAATCAACGAATGAATTAAAAACAGAGGAATTTATCAAAATTACTGCTCCTATCATCATTATAAATGCTATGACAACTTTCTTTTTATCATTTGTCTGATGTAGGAAAATCAACATAATAATAATAATCGTTTTATATAGCAACGCAGATCTTGCTTGCCAGATGATATATGCATAAAAGATGTCTATTACTATTGTAATAACATATGTTAACTTTTCTCTTTTACTTTTGGCCTTTGAAATAAGCCAAAAAGATAATGGAATCACAAGTATTGAAAGCGCCGATGGGTTTATTCTGTATAACCCATTTCGATATCCCATTTCTCCATTCACCAGGTTTGGCCATAACATAATTCCTGTTTTTGATTCGTAAAACGACATAAAAGCTTTTGCCAGAGTATCGATACTCGTTACTATCACCAGAAATTTTGCCGCTTTTTGTGGTTTCCATTTGCCTGCACTAAATAGGTTAATTAATGGAATAGCAATAATCAAATATAAATATGGCCATATCATCGCTAATGTATCATCCCATGCTGTACCCAACTGCAAAGCCCCCACAATCGCTCTCACCCAGCATATTCCTAAAAGAGCTACTTCAAACTTGATAACTCCATTTGCACTTGGGCAAGTATACACTATACTAAATATCATCGCCATTATAACCATCGCCAAAAATAAGAACATTCTTATTTTGGGTATGTAGGACGTTGAAAACATAGCAGTGCCACTTAATGGAATCAAGAAAAAGCACAAGTGCATCAACACCAGTATACATATTAAAAACTTTGTTATTGAGCTATATTTTATCTTCATGCTTTTTCCTCGTCCTTTTTTTTACTTAATTAAAAAATTTATCTTCCAGCATCAAGCATAGGCAATGGTATACTGGAAGGTGCAGTTCCTGAATCATATATGTTTCTGTTTGTGGCACTTTAATGCAAATATCGCTCATCTGTTCAAGCTTGCTATTTTTAGCTCCTGTCAAACCAATAACTTTCATTCCTTTTGCATGTGCCGTAACAGCTGCATACAAAACATTTTTACTGTTTCCGCTTGTAGAAATGCCAAAGAATACATCTCCCTCTTCGCCATAGCCATTCACCTGCTGTGCAAAACAGAGCAGGGGTTCACAATCATTCATGTATGCCGTAGATAATGCCACATGGCCATCTAATGCAATAGCTGGAAGTGCCCCTTGAAGATTTTCCGCCAAAACACGTCCCAGCTCTTCATCTTTTTCAATTAACTTACTGGCAAACCCCATATCAGGTTTTCTGGAAAGTTTAAATCCCTTCATCAATTCCCCGACAATATGCTCCGCATCCGCTGCCGACCCGCCATTTCCGGCTATCAAAACCTTGTGCTTTGTTTCATAACACTTTTCTAATACTGAATACGCTTTCTCTATATCCTGTTTTGACTCTTCCAAAACTGGATATCTACTAATTAGCAGTTCTATATGTCTCGTCAAATCTTTCATTTTCTTACCTCTTGGTTATTATTGGAGAGAACCTTTGTTCTCACCGACAAACAGCTTATGCTTCGAATTCTCACCAATTATTTTCGCCGGCACACCGCCAACAACCATATTTTCTTCTACACTCTTTACAACTGCTGCATTTGCAGCAATAATAGCATTGTCTCCAATTTCAATTTGGCCAAGCACTTTCGCTCCTGCTGATATTCTCACTCCATTGCCTATCACGGGTGGTTCCGAATCAAATGTATATCCAATCGTAACTTGCTGGTTAATCCAGCAATCACTTCCGATTCGCTTTGCGCTTATATTTGTCGCGAATCCATGTTGTATGAATAACCTCGGACCAATTTCAGGAGTATTAATATATAGGGTATCCATCCCTGGAAACAACATTTTTAGCAATAATTTGCTATACCCCCCCCCCAGGCGATATTGCAATAATGTACGATACTCTTTTAACTCCAGCATTAAACTGCTAAAAATATTAAATCCATCCTTTTCAGTATGTCCTGTACATTTTTTCCAATGCTGTATTTCATCAAAAATAATTGCTTTATTATTGGATACATAAACAATCAAATATGCAGGTATTAGCCTCCACAGATTTAATATCTGCAACATCCTCATCTTCTTACTCATACACCATTCCTCGGTTCATAAGTTTCCGGTGTATAGTGGATTACTCTTGTTCCACCATCTTCAAACGCAAATGGGATATGCATCAGATCACGCATCGCCAATCGCACTGCATCCTGTCGCTCAGGCTGAACATAAAATACAAGGAATCCACCGCCACCGGCACCCAGCAATTTTCCGCCCAATGCACCAGCCGCCACGCCTTTTGCATAAAGTTCGTCAATACTATTCGTAGAAACAGCCGATCCAGTTTGACGCTTAAGTTTCCAAGTGTGATCCAGCATTCTGCCAAAATCATCAAGATCCGCGTTCTTATCTGTCAGGACACGTTCAGCATCATCAACCAGAGCAAGCATCTCTTTCAGCTGTACTGTCTTATCTTGTTTGCCTGCTGCATTCGCTTTCTGCACATCAGAAGAAAAACGGGTAAACCCGGTAAAGAACATCATTAAATTCTGATTGAGTTGCTTCTTTCGCTCCGGCGAAATAATAACCGGCAGGACTTCATATCCATCCGCATTAAAGTTGATACGGTTGAACCCACCAAAAGAAGCAGCAATTTGATCCTGCCATCCACCAGCTTCCTGACAAAGATTACGCTCCAGATAAATAGCTTCATCTGCTAGTTTTTTCTTGTCAGCATACTTACCCTTTAATGCATAGAAAGCATTCAGCATTCCAACTGCGAAAGAACTTGATGTTCCTAGGCCAGAACGTGCTGGAAGGTCTGCTTCATATGTAAGACGAATCTCGTGCATGTCTAACATTTTCATTGCATTTCGGATCGCAGGGTGCTGAATATCGTCAATATTTGTTACACGCTCCGTCTTAGAATAAGACAGCTCCGTTGAATAATCAAAAAAACGCGGCAGATGACGAACATTTACATAACAGTATTTATCAAATGTAGTCGATAATACTGCTCCACCATTTTCTCTAAAAAAACTTTCCATATCCGTTCCGCCGCCAAAAAATGACATGCGGAATGGCGTTTTTGTAATAATCATATTTTTTCCTCTTCATAAGCTGCTTGATATTTTTAGTTCAATATAGCATCCAAAACCGATAGAATATTCTTTTTCCAGTCCATGTTACTCAAGTGATATTCTATTGCCGCTTCTGACATTGCGCTTCTAGTATTATCATTTTCAAGCTTTTTTAATGCAGTTATATAATCTATTTCACTTTCACAGACAAAACCTGTCTTTTCATCCTCGACGAATTGCGTCAACCCATCTACGTTCGACACAATTACCGGCACACCAAACTTATATGCAATCGGAATCACTCCACTTTGCGTTGCCTCAATATAAGGGAGTACTACTGATCTTGCATGGTGAAAAAGCCACAACATTTCTTCATCCCGAATATAGCGATTAATTAATGTCACGTCTTTTTTTATCAGCTTGTATACTTCAGCTTCCTTTTTTGTTAATTCTCCACTTCCGGCAACAACTAATTTGTACTTCGGATTATCAGCTTCTGAAAACGCTCGAAACAAAGTTTCTAATCCCTTATATTTATCGATTCTTCCAAAAAACAAATGAAATTGATTCTCCGTAATCTCATCTGGTTTTAGTTCATTAACATTTGGCACATGCGCACCCAAGCAGAAGTAGACTCTTTTTTCTGTATTTTTCGGTTTTAATAACCCGTATTTTTCATAGGAAATTTTTGATAACAATAATATATAATTTACCTTATGTTCAAGCTTATCACTCAAAAAATCTGTATAATGATTTCGTAACTGTTGATAGATTGTTTGATTTGTAGGATGATTTCCGCCCGCATCATGTAATGTCAATAACATCGGTATCTTTGTCGAAACTAATTTCAGCCCAATTACAACAGTGTTAATTGGATTATCTATCAACCAGATCAAATCCGGTTTTAGCGTATTAACTCTTTTTGTGATTTCAACAAACGCCTTTTTCTTGGATAAAAAAGAATTTATCTTTCTTGTAAATCCAGAACTTTCTACAATTGTTTGATAATAAATATAATTTTTTTTACTCTGTAGCTTTTTTTCTATTTCAGCCGGTGCTACTACAGTTATTTCAAAACCAATTTCACTCAATACTGATTCAAGTGTTTCAAGAAACTGAATTATTCCACCTTTTGTATTTCCTGTAACCAATACTATTTTTTTCATCTGCTCCCTCATTCAATATAATGAACATATCTCCAAATATTCTAATATTGGTCCCCAACATTAGTAGTCACAAAACAATATAATCACCATACAACTATAAGCACAGCAAAATAAATGATAGTATCCATGTTTTGCAATAACGTGGAACCTCCATAGATTTATAACTGGATACCATTAGCTTTA
The DNA here is from genome assembly GCF_003478145.1 of Clostridium sp. AF29-8BH. Lineage (NCBI taxonomy): Bacteria > Bacillati > Bacillota > Clostridia > Eubacteriales > Clostridiaceae > Clostridium > Clostridium sp. AF29-8BH. Next base: position 197,830 of record NZ_QUEL01000001.1, on the reverse strand, counting down.
TCCTTCTCAATGTAGGTGTGTCACGAGAGAATATTTTGCCCTTGCAAAAAAAGGTTTCATATCTTTTAAATTGAAAATTGCATGAGATTTTGCCCCCACCATCTGCATAATCCACTTCAGCACACCAACTGATTTAATTCCCATTTTAATATCCGCAAATTCCGGCATAAAAAAAACAGGCTTTTCAAATGTAAGCGCTACATTCTTAGGCAAAGTTTTATTCACTTGGTAATAGCACCAAATATAAGGAAGATTAATGCCAGCGGATTTAACACAATACGCATTTCCATCATTTCTCAGATTTGTTTCCAAATAATAATCAACATTATTTTCACCCCTGATAAATTCAATACTAAAAAGTCCATCGTATTTTATCTTTTGAAAAAATAGATTTATCCGATTTATATCAATGTCCAATTGAGAAATTGGAGAGTATCGCAAATACCCCGTATTGGTATTATCAGGCTGACGTATAATCTGTGTAAACCCAGGGATAATAATTTTTTCTCCTTTCTCCAACGAGCATCCTATCAACTGAAACTCCATTTTTTTTTCAATATACTCTTGAATCTGCACAGTTTCGGAAACAACCTCTTCTAACAGTGTCGATAACTCTTCCCGATTTTTTGCTATCTTAATATCATTTTTTCCAGCACCTTTAATACTTTTAATCGGCTTAATAATGCACGGAAAAATATCCCAATCTACTTTTCCTTTCTTTGTATCTATAATCTCGCCTCTTGGAATTGCAAAACCGCTCTCCTTAGCCAACAAGGATTGATCATTCTTATTAAAGAAGAAATCCGGCTTAACTCCAATGGATGAACAGAAGAAGAACTCTTTCAGGTTATCAGCGTTGCTCATTACTACTTCAGATGCACCATCTGCGCAGCAAACAATAGCTTTCTTTTCATTTTTATCCGCAATTCTGTACAAGGCTTCCAGTATTTCATCGTAAGTTTTTAAATATCGAATAGTGCTTTTCTTCAAATATTTACTTTTTGAAACAAAATCTTTTTTTCCTCCATGCTCATCCACAATAAAAAGTGCAATATCTTCAGAAGAAATTCCTTCTGATCCTATCGACCTAATAACGCCCAATGTATTGTGGTGAATGCCACCAATAATGACAACTTTCATTTCCTTTATGCCACCTCCGTATTTCTTTATGAATCCATTTATTTATGTAGCGGCTGTAATTCTAACCAACGAATCGCTATTTAGGCACACAAATGCACAATAACTATTAATGGAATTTTTTGCGATATAGCACAATTTAATATTGAAATACACTCCAAATCAGGTACCTTTTTTCCTATAAAAGCCATATTTTCACATTATTATGATTTGCGACACATTCCCCTTCTGTCGTTCATTGTGTTTTTTCAATATTTCATATTTACTATAAAGTCCGCTTATTCGCTGAAGATTCCTTTCCATTTGACAGATCCCGAAGTCTAATCCCCTCATATTTCACGCTTGCATAAGCAAACAACGCTTCAAGATCTTTGTAGAGTTTTTCAATGCTTCGCTCATCTTTAAAAGTAGGGCTTCCACCTGGCATAAGCTCGGAGGAATGAATCATAAACATTGCATAATCCCTGTCTGACACATAAGTCTGATCTAACACATACTTCATTTCTTCCAGATTATCACCATTTGGTCTAATCCAAAGTTCCGTCCCCTTCATAGCATGCCAAATGCTTCTAGCTAGGTTCTTTGCACTGGATGTCTTAAGAAATAGCTTGTGTGAACGAAGAATGGTAACCGGAACCTCCAAAACGCTAGAACCGTTGGATGTATCAATCGAATATGGTTTATCCTTCGCTGACGAATAGTCACTTCCACAACTTCCTTCGGTTTGGCCCAATGAAGTTTTCCAATCTACATGCGGTGTGACCGAGCAATCCACCACATACCCATATTTTGATAAGAGCTCAAAGTATTTCTCGTTCGTTGCCCATCTTCCAGCTCGATGTGAAACAGGCTTGATTCCTGTTCTTTCAAAGATCAAATCTGTGAGAAATTTAATTTTTGCCTCCATTACATCATCTGGATACTCAATCAAATATGGTGCTCCTTCTTGCGCAACCTCGAGCTGATACATAGGAGGATTATTCCATGCATGAAGATGCATTCCAATTTCAGCTTTTCCTTCCAGAGCGTACTTTTTTACAAACTCAACATACCTGTCGTCCTGTATCATCTCATAGTTAGTCAGCCACACCGGAAAAAAGTTGTACTTATTGCACAGCCTTTGAAATCTATCAAGAAAAAGCGTATTATTAGTAGTAATTGCATCCCCTTGTTTCCAACTCCAGAGGTCGTCTCCTTCAGTATCAATTGTAATAATCAGCTTTTTCACACTATTTCCTCCCTGTTATCCAATAAGTTTGATATACTTTTCTACATCTGCCTGATTACCATATTCGTGTGCATTCAAATAGTTTTTAATGGTTTTGTACAACATCTGATTGTTGAACATTTCTTCAATTCCGTGTGCGATATCTTCTGCATCCATATTAACGATCAATCCTTCTTTTTCAGGAATGATCTGATCAACAACAGTGTCATAATTAGTCGAAACGATCGGAATGCCCAATATCTTTGCTTCATCCAAAACTACAGATTTTCCTTCGTACTTAGAAGACTGAACAACGACATCACTTTTTGCTATATAAGCATACGGGTTTTCCTTAGGTCCAAGCAGCTTTACCCAATCTTTTAATTCGAGGTCTTCAATTTGTGCATTTAATTTATCAAACAGTTCACCATTACCAAGGATGAACCACTGAAATTGGCAGCCATCCTGCTTCATGATTTTCGCAGCATCTATTGCCATGTCAAATCCCTTCAACGGAATCAATCTGCCAACTGAAACAATCAATTTTTTTTCTTCATCAATACGTTCCGGGATTTCCTCTTTGCTTCGTTTTCTCAAAACCTCAGAGGATGTGATGTTTGGAAGCCACATAATTTTGTTTTGAAATTCAGGAAATACCGTTTTCAGAACATCCGCGCACTTATCCGATACTGTAACGATAGAGTCCATATTTTGGTAATACTTTTCGTCAGCTCTTCGATCACATTTAGCGCCCACATAGTCCGTATGTACCCAACATAATTTTTTATCTGCACTCACCAGGTCATTGACAAAATAAGTACATTCACCCACTACGCATCCCACTGCCACATCATAATGCTTTGACAAACGAGTAATTTTTCTTCTATAGAAATTTCTCCATCTGAACTCACGCATTAAATATGGATTACTTGTAAGTGTCTTTGAAATTGCAGTTCCAATTACTTTTGTAATAGTGTTTTTATTGAAATCCTTTACTGGACGGTACAGATTTTTAAGTGCGTCCGGTGCCTCAATAATGTTCACATAGTGTGGTACCTGAGGTAAGAACATTCCTTCCTTACGAAACAATAAAAGATCTATTTCATACTGGTCTTCCGGCATTTCATTCAGCAAGTTCACCAGGCTTTTCTCTGCCCCACCATTTACTAATGAAATATTGACAAATAATATTTTCTTTTTCATATGTTTATTCTTTCATCTGCTGTGCGATATCAGCATCCACAATTTCCTCGCCGGTCTTATGCTTCAGCTGTTCCTTGGATGCCTCACTCAGACCGTTGTTAATCACGCAGTTCATGTCGCATGTGCTACACTTGTCCAGCTCCTCTTTGGTAACTTTGCCATCGCGATAGTCACGGCAGATCTTCAGTTCATACATGCTGTACGGATGTTTGGTGAACAGAGCCTTGAACTTATGTACCAGAACCCAGGTAGCAGGCTTCCAGATATACTTATGCATAGCAGGACTTACACTACCGATCATCCAGCAGTCACGGTCGCAGCAACGAACCTTCGCACGAACCTTCTCTGCTTCCGGGCTGTTCCACAGCTCATCCCAAGTCTGGTTATTCAGGTTGCCCATGACTTCTTTATCCTTGGTACCATTGCAAGGCATAACATCGCCATACGGGTCGATGAAGAATGTATCAAAGCTCATGTCGCAAGGAAGCAGACGCTTCTGGCCGTAGATGTAGTTGATCAGACCGTGGTTAAAGTATGCACGGAACCACTTCTTCGGGCTGTTGCTGCGGAGCAGTTCATTGACCAGATTCTCGAAGTTCTTTGCAACCATCGGACGATCGTGGATGATGTTCTTAGCCTCAACGAAGTAGAAGCTGTTATGCAGAGATGCCGTTGCGAACTCCATGCCCATCTCGTTGGAGATCTTGTACAGAGGAACCAGGTCAGGAGCGTTCTTGTCCTGAACAGTCATGCCGAAGCCGACGTCCTTCATACCCATTTCACGCAGCTTCTTCAGTGTGCCGTAACCACGCTGGTAGCCGTTTTGCAGGCCGCGGATCTCATTGTTGGTCTGCTCCAGACCCTCGATAGAGATACGGATACCAATCTGCGGGAACTCTTTGCACAGGTCAACGATACGGTCAGTGAAGAAACCGTTCGTGGAAATAACGATACGATCAGACTTCTTGTACAGTTCACGCACGATATCTTTCAGGTCGGTGCGGATGAACGGCTCACCACCGGTGATATTTGTGAAATACATCTTCGGCAGCTTCTTGATGGTCTCAATGCTGATTTCCTCTTCCGGCTTGGAAGGTGCTTTATAACGGTTGCACATGGAGCAACGAGCGTTGCAGCGGTATGTAACGATGACAGTACCATTTAACTTCTTTTCTTCAGACATGATTAACTCTCCTATAACCACACAGGGTTTTCTAGCAATAAAATCTGCTTTTTCTTTATTCTCTATAGTTGTCTTCAAAGCAAAAATGGTCAGTGTTAACTCCACTGTATTCCATTCTTTTCTTCAATAAATCTTTGGTATTTCCTATCACTCTTGCCGGATTTCCTCCAACAATTGCATAGGGTGGAACATCCTTTGTCACAACACTTCCAGCAGCAACCAATGCATTTTTTCCAATTGTAACATTGTAAAGAATGATTGCTCTTGCGCCAATTACAACATTGTCTCCTATGGTTATTGGCCCCGTGTAGTACTTTATATATGGACCTATATAATTAGGATCATCGTCAAACATGAGTCTAACCATATCATGTTCATAGAATCGTACATCTGCTGCGATAGTAACATTGTTTCCAATACTAATTAGTTCAGGCTGAGTGGGTATCCAGCACGGATGCCAGTACCCCCCCCCATAGCTTTTAAACAAATTGGCCTTTTTTATGACATCTGCTTTTTTTGTATGTTTTCCCAGCAATGTGAGAATCCAAAGATTCATTAATATCTTCAGCTTCTTAAGTTTCATTTTCTTACCCTATCAAACACTTTCATCAAAGTGTTATAATGAGTCTGCGGTGCAAACCGATCTTCTAATCTATCCCGGCTTGCTGCTCCCATTTTCTTTACAACATCATCATCATCCAGCAAAGCAATCTTTTCGCACAGTTCCCGAGCATCGGCAGGCTTAAACAGATAACCATTAACGCCATCCAAAACAAGCTCTGGTAGGCTTCCGATATTGCTTGCAATAACCGGCTTTGAATACTGAAAAGACTCCAATGCAGTATTTGGAAGGTTATCATACCAAATAGACGGAATCAGTGTGAATCGTGCGCCCTTGATGATCTCTTCCAATTCCTCTCCGGCTTTGAAGCCCAAGAACTCAACATTCTTAATGTTCTTCTCTTTGATATATGCCTTTAACCTTTTTGCCTCGTCTGTTGTATCATCGCCCATTATTTTCACATGGCGATCCGGCATCATCTCATATGCTTTGACGACAGTGTCAACACCTTTTTCCTCTGTCACACGTCCAAAATACAAACCATATGTTCCAACCTGTGGTTTGCCGACTTCTGATTTGCTTGCAGTAAATGTCGGAATACAGGTAATTTTGTTCTCATCAAAACCATTCTCAATCAGTTTCTTCTTTAAAAACTCAGACGGCGTAATAAATGCATCCACACCTTTATATACATTCATCGCCTTATGTACTTTCATAGAAAAAACTCGAACGACCGATGCAAACAACGACCCCTTTACACATCTTTTCTTTATGCAGGTCCTATACCCCTTCGTAAGGCACTCTTCGCATGGTTTCTTGTTGTACATAAAATCAAATCTCGGGCATAGTAAAAAGTAGTCTGACAGTCGCAGCACTACCGGAACACCCATCTTCTTTGCACCACAAATCACGCTCGGTGAAAGCTTGTTTACAAAGTGGATGATATATACCAAATCCGGCTTTACATCTTTGATTTCTTTCTTAATAGCTTTCTCAACCTCAGTGGAATAGATACTGCGAGTCAGCATTTGCCAGATGACTTTTGGGGTCTTTTTACACTCTTCAAAATAAGTTGCGTCACGGCTTCCAATCGGCTCCACAAAATATTTGGAATACTCTGTTTCAACATTTTTGTTAGAATGGATAGAGAACGGAATCACTTCATGACCATTATCTTCCAACATCTTCTTAATGTTGAACATATATTTTTCCGGTCCACCCGAAATAAAATATCTATAATTAACCAGTAAAATTCTCATATCTTTAATCCCTCTGGAAAATATCTCTTGTATAGACCTTTTCCTTCACATCGTCCAAACTCTTATCATAGCGGTTTGCAATGATTGCCTGGCTCTGTTTCTTAAACTCTTCCAAGTCGTTAACAACACGGCTACCAAAGAATGTGTCCCCATTTTTCAGCGTAGGCTCATAGATGATAACTGTTGCACCCTTTGCCTTAATGCGCTTCATGACACCCTGAATGGAACTCTGACGGAAGTTATCGCTGTTGCTCTTCATGGTCAGTCGGTATACGCCGACCACAACTTCCTTTTCCTTACTCTCATCCCAGCTGTCATTGGCTTCATAAGCGCCAGCGATTTCCAGTACGCGGTCAGCGATGAAATCCTTACGAGTTCTATTACTCTCGACAATAGCTTCAATCAGGTTCTCCGGCACATCTGCGTAGTTCGCCAGCAGCTGCTTTGTATCCTTGGGAAGGCAATAGCCACCATAGCCGAAGGACGGGTTATTGTAATGAGTACCAATACGAGGATCAAGCAAACGCCATTGATAATCTGATGGGTATTCAACCCCTTCATCTCGGCATAAGTATCCAGTTCGTTGAAGTAGCTGACTCGCAGAGCCAAGTAAGTGTTAGCGAACAGTTTAACAGCCTCAGCCTCGGTGAAGCCCATGAACAAAGTATCGATATTCTCCTTAATAGCACCTTCCTGCAGGAGTTCTGCAAAAGTGTGTGCAGCCTTTACCAGACGAGCATTATCCACATCGGTACCGACAATGATACGAGAAGGATAAAGGTTGTCGTACAGTGCCTTACTCTCTCTTAAAAATTCCGGGCTGAAAATGATATTGTCGCAGTGGAACTTTTCACGAACACTTGCAGTATAGCCAACCGGAATCGTAGATTTGATAACCATGATAGCTTCCGGATTGTACTCGATAACCAGCTTGATAACCGCTTCAACCGCACTGGTGTCGAAAAAGTTCTTCTTACTATCATAGTTCGTAGGTGCAGCAATTACCACGAAGTCAGCGTCGCTATATGCTTCCTTGGCATCCAGCGTTGCCGTTAAATCCAGCTTCTTTTCTGCCAGATACTTTTCAATGTATTCGTCCTGAATCGGTGACTTTTTATTATTAATCAGTTCAACTTTCTCAGGGATGATATCCACAGCAGTCACCTTGTGGTGCTGAGATAACAGCGTAGCAATAGAAAGACCAACATATCCCGTTCCGGCAACAGCAATCTTTAAATCTTTAAACTCTCTCATTTCTCTATCCCTCTAATTCTTTTATTTATAAAACTCAGCGTACCACTCAGCGAACTTTCTTAATCCAGTCCGCAGACTTGTGCTCGGCTTGTACCCGAAGTCGCGCTCCAGTGCGCTCGTATCTGCATAAGTCACAGGCACATCACCCGGCTGCATCGGGACCAGCTCTTTATGAGCCTCGAAATCGTAATCTCCCGGCAGCACCTTTGCACGAACAAGCTCCTCGCTCAGAATCTGCACAAAGTCCAGCAGGTTCTCCGGATTCTGATTGCCGATGTTGTAAACTGCATACGGCGGAATCGGAAGACCATCCTCACCATTCTTCTTGTCTGGTGCTTTCTTCATCACACGAACAACGCCCTCAACGATGTCATCCACATAAGTAAAATCACGCTTGCAGTTGCCATAGTTGAAGATTTTGATGGTTTCGCTCTTCACCAGCTTATTGGTGAATCCGAAGTAAGCCATGTCCGGGCGACCTGCAGGGCCATACACCGTAAAGAATCTCAGGCCAGTGGAAGGAATGTTGTAGAGCTTGGAGTATGCGTGTGCCATCAACTCATTAGATTTCTTGGTGGCTGCATAAAGGGAAACAGGATTATCCACCTTATCATCTGTGCTGTACGGAACCTTTTTATTAGAACCGTAGACGGAGGAGGAAGAAGCATAAACCAAATGCTCCAGACTCTCACAATGACGGCAGGCTTCGAGGATATTAAAGAATCCGACCAAGTTGGATTCCACATAAGCATCCGGGTTGGTGATGGAGTAGCGCACACCAGCCTGTGCTGCAAGGTTGACGACCACAGACGGCTTGTACTTCTCGAACAGCTCGGTGATCAGTGCCTTATCAGCGATGTTGCCTTTTACAAAAGTGAATGTGGGATACTTGGCCAGCTCATTCAGGCGGAATTCTTTCAGTGCCACATCATAGTAGGCATTCATATTGTCGATGCCAATAACCGTAGCAGAAGGAGCCTCCTGGTAAATTCTCTTCACAAGGTTGGAGCCTATAAAGCCCGCCGCGCCTGTGACTAAAATTGTTTTTTTATCTAAAGTTACTGTGCTCATATTTTTACTCCTCAATTTCTTATCTTCACAAATTTATTCGGATACAGGAAGAACTCTAACCACTTCGTTTTCTTCATAATCCAAGCTGCAATGATTGGACCTATAAAGCTAATTCCTAGTCCCAACACCACATGAATCACAGAACTTCCGATACCCAACTTCAGTAAAACTGATCTCAGTGGTGCCGCAAACAACGTATGCATCAGAAAAATCGGCATTGTGTATTTTGCAAGAAAATCCATGCCTCTGCCAAACCTTCTTTCACCCCCCGCTACCATCAGGATAACGGCCACACAAGCCAGCAATCCCATTGCGAAAGGAATCACACCACCACTAATTTCTGCCTTATACACCACCACACTCAAAATCATAAATAGCAATCCGCATATCGTTCCTTGTACTTTTCTGCCCTTCAGCTGCACATTAAATACACAAATGCTCATACCGAGCACAAACCAAATTTCGTTTGAGAGAACTGTTGATACTGCGTAAACGCCGTCCCCCCCCCACTCAATGCAATGGTTTTCATAGCTATTGCTACAATTAAGCCTCCTACAGCCATCTTTACGCTCTTAAAAGTTGGTGTAAGAAGGAAAATAAAGAACAATGCGTACAGATACCAGTATGGCGAAGCAGGATTAAATAGCAGGGTGTCTCCCAATCCACCAATTTGATTGTTAACACTGCTCGAAAATGCCTTTTTCAATACCCAAGTAGCTGTAGAAAAGGTCACATAGGGTATGCCGAGTGCCAACACCTTTTTCGCCACATTTCTGCGCCAACTTCCCACACTGGTTACCTTGCTGTACTTCTGATAAAGGTATCCGCTACAGATAAAGAACAGCGGCACATGGAAATAATAAACTGTAGTAATAAACCACTCATATAAACCACTATCTGGCAGGATACTTGCCTTCACCATACTTTGGAAGAAATGCCCCACCACAACCAATATACAGGCGATTACTTTTACATCATCTACCCATTTTTCTCTTGTTCTTGCTGCAATTTGTTTACTCATGTTATTTTTCCTTATGTGCTCTACTTTATTTCACTACCCCTGTTCAGATGAAGCACTTCCAATGTATTGTTCATAAACCAGAGTGCTCCATACAAACGCAGGTAGTGATACTGAAAGTTCTTATGATAAAATCATCTGCTGTTGCTGAACCTAGGTGGCGAGATAAAAACTGCTCTCGCAGCTCTACTCATCTCTCGAAAAGTGCCGTAAATACGCCATTTTTCCGGCATTTTTACTATGTACATCTCACTACCTGCGTTCGGTTAGAGGAGATTATTTATTATCAATACTCTCATCTATTATTTTCTCCTGTACAGTTTTATCGTTTCCTTTACAACTTCATCCCAGTTGTATTTCTCGCAGATAAAGTCAGCTGCCTGATTCTTCATTTTAATAACCATTTCTGGATGGTCACAGGCCTCTTGCAGTTTTTCTCGCAAGTCCTCTACATCTGACTTTTTGAAAATCAATGCCTTATCTTCCACAACCTCTGCGCATTCTGGAATATCGGATACCAGACAGCAATTGCCGTAGCTCATTGCCTCCAGCAGACTTAATGGCATTCCTTCCAGATCGGACGGCAGCGTGTAAATGTAAGCATTGCTGTATAGTTCATCCAGCATTGCTCCCTGTACAAACCCGGTAAAGAGAATCCGATCGTCGCCCTTTGCCAGGTCTTTCAATTCCTCCATAAAGGAATCCGTATCGCTGGAGCCGCCTGCGATGACCAGCTTTTTATCCGTCTTGACATTCTTGAAGGCCTCAACCAGATATCGAATGCCCTTTTCCGGTACCAGACGACCGAGGAACAATATGTATGAGTCTTTTTTCAGTCCAAAATTATCAGTGATTAACTTTGCCTCCCGAACCTCTGGCCGATTGACACCATTAGGGATAAAATGCGTCTCCCTCCCGTACGTATCCATGAAGTACTTCTGAACGCCTTTGCTTAGAACGATGATTTCGTCCGCATATTTCACGGCGTTTTTTTCGCCGCCACGAATGAACTTGGATGCAACGCTTCCGCGCCACTTCTCGCGGGCCCAGTCCAAACCGTGAATAGTGCTGATTACACGCTTGCCAAAAAGTTTTGGTATCCAACAGAAAAAGGCAGGGCCTTCTGCATGGATATGCACCACATCGTATCTTCCAAATGCACTACAAAGTGCTGCAAAAAAGGAAGAGCTTACCGCTGCAAGTCCCTTCTTCTCAATGGTCGGAACAACCTTTTGACGGATACCATCATATTCAATTGTTTTGTCATACTCTGCACCGCTTACATGATGGCCTGCTCTATTGTAGCAAGTCACATCACAACCATTCTGTGCCATTCGGGTGCATAACTCCTTTACAACAATCTCTATCCCGCCTTCACGCGAAAGACGTTTCTGTCCGAAAACCGCAAGTCTGATTTTTTCTTCCATTACTTCTCTCCAACCGTCATTCCATAGTTTCTATTCTTGTCCTAGGCTTATACACCAATCCCAGCAGTTCTTTTTCTTAAATTGTCATGCTCGTCTTTCACTATTCACCTTTCCTACTTCATAGCACAACAACAAGCCTGTATACAGATTGCAGCAACAATCTATACGCAGGCTTGTCCTCGTACCTCCTCATTCTGTTTTCTGCTCTATCAGCTTTCGCTGTGGTGGGTTAAGTATAGAGCGCAACCAGAAGCCATTAACTCCCGAAAACACGCAGGTCATAACGCACCATGACAAGCAGAAACAAGTTGAGGTGAAAAGGTCAAGCCGCGCAAACCCGCATGAAATCAGGCTTTTCTCTGGTTGTCCATATTCAACTCCACCATAGACCATCAGACCTCAACTGATTTTGTTGAGTAGACATTTATTATCCAAACATCCAATCCGTCTCCGGACTCTTCTTCTACCGGTCATTACATCGATCCATCCTCCTTCAAAACCACCATCACCGTCTTCACCAGTATCTTGATATCCATCCCGATATTCCAGTTACTGATATACTCTCGGTCAAGCCTTACAACCTCTTCAAAATCAGTAATGTCACTCCGACCGCTTACCTGCCACATCCCGGTAATCCCCGGCTTGATCGCCAGCCGGGCTTTATGATGCAGCTCATAAAGATTGGTTTCCGAAATCAACGGCGGGCGCGTGCCGACGATCGACATATCACCTTTCAGCACATTGAAAAACTGCGGAAATTCATCTAAACTGGTACGGCGGATGAAATCGCCGATTCCGGTCTTGTGGCTTCCATCCGGCAGGATCTTGTTTCCGATAACACGCGGATCGAAATCAAGTTTGAACATCTTTCCATCGCCAAGTCGGTTATCTTTCATCAGCTCTGCTTTTCGTGCCTCGGCATCCATGTACATGCTTCTGAATTTATACATCTTGAACCGTTTTCCGTTTTTACCAACACGCTCCTGGGCGAAGAAGATCGGTCCCGGGGACGCCAGGTAGATTGCTGTGCCGACAAACGGAAGCAATAGTACTGTAATTGTGCAGCCGACCAGACCGCCCATGATATCCATTACGCGCTTTAAGAAAAGCTGGAAGGAGGACGCATAGTTGATGCTGGTTGTCAGCACCGTGTACGGTCCTATCTTTTCGACAAACTGTTTTTTCCCCGGCTCACTCATTACCTTTGCCAGACCCAGGTGCACCGTCACGCCGGTTTCCATCAGCTGGCTTAAAAGCTTTCCCGGATACGGCACCTCGTCTGAGGTGACCACCAGGACTTCATCGATCCAGTCCTGACAGACATAGTGCGGAATACCCGCTTCCTCTGCCACGACCGGAACTCCATCTATTTTCTCTCCGACGGAATATTTTCCACCTCCGATGAGAGAAACACCTGCAACCATATATTGTGCATAGTTATTTTCTTTAATTGTTTTGACGACGCGCTCGACGACATCTTCACTCGCTGCAATCAGAAGGGCGCTTTTTCCCTCGTCGCTCGTCTTTTTCTTCTGTAGGTGCCATTTCCAGAGCTCCCGGACTGCATATGCCACAACGCTGTAGCATACCGGCATCAGAAGCAATACCGGCCTCGAATAGTTCTGCCCTTCCTGTAAAAGGAACAGATATAAAAGTGCAATTCCTTCTATAAAAACTGCCTGCTTTACCGTCATGGTAAATTCCCGGAAATGTCCTCTCCGTATAACGCCTTTCATCGTTTCCCGGCATATGAGCAGCATCAGATCTGCCAGTCCCAGAAACATAGCCACATTCCGATATAAGATCGGTGTGTATATATCCCATCCATACCCACTGCACGCATATGCAAGCGTCAGTGCTGCCTGCAGGCAGAGTATATCCAGGATGATAAAATCAACGTGTTTCATCCAGCCGCCCGAATTTCTTTTGTACATACTTCTTCCCCCTTGTCAATTTTTGCCCTGTTCTCTGGATGAAACCTATATTCCAGATAAATCCCTTATCCGTTTCCGGCAAAATCAACGATATTTTGTTTTCGGGTATATTCCGCCAGTTCGTTTTCGTTCCGATAATCTAACGAATCTGACTTTCTTATTTGACATTGACGGGTCACGACCATTTATCTGTATTGGTCTTGTAATGGTCTGTCCCACTCAAAGTTAGAAATTTAGAAATTATTTTTATTGTTTTAGGGAAGCAGCAGGCTTTCCCAAACAGGTTCCTGCCGCTTTCCGCCTATCTACAGATTAGTTCTTATGAACCAGTGTAAATATGGCGTTGCCCGGCATAGTAACGTTGATTGTGTTGGTCGCATAATCAACACTGTTTACAGCTGCCAGTTCCCATGCATGGGTTGTCTCATTGTAGAAATACAGCTGGATGTTCTGAACGTTGCCCAGGGCTGCAACTGAAATGTTGACAATCACTGCTTCTTTCGTTACAGCGCCGTTTGCATCAGTTGCCTGCAGCTGCTGTGCCGGCATCAGCGGAGAGTATCCAACCAGAGCCGGATCACCGGTTACACGATACAGTGGGATACCTGCATTGATCTCAAATACTTTCTCAGCAACTGCCCAGCTGTTGCCGTCTTTGATCTGCTGATCGGATGCAAATCCAACTGCATTGTTGCTTCCAGAAGTTCCCTGGGAAACAGTGATTCCGTTGGAACCATTCTGTCCGTTGTTCTTGATACCTGTGGTGGTCTTGTTTGTGATGGTTCCTGCATTCACATTCAGACCTGCAGACTTGGAAGACGCGCTTGAGCTATGTCCTCCTCCGTGACTAACCGTCGCGTTTGTATTCGGGCTTCCGGCAGCCATGGCCAGAGTGCCCGGCACTGCCATGATAGCGGCTGCTACCAGAAGTGCTGCGTACTTCTTTTTCATTGTACTTCCCTTTCCTTTCCAGCTTTTTAAGCCTGTGCCTTTTAAGCTTTTTCTTTATAAAAAAGATTGATAACAATCTCTTTTAACTCATCCATATCCGGATAAAATTCTTCGAATTTACCCTGATAAATCTCTCCCGACAGCTCGATAAAATCGCCGTCCTCCATGGTTTTCGGGCTGTTTAACATTGCAAGTCCCATGTCCATGTACTGGTCTTTTGCCATATTGGTGATCGCCTTTTCCTGGATGCCATCTACCAGGCGCGTAATCGTTGTTTTATCCGCTGTCTGGCTTTCTTTGGCTCTCTGAATAAAGGATTTCAGATACCCCTTCTGGCGGTGCAGGCGCACCGTAGCAGAACCATCTTCGTTGATATCGCGGAACCGGACGTATTTCTCCGTCAGGTCACCGGTCAGGGTGACGGTTTCTCCCATCTTGAAATCGTCCGGATATTTCTCTGCGATCATCTCATCTTCAACCGTGATGGGTACGCCGCCGACCGCGTCATTAAAATAGGGGATGGAGTCCATATTGACGGCAAAGTATCCGTCTATCTGAAGTCCAAATAGTAGCTTAGAAAGTGCTCCCACTGTCAGCTCACAGCTTTTTTCGCGTCCGTCCCCGAACGCATAGGCAAGTGTCAGCTGCTTCGTCTCGGTTCCGATTGGGTTTCCGAAATAGTCAAAAACCTCGATCTCTGTCATCGTATTTCTCGGAATTAACACAATCTGTGCCTCATCCTTGGCAGCGTCCTGCGCCACTAAAAAGAGTGCATCGGCGTCTCCGCCTTTTCCAGCGACGTTCTGGGCTTCCATCTCCCCCTTGGTATCGACACCTATGCAGAGAATCGCCCGAATCGCCGTGTTGCGGCGGTATTTCTTGCCATTCCAGGTCAAAATTCCATTTGCAAGGTCTTCTTCCTCCTGGCTTTTTGCCTGAGCACGGGCTTCAATCGCACGGATTGCCGCTTCTCTTTCTTGATATTTCTGGTTAACATGAATGCCGCCCGCCACACAGGCGATTCCTGCCACCGCCCAGGCGAGCCACCGAATCATTTTTTGTTTTTTCATTTGGCTGGCTCGTTTTCATAATATTTTGTATATTTCGAATATTTACCATAGTATCTGTGATAGTAGCCGCTGCCAGCCATGTCCACGCGGTTCAGCACCGCGCCGAGGATCCGGCAGCCGGTCCGCTCCAGCTGTCTTTTGGCTTTCTGCACCAGACGATAGCTGAGTGCACCGCTCTCAACTAGCAGGATCGCGCCGTCGCAGCGCTGTGCGATGATCGCACCGTCAATGACACTTCCGAGCGGCGGCGTATCGATGATGATCGTGTCGTACTCATTTCTCGCCCACGCAATCAGCTTACTAAATGCATCCTCGCTCAGAAGCTCTGCCGGGTTCGGTGCCATCGGACCGGAAAAAATGATATCCAGGTTCGGCAGGTTCGTGTGATACAGAACCTCCCCTAAAGGCCGCTGCCCGGTCAGGTACTGTGTCAGTCCGTAAATCTGCTGTCCGCCCCCGAAACGGGATACCAGCACGGATTTACGGATATCCGCATCGATAAATAACACGCGTCCCTCTGTCTGTGCCATCGAGATCGCAAGCTGGAAGGAGGTCTCACTCTTTCCTTCATCCGGCATTGCGCTGGTCAGCATGATGACCTTGAGCCCATTTCCGGAAAACTGGATGTTGGTACGGAGTGTCTTCATTGCTTCCTCATACTGATAATCTCTTTTCTCATCCTGTATGATCTGGATGAATCCGTTCTGAATTGCCATGGTCTCCTACCTTTCCTTCTTATCTTTTCCGGCAAATGGATTGATGATATCCCAGATACCAGAGGTACGTTTTACCTTCTTCTCGCCCCGTCCGTGGATCTTGCTCTCTGGGATCGCTGCCAGTACCGGCAGTTCCAGATATTTCTCCACATCTTCTTCCGAACGGATGGTATCATTCAGGATAACCGTCAGTGTAATGTATCCGCACACGATCACTGCGGCAATCAGTGCGCCGATCAGCGCGTTTTTCGTATTGCTCGGGCTGGTTTTCTGGTTTGCCACCTCACCGCTCTCGATGAGTTTCGGCGGCGTCATTTCCATGATCTCGCCGACATAGTCGGATGCCACCTTTGCGGTCATATCGACAATTTTTTTTGCCATCTCCGCATCCGGATCCAGTGCAGAAATGTTTAAAATACGAGTATCCGACGGGTTCTCCACCTTAATTTTTCTGACCAGTTCTTTATAATCCATATCCAGATGAAGCTTATCAACCACCTCTTCCATAACGGAACGACCGGTGATGATCGTCTTGTAATCCTGTGTCAGCTGCGTGCCGATCTGCAGATCGGCTAACGAGGTCAGCGTTGTCTCTTTCGTCAGTACATAAATCTTCGCCGTTGAGCTGTACTGCGGTGTGAGCAGAAAATAGCTGTATGCTCCGCCGATTCCGGCTCCGAGCACCGCCACTGCAATGATGACCCAGAGTTTCCGGAGTAATGCATAAAAGATTTCACCCAGATCGATTACTTCCTCGTCTTCCCATTCTTGTCCTTGATTTTTTCTCTTTTCCATACCTTCCTTTTCCCTTTTCGTATTGTTTTTATCTGTCAGACATTGTTACAATGTTACGGTTCACGCATACATGCTCGGTAACGGAATTTGTCAATGTTCTGTAACCACGTGATTTCGAAAAACATTTGCATTTTTTCGCAAACATCTATTCTTTTACAATTTCTCATCCAGTATGATCTTTTCCGGATTTTCGATCGACAGCTGTCTGGCAAGCTCACTGCCTCCCTTTTTCCGGATCCATGCGATGGCTTTCGCACTGTTGGGAACCCGGTGGCGGTTGCCATGCATGTCGGTTCCCAGGAAACTGATGTAACCGGCTAGAAGTGTCCGGCGGCACCACCTCCGGTCCAGGCGCTCCCTTATTTTCCAGAAATGGCTCAGTTTCGTGAGGCTTCCGTAGTTCATCTGGAGATACGCGCCTTCCTTCATTAGCTCTTCCAGGCGTCCTTTTTCCCGCAGACACTGGTACCGCTCGATATGTGCCAGCACAGGCAGATAGCCCGCCATCGTCAGCTCCCGGACAGCGCCCTCGATCTGGCTCCAGGAGGATGTCGGCAGAAACTCGGTCAGCACGTACCGGCTGCCCGCCAGTGTCAGAAGCTTTCCTTCCCGGAGCATCTCGACCATGCCTTCGAAGTATTGGATTTCCTGCCCCCGGTAGAGTTCAAGATCGGGCATCGCCTTCTGGACACGAGCCGCCAACTTCTCCATAAGCTCTTGTATCTGCTGCGGTTTTGTCCGCCAGTGATACGCTACATAGTGTGGGGTGGCTATCACCTTCCGGACGCCCTGCTTATAAGATCTCCGAAGCATCCGGTAACTGAGTGCCATTTTCTCTGCCCCATCATCTATCCCCGGGAGCACGTGTGTATGGATATCCACCACACCCAGCTCTATCTTGTCCGGTCTTCTCTGCGTTTTGCGCGCCATTGCACTTCTCTCCTTAGTCAGTCATTTTTCTGTCTGAATACACGCGAAATAGACAGCTTACACCATCGTTTTTTGCTGTCCACCTACTTCGTCCTGTTCTGATATTGCTCTAAAAATGTGTCATAATACTTTTTCTCTGCTTCCAATCTGGCTTTTACTGCATCCTCATAGTCCACAAATGTCCCAAGGTTATAAACTTTTCCCTGGAACCCGATGCTGGCACGCCATTTTCCATTTTCTCTCCGGTATACACCTCGGTGTCCACTGGTGTTGTTCACTGCCTCTTTCCGGCTCGCGATCCGCTCCAGACAGGTATTTTCTGCAAAATGGATGGATTTGCGCATATTTACTTTTCTCTGTTCCTGCCTAAGGCAGCCACAGCTTCTGGTTTTTCCCAAGTGCAGGTTTTCTTTCTGACAGACACAAAGCTTGCCACAGTCACATTGGCAGAACCACAGGTCTCCCTGGGCTGCCAGTTTGCCTCCCTCTGCAGAAGCCCCGCCTTCTTTTACCACCTCTAAAAGAGGAGAATATTTCTCCCACGGACCAAGAACCTGTAGGCGTCCATAGCGCTTGCCTGTCAGATCCAGCCAGCCGTGTACCTGTTTTCTTTTTCGATAGCAGCCGCAACTTTTGGTGTGTCCTGTCTTCAGATGCGTCCCGGCTACAGAACATATAGTTCCGCAGTCGCATTGACAAAGCCAGTAGGAATGTATGCTTTTCCTCGTATCATCTCTTTTTAAAACCAGAAGATGATCGAACTTCATCCCAACGAGGTTTTCACGTCCCATATACTCCCACTGTACCACATAATATGTATTATGTGGTGCGCGGTCTCCTCCTGTTTTTATAATCAACATGATACTACCATCTAAAGACAAAAAAATCAATCCCTTAGAAGCATATCAGCATAATTTTATAAACTTATGAGTTGCAGGGATTTTGAAAAATTCAGTAAAATCCAGCATTTTTGAAAAAGAAATACCTCTGCTTATTTCTGTATTCCCCTTATGTGCCACATAATACATATTATGTCGTCCTGTTTTTCTGACAATATAAAACAAAATCCCAGAAAAATGGAGGCTTCTATCATGCCTTGTATTTTGTGCAATAATGATTCATTACATTTTTATAGCACATTTATATTTTGTACAGTTGATTTTGTGTGGTTTTCTTTATTTTTATCTTGTTCAACCTTCTGACTGCTACAAAATCAAAAAAGGATGCATTTCCTGTGACCAGATCCTTCAACCATGTTTTTCCATATTCGGCCGGAATATCCACATAAACGGGCATTCCATCCGTATTATAAATACATGTTTTTGCTTTTTGAAATGTCTTTGTTCCAGTTAAGATTTCTGCCGTTCTTATTTTTATCCCCAAAACTTTCTATTTTAACTTTATCATATATACATCTATTCCAAAACCACTTCGACGCAAACGGTCAAACTTCGACCTAATTGGTATCTGGGGATCAAAAAAATGCCGCCTTACGCGACATTTTTCTGAATCCGAATCTTATATTTAATTTATAATCACACCTCCAGCTTCCGCTTCTTTGCCAGCTTCTTCATCTCCTCCGCATTCTGCCGCACGGTCTCGGTGATCTCCGCGCCGCCCAGCAGTCTCGCAAGCTCGTCCACCATCGCCTCGCGGTCTAAGGCGCGGATGGAGGTTGCCGTCCGTCCATCGGACGCGGATTTGCGGATCTCGAAGTGCTGGTCCGCCATCGCCGCGATCTGCGGCAGGTGCGTGATGCAGATGACCTGACGGCATTTAGAGAGGATCCGCAGCTTCTCCGATACCATCTGTGCAGTCCGCCCACTGATACCGGTGTCAATCTCATCAAAAATCAACGTTGGAACCTGATCGGTCTCCGCCAGCACCGTCTTGATTGCCAGCATGATACGCGACAGCTCACCGCCGGACGCCACCATACCGAGCGGCCGAACCGGTTCGCCCGGATTCGTGGAAATCAGGAATTCCGGCTCGTCGATACCGCCCGCCGTGAAATGATCCAGCCGCCTAAACTCCATCTCAAACTGCACATCAAGGAAATTCAGTTCCCGAAGCCCGTCTGCGATCTTCTCCACCAGCTCCCCGGCAAACTGCTTACGCGCTGCTGACAATGCCTCGGAATGTTCTTTCAGTACTGCTTCCGCCTGTTCCAGTTCTTTTTCCGCCCGTTCCCGAAGTTCATCGTAATTCTCCAGTTCCTGCAGTCGCGCTTTCTTTTCTTCCAACGCTTGAAGTACCTCCGGGATCGTCTTCCCATACTTGGTTTCCAGGCTCCGGATCAGGTCAAGCCGCTCCTGTGTCTCCTGAAATGCCGCTTCGTCAAAGGTCATATCGTCCATATATCCGGCGATCTCCCTGGAAAGATCCGAAAGAAGGGAATCTACATCGCACAGCTCGTCACGGATCCCCTTCAATCCCTCGTCAAATGCCATCGCACCATCGATCTCACGGAACGCCCGCGACATCGCATCGCCGGACACCGCGTCATATGCCTGTGAAAGACTCTCAGCGATCCGTCTGGCATTGGAAAACCGCTTAAAATCGGCTGCCACCTTTTCCTCTTCGCCATCCTTTAACGCGGCATTTTCAATCTCCTCGATCTCAAACCGGCAGAAATCCATCTCCCGCAGTCTCGTCTCCTGATCGGATGCAAATGCGGCACATTTCTGTTTTAACTGCATATACAAGCGATAGGCAGCTTCCGTATTCTGTTTGAATGGGAGAAGTTTCTCCCCGCCATACGCATCGAGGATTTCCAGATGTTTTGACGCATTCACCAGCGACTGGTGTTCATGCTGTCCGTGCAGATCGATCAGAAGACCCGTGATCTCCCGCAGCCTTGCCGCCGTTACCGTCTCGTCGTTGATGCGGCTGATGCTCCGGGTCGGTGTGATTTTCTTAGAAATGATTAAAATTCCCTCTTCATCAGGGTAAACATCATGTTCCTTCAACTGCTCGCGCTTTCTCTCATCATCGATGGAGAAAACCAATTCAATGTAGGCGCTGTCGCAGCCCCGGCGGATCATCTCTTTCGGTGCTTTTCCGCCCAGCGCGATCTGGACCGAACCGATGATGATCGATTTTCCGGCTCCCGTCTCACCGGTCAGAATGTTGAGTCCGTCCCCGAACTCCACCTCCGCCGAATCGATCAGAGCCAGATTTTTCACTCGTAAATGATAAAGCATCCGCTTTCCGTTCCTCCTTATCAGCGGTTCCCGCAAAAAATGCGTGAACCCACCTTCCCTCATCCCGCAATCAGCTTGCGGATCTTGTCCATCAGCACGATCGTATCGTCCACCGTACGGACTGCACACATGACCGTATCGTCCCCGGCGATGCAGCCGACAATCTCTGAAAAATGGATGGCGTCGAGCGCTGCCGCGACTGCCATCGCCATGCCTGACACCGTCTTGATGACAAGGATGTTCTGCGCCATATCCATGGAAACGAAGCTATCGTGCAGAATACGGGTATATTTATCATTGAACGCCGTCTGAGGATGGAAAACCGCATATTTCTGTCCGCCGTTTTCTGTCTGGATCTTAGACAGCTTTAACTCCCGGATGTCCCTGGAAACCGTTGCCTGCGTGACATTGTATCCCTCTTTATTCAGATATTCCGCCAGCTCTTCCTGCGTTTCAATCTCATATTTTCCAATCAATTCCACAATCTTGCTGTGACGTTCCATTTTCATGGCTCTGACTCCTTTTATATCTGTTTCATTTTGTTCCGTATATTTTCCAAAAATGGCACCTGTTTGAGCTGAATCAAAGTCGTCTCGATCTCTGATTTTGCTATCTCGATTGTATCGCCCGGCTCAATATCAACCACCGTATCGCCGTCAAAGCTCAGCGAAACCTTCGTCCGCCCGGTCGTCTGAATCTGCAGACTCAAATGGTTATCCGGCGGCAGAACGATGCTGCGCGAATTGAGTGAATGCGGGCAGAGCGGCGTCAATACCAGCAGTTCCGCCTCCGGCGCCACGATCGGACCGCCCGCTGACAGGTTGTATGCCGTCGAACCGGTCGGGGTCGCAACCACCATGCCGTCCGCCGAATATTCGTTAAACAGCTGTCCATTGACAGCCAGCTCAAACCGGAACGCATCAATTCCCATACGGTTCAGGACGATATCATTCAGGGCGATATCCTCCATAACAACCTTCCCGCCAGAAATCACGCACCCCTTGATCATCATCCGACTTTCCAGACGGTAGTGGTCTTCCATCAGATCCCGCATGGCAGGCAGAATGTCCTCCTCATGCCCAATCTGCGTCAGATACCCCAGATGCCCCATATTGATGCCAAACAGCGGAATCTTCCGTCCCGCCAGATCACGCGCCGCCTGAATCAACGTTCCATCACCGCCCAGACAGATCACACAGTCTGTGTCCTCCGGCACGGTCCGACGATCCGTATAGCGATACGCCGGTATCACCCCAGCATCCCGGCGAAGCCGTCATGACGGTCCAGACGGATGCAGCGGCAGCCCTGCTCTGCAAAAAAGCTGCAAATCAGATCGGCGGCCTCCTCTACGCGCGGCTTTTCGCGGTTTACAATCAGATAGAAATTTCTCATGTTTTGTCTAACTCCATGTGAGCTTCCTCAACAACCTGTTCCGGTGAAACCGGACACTCTTTTTCCGCTTTTGCAAGTGCTTCCTCACCAGTCACAGTTTCCTCCGATGCCTGCTCCGGTTTATGCAGATACAGGAGGTACTCGATATTTCCCTCCGGTCCCTTGATCGGGGAAAATTCCAGATTCCGGATCTCAAAACCGATCTCCGCCGCATATGCCATCACCATCTGAATGACCTCCAGATGCGTGCTCTTCTCGCGGACAACGCCCTTCTTTCCGACTTTCTCACGTCCCGCCTCGAACTGCGGCTTGATCAATGCAACCACCTCGCCGCCCGGGCTTAAAATCTCCTTGACGGGACCTAAAACCTTCGTCAGGGAAATAAAGGAAACGTCGATCGAAGAGAAATCTACCGGCTCGCCGATATCCTCCGGTGTCACATAACGGATGTTTGTCTTCTCCATGCAGACCACACGCGGATCATTGCGAAGTTTCCACGCCAGCTGTCCATGTCCTACATCGACCGAAAACACCTTGACCGCGCCATTCTGCAGCATACAGTCGGTAAATCCGCCTGTGGACGCGCCGACATCCATACAGACCTTTTGATCCAGTGTCACTCCGAAATGCGTCATCGCCTTCTCCAGTTTCAGACCTCCGCGGCTCACATATTTTAAGGTAGATCCACGTACCTCGATCTTCGCATTTTCATCGAGGTCGTACCCGCCTTGTCTTCTTTCTGATCTTCTACATATACAATCCCGGACATGATGATCGCTTTCGCCTTCTCACGGGATTCTGCCAGACCTCTCTTGACGAGAAGTACATCTAACCGTTCTTTCATTCTATGTTCTTCCTTCCGCTGCTGCCACTCTTTTGTTTCCCATCATGCTTCCGCGTCAGTCTGCAGCACACCTTCACGTTTCAGCTGCGCCAGAATCGAATCACTGTCAATTCCCAGCTCATTCCGGAGCACCGACACATTTCCGTGTTCGACGTAGGCATCCGGCAGCGCTATATTAACTACCTTGATCTGCGGATAATGCTTCTGTACATAATCCGTCACCCGCTCGCCGTAACCGCCGCGCAGGACATTTTCCTCCAGTGTCACGATCGTATGGTGCGTTCCTGCCAGATGGTCGATCACGTCGGTATCCATCGGTTTCACAAACCGCCCGTTGACCAGCGTACACGGCTGCCCGGCACTCTTTAATTTTTCCCGGATATGCTCTGCCGTGCTGACCATGCTTCCGACTGCCAGAAGCGCCGTCCCTCTCTCCTCATACAACATCTCGCTGACGCCATACTCGACCGGTGCCAGAAATTCCTTCAAGCCCCGGTAGGCCTCGCCCCTCGGATAACGGATCGCAATCGGTCCATCGTAGGAGATGGCAAACTGCAGCATCTTTTCCAGTTCCCAGCGGTTCTTCGGCGCCATCACGCTCATATTCGGCACAGAGGAGAGAAATGTCAAATCAAAAATACCCTGATGCGTCTCCCCATCGCTTCCGACCAGTCCCGCGCGATCCACGCAGAACACAACCGGAAGATTCTGGATACAGACATCGTGAATGACCTGATCATATGCCCTCTGTAAAAAGGACGAATACACCGCCACCACCGGTTTCAGACCGGCTGCCGCCATACCCGCCGCCGAGGTAACCGCGTGTTCCTCCGCGATTCCCACATCGAAAAAGCGGTCCGGATATTCTTTCGAGAACCGTTTGAGCCCCGTTCCATCCGGCATCGCCGCTGTCACCGCCACGATCTTCGGATTTTCCGCTGCCAGACGGCAGATTTCTCTGGAAAATACATCTGTATAGCCCGGATGTTCCTTTTTCCGGAGCGGTTTTCCCGTTTCAATATCAAATGGTTCAACTCCGTGAAATGCCGACGGATTCTTCTCCGCCGGACGGTATCCCTTGCCCTTTTTCGTAATCACATGGATCAGCACCGCGCGGTTGATCTTTTTCGCCTCGCTGAAAATACGGATCAACCCCTTAATATCATGTCCATCCACCGGTCCCAGATACGTGATTCCCATATTTTCAAACCACATGCCCGGAATCAGAAGCTGCTTGATGCTGTTCTTTGTCCGGAGCAGCGTGCCGACCAGATCCGAACCGATCATCGGGATCCGCGATAACGTGCCCGCCACATTCTTCTTCAACAGATTGTAGCCCTCATCTGCACGAAGATTATTCAGATACCGCGACATACCGCCGACATTTTCCGAAATGGACATATTATTATCATTTAAAACAATAATAAAATTCGTCTTGAGCCGTCCCGCATTGTTGAGCGCCTCATATGCCATGCCGCCGGTCAGCGCGCCGTCCCCGATGACGGAAACGATCGAATAATCCTCGCCCAGCAGATCGCGCCCCTGTGCCATACCAAGCCCCGCCGAAATCGAAGTCGAGCTGTGTCCCGTGTCGAATGCATCAAACGGGCTTTCCTTCCGCTTCGGGAAACCGCTCAAGCCCCCATACTGGCGCAGCCCATCAAAATTATCCTTCCGCCCGCTTAAAATCTTGTGCGTATAGGACTGGTGCCCTACATCCCAGATAATCTTATCCTTCGGAAGATTCAGCGCGCAGAACATTGCAATCGTCAGTTCTACCACGCCTAAATTGGACGCCAAATGACCGCCGGTCCGGCTTGTCGTCTCGATCAGAAACTCTCGGATTTCCGCCGCCAGCTCCTTGCGTTCTTCCTCGCTCAACCGTTTTACATCCTCCGGTCCTTTCATCGTATCTAATACCATTCTTTCATCCCCCAAACCGTTTTCCACATCCGCTGTCGTCCCCGGCCTTCGATTGGATTTTTTATTTTTCACGGCTGACCAGCATCTCGATCAGCTCTTCGAGGAATTCATTCTTTCCAGGCAGGGAATAGAGAATATCAACCGCCGTCTCCGAAAGCTGTTTGACATCATGCTTCGATTTCTCGATTCCCTCCAATGTCACATAAGTGGTTTTATTGTTTTTCTCATCGCTCAGAACCGGTTTTCCAAGCACCTCCTGGCTGCTGGTAACGTCGAGAATATCATCCTGGATCTGGAACGCCAGACCGATCGCCGCCGCCATACGCTCTACTGTCCCGCACTCAGCTTCGCTCGCGCCCGCCATCACGGCTCCGATCACCATCGAAGCCTCCAAAAGTGCTCCCGTCTTTAAACGGTAGATAAAATCCAGCTTATCCTTCGGAATCGGCTGATTCGTCAGTTCCACATCCACCGTCTGACCGCCGATCATGCCGTAAATACCCGTTTTTTCGGATAAAATCTGGATACAACGTCCCACCTTTGCCGCATCCGGCGTCATCGCAAATGCCTTTGCCGCCGTCTCGATCGCGTAGATCAGAAGGGCATCTCCCGCCAGAACTGCCATATCATACCCATATGCAACCCAGGTCGTCTTTTTGCCACGGCGGTACTCATCATTGTCCATACACGGAAGATCGTCATGAATCAGGGAAGATGTATGAATCATCTCGATCGCCGCCATCAGCGGCTCAATCTCTTTTCCCTGACCGCCAAACAGACGGTATACCTCACGCATCAGAATCGGACGAAGGCGTTTGCCGCCTGCCTTCACGCTGTAATTCATCGCTTCAAAGATCGTTTTCTGATGCCCTTCCTCTGCCGGAAGATAAGAATATACAATCTCTTCCGCTTCTTTGACTGCCTGTGCCAGCCGTTCCTTTGCATTTTCCATCTCTGTCACGCCTCCGTCTCCTCGCCGTTTACGACCATAATCTGTTTTTCAACCTTATCTATCTTTTCACTGCAGGCGCGGACCAGACGCATTCCCGCCTCATACGACGCAAACGATTCTTCCAGCGTGCTGCGGCTGTCCTCCAGCGTCCGCATAATGCCATCCAGACGGTCAAACATTTCCTCGATCGAAAGTTCTTCCTTATTTTCTTCCATCGATCCTGCCTCCTGTTTTATCTAATATACTCTCGGAATCTTTCCTGAAAGAAAACGTGTTCTCAAATCTCTCTGTTATGATTCACACGCAACACAATGAACCACTTTTTTACCCAGGCAGGTTTTCCTGATAAACCTCCCGGATCTCCGCCTCCACGCGTCCATCCGGCAGACGGACGGTCAGCGTATCCCCAGCTTGCAATCCTGTCACTGTCTCCACACGTTTTCCATCTGTATCCGTCACGAACCCATATCCGCCGCTTATCTTTTTTAACGGGGATAGACCATCCATCCGGCTGCACACCAGTTCCAGACGATGGCGCAGATCGGACATCTTTTTCTCCATCTGGCGCGCCATCTTAACTCTCGCATCTTCCAGATACTGCCGTCTCTCATTTAACTGGCTCTGCGGACTGTGAAGCTGCAGGCGCAGACGAAACTGCTCCAGGCGATAGGCATACTGCTCCGCCTTCTGCTCCATCCGCTTCGTCATCTGCTGTGCCGCCGCAATGCACTGCTGCTCAAACAGGTGGTAATCAAAAACCGCCAGTTCTGCCGCCGCCGAAGGAGTAGGGGCACGCAGATCCGCCACATAGTCCGCGATCGTAACGTCTGTCTCATGCCCGACCGCCGAGATTACCGGCGTCCGGCACGCAAAAATCGCCCGCGCCACACTCTCCTCATTAAACGCCCACAGATCCTCAATCGAACCTCCTCCGCGCCCGACGATCAGCACATCCAGATGCAGCGCATCCAGGGTCTGGATCGCCCGCACGATACTCGGCGCTGCCCCTGCTCCCTGCACCAGTGCCGGGCAGAGGACAAGCTGCACGTAAGGGTTCCGCCGTCCCGAGATATTGATAATATCCCGGATTGCTGCGCCGGTGCTAGCCGTCACGATACCGACCGTTTTTGCATACTTTGGGATCGGCGTTTTATATTCCGGGGAAAACATCCCCATTTCTTCTAATTCATTTCTCAGTTTTTCAAAGCGCCGGAATAAATCGCCCGTGCCGTCCAGCGTGATCTCGCTGGCATAGAGCTGGTATCTTCCATCCCGCTCATACACTTCGATACTGCCCTTGACGACCACCTGCTGTCCTTCTTCCAGACGGAACGTAAGTCCCTTCCGCCTACTGGCAAACATAACTGCCTGCATCGCTCCCAGACCGTCTTTCAAGGTAAAATAAATATGACCGGACGTATGATATTTGCAGTTAGAAACCTCGCCCTTGACCGAAATCCGGTTCAGGGCAAAGTCCTGTGCGAACATATTTTTAATGTATGCATTAACCTGCGAAACCGAATATACGCCAGCCATCGCTTATACCAACTTCGCTAAAATGCCGTTGATAAATGCCGGTGAATCATCGCCGCCGAACTTCTTCGCCAGCTCGACCGCCTCATTGATCGCTACCTTCTCCGGTACATCGTCATCGTGCTTGATCTCGTATAATGCCAGGCGCAGGATCGTCAGTTCCACCTTGCCCATACGGCGGGTAGTCCATCCCTGTGCAACCCCATCGATTGCCTTGTCAAGCTCCGGAAGCACATCCAGAATCTTCTCAACCTTGCTCTTTACGTATCCGCCGTCAAAGGTGTCTAACATCGGATTATGGATGATATCGCCGATTCCGCTCGGAACATCGTCCTCCTCTTTCGGCTCTGTAAAATATACATCCACCTGCTCCTGCATCTCATCCGTCGGGTAAAAATCCGCACAGAAAAGCAGCTTAAAGCAATGTTCTCTCAGTTCTCTTCTGGTCATACTAATCCTCCTGTTACCTGTTTCTATCCGTCTGATACGCCCGATTTGCTGCCTCGGTATCGCAAATATCCCTTTCGTAATCCGCTGCAATCGTTTTCTGAATATCCACAGTCTTTCCTGCATAATTGTTATATTTCTACTATTCTAATGTATCATTATACCGTATCCCCGGTTTTTTCACAAGAGTTTGAGAAAAAGAATACGCCAAAGTTACTGTTCACGGGTAGGCACTTTTGGAACCGAAAGTGCCGTAAGAAAACGTGGTGGCAACAGGAATTTGCCGTATTTAAATGCGAAGCCACGGCAAATTCCGTTACTGGGCACGTATGCGTGAACAGTAACCCGCCAAAAAAGCGGCATCCCTGCTGAAGCAGAAACGCCGCTTTTATATCGTTTACAATCTTATCGATTGCTTATGCTATCCAATTTTTATTCATCCACGCTGTAGTTCGGAGCCTCTTTTGTGATGTGGATATCATGCGGATGGCTCTCTTTTAAGGATGCTGCGGAAATCTTGATGAAACGTCCGGTCTCCTGAAGAGTCGGAATATCCGATGCGCCGCAGTAACCCATACCAGCACGCAGACCGCCGAGCATCTGGAATACGGTATCTTCTACCATTCCCTTGTATGCAACACGTCCTTCTACACCCTCCGGAACGAGTTTCTTCGCATCGCTCTGGAAGTAACGATCCTTGCTGCCGTTCTCCATCGCTGCGATGGAACCCATGCCGCGGTATACTTTGTATTTTCTTCCCTGGTACAGCTCAAAAGTTCCCGGGCTCTCATCGCATCCTGCAAACATGGAACCCATCATGCAGACGCTGCCGCCTGCTGCGATCGCCTTCGTCAGATCGCCAGAATACTTGATACCGCCGTCTGCGATGATCGGAATGCCGTACTCTTTGGCAACTGCGTAGCAGTCCATAACAGCGGTGATCTGCGGAACGCCGATACCTGCTACGACACGGGTCGTACAGATGGAACCCGGTCCGATACCAACCTTGACCGCGTCAACGCCTGCCTCGATGAGAGCTTTTGTTGCCTCTCCGGTCGCTACGTTACCTGCTATTACCTGCAGATCCGGATATGCTTCCTTGATCATTCTGACACAGTGAAGAACATTCTCAGAATGTCCATGTGCAGAGTCGAGAACAACTACGTCTACTTTTGCTTTCACCAGGGCTTCCACACGATCCAGCACGTTTGCAGTGATACCTACTGCCGCACCGCAGAGCAGACGTCCCTGTGCATCCTTTGCAGAGAACGGATACTTGATCTGTTTCTCAATATCCTTGATAGTAATAAGACCCTTGAGGTTAAAATCCTTGTCCACGATCGGAAGCTTCTCGACACGTGCCTTGGCAAGAATCTTCTTTGCCTCCGTCAGGGTGATGCCCTCCGGAGCGGTAACCAGATGCTCAGAAGTCATGCACTCTTTAATCTTCTTGGAGAAATCTTCCTCGAACTTGAGGTCACGGTTTGTGATAATACCAACCAGTTTTCTTCCCTCTGTGATCGGAACACCGGAAATCCGGAACTTGCCCATCAGCTCATCCGCATCCTTTAATGTATGCTCTGGGGATAAATAAAACGGGTCAGTGATTACACCATTCTCAGAACGTTTTACTTTATCGACCTCCTCAGCCTGCGCCTCGATCGACATGTTCTTGTGAATAATACCAATTCCACCCTGTCTTGCCATTGCAATCGCCATGCGGTGCTCTGTAACCGTATCCATGCCGGCACTCATCAGGGGGATGTTCAGCTGAATCTTCTTGGTCAGATGTGTCGTCAGGTTTACCTGATTCGGAATAACCTCAGAATAGGACGGCACAAGCAGGACATCATCAAATGTAATGCCATCGCCAATAATCTTACCCATTATATTACCCTCACTTTCGTAAATTTTAAACACCGGACATTGAAAACTGTCTGATGTTAATAATTGATTTTAGCAAGTTTTTTGAAATATGTCAACCGGAGAATAAAGGGGTTGACGATAGAATTTACTTACGCTATTTAATTAGTGTGTCTTATAAATAATGTCAATCAGATAAGTATTAATAATGCAGTCATCCTTAGCCTCATTTCCCTGCCAATTTTTTCACCCAAAAAGAAGGACTGCCACACCTTCGCATAGCAGTCCTTCTCTCCCCTGGCAGCTGCCTGTCAGAGATTCTTTCTATAAATTACCATTTTTATTTTCTACATTCGATACTGCATCTCTGATGTAACATCTTCCGTCATTTTCCGGCTCTCTTACTTACATCATGCCGCCCATGCCAGCGCCTGCTGCCGGACCTGCCGGTGCATCTTCTTTGATGTTGGCAACTGCGGACTCGGTTGTAAGCAGGGTAGATGCAACGCTGGTTGCGTTCTGCAGGGCACTTCTGGTTACCTTTGCCGGATCCAGGATGCCTGCTTCTACCATATCTACGTATTCCTCATTGTAAGCATCGTAACCTACGCCTACCGGGGACTCTTTTACCTTGTTGATGATAACAGAGCCTTCCAGACCTGCGTTTGCTGCGATGTGGAACAGAGGAGCTTCCAGAGCTTTCAGGACGATACGGCCGCCGGTCTTCTCGTCGCCTTCCAGTCCGTCTACTACCTTCTGAACTTCTGCTGCTGCGTGAACATATGCAGATCCGCCGCCTGCGATGATGCCTTCCTCAACAGCTGCCTTTGCTGCGGACAGGGCATCTTCCATACGCATCTTAGCTTCCTTCATCTCAGCCTCGGTCGCTGCACCAACACGGATAACAGCTACGCCGCCAGCCATCTTAGCCAGTCTCTCCTGCAGTTTCTCACGATCAAAATCAGAAGTGGTTTCCTCAATCTGAGCCTTAATCTGAGCCACACGGTCTGCGATGGCTTTCTTATCGCCGCAGCCATCTACGATGATGGTGTTCTCTTTCTGAACCTTAACGGATTTCGCACGACCAAGCTGATCCATGGTGGTATCCTTTAATTCAAGTCCCAGTTCCTCGGAAATAACAGTACCGCCGGTCAGGATTGCGATATCCTTTAACATTTCTTTTCTTCTATCGCCGTAACCCGGAGCCTTCACACCAACAACGGTGAAAGTACCTCTCAGCTTATTGACAATCAGGGTGGTCAGCGCCTCGCCCTCAATGTCCTCAGCGATGATGAGCAGCTTGGAACCAGACTGTACCAGCTGTTCCAGCAGCGGCAGAATCTCCTGAATGTTGGAGATCTTCTTATCGGTAATTAAGATGTACGGATCGTCCAGAACGGCTTCCATCTTCTCCATATCAGTTGCCATGTATGCAGATACATAGCCACGGTCAAACTGCATGCCTTCTACCAGATCAAGCTCAGTCTTCATAGTCTTGGACTCTTCAATGGTAATAACGCCGTCTTTGGAAACCTTCTCCATCGCGTCTGCTACCATCTGGCCTACTTCCTCATCAGCGGAAGAGATAGCAGCGACTCTTGCGATATCTGCCTGGCTCTTAACGTCCTTCTTCATGCCTTTGATTGCCTCTACGGCTGCATCTGTGGCTTTCTTCATACCCTTTCTCATAATGATCGGGTTAGCACCTGCTGCCAGGTTCTTCATACCTTCGTTGATCATCGCCTGGGCCAGAACGGTTGCGGTTGTAGTACCATCACCAGCTGCATCGTTGGTCTTGGTTGCTACTTCCTTCACCAGCTGTGCGCCCATGTTCTCAAACGGGTCTGCCAGCTCGATCTCCTTCGCAATGGTCACACCATCGTTGGTAATGAGCGGAGCGCCGAAGGATTTATCCAGAACTACGTTTCTGCCTTTCGGTCCTAATGTAACTCTTACGGTATCTGCTAACTGATTTACGCCCGCTTCCAGGCTTTTCTGGCTTCTACGCCATATTTAATTTCCTTTGCCATGGTTATCAACCTCCATAATTTTCTTGAATAAACGTTCCGATCAGCATCTGTCTTCCAGACATCCTGCCCATCGATTAACCGATAACAGCCAGAATATCATTCTGTTTTACAATGACATATTTCTCATTGTCCAGCTCAACTTCTGTGCCTGAGTATTTCGAATAGATAACTTTATCGCCAACCTTTACCTGCATCGTGATTTCTTTTCCATCTACCACTCCGCCAGGACCAACCGCGATTACCTCTGCCTGCTGCGGTTTCTCTTTTGCCTGACCCGGAAGAACGATACCTGATTTGGTCGTCTCCTCTGCAACTAACTGCTTTAATACAACTCTGTCAAATAATGGTGTTAACTTCATTATTGGCTCCTCCTTATCCATCCAAATTTATTCCATCTGATTGCTTTTCTTTCGTAATCAGATATGTATCTTCTTCTTACGAAGTATGTTATAACACGTTCTGTTAGCACCGTCAAGTGTTGAGTGCTAAAATTTTAGTAAATTTTACGGGGAGAACTGAAATATTCCATTTCTCCCCGTTCTATTAATTGCTCTCCTCAAATGCCTTAATCGCCGCAACCGTTTTCTCATAACACTCTTTTACCGATGCAAAATCTGCCTCGTATCCGGTCAGTTCTCTGCCTCTCAGTTTTTCGGTCAGCGCTGCGCTTACCTCATAGAAGGCATCAAAGCCCAGGTTCAGACAGATTCCTTTCAGGGTATGTGCCGCGCGGAATGCTTTCTCCGCATCCTTTTCTTTTAATCCATCCTCCAGATCCTGAAAGCTGGAATCGCTCAGAAACTTGATGGCAAATTTTTCCACCAGCGCCACACCTCCAAAGCGTTTCTGAACTCCTTCAAAATCCCCGCCCATTTCTTTGTAGCATTCCTGAATTGTCATGACAGCCTCCTGTTATTTCTCTTCCTCAGTTTTCATACGGCTCAGCTCCTCGCCCGCAGTTCCATACTCTTTTTCAATCGCCTGCGTCACCGCGCCGAAAAACTTCTTCTGTGAATTGTCATAATGTTCAAATTTCTTATTTTTTCGCTCCGGATCACTCATCTCACTCCGGTATGCTGCCTCCTGCAGCTCCTTTTTAATAGGATCCTGAATCTCACACAGGCACTCAAGCAGGAGCGGGTTAAATGTACCACACTCTCCGTTGCAGATCATCTGCACCGCCTCCTCATGAGAATAAGCCTTTTTATAGACGCGCTCACTTGTCAGCGCATCATACACATCCGCCAGCGCCACCACCTGCGCTGAGATCGGGATCTCCTCCCCTTTTAGACCATCTGGATATCCTTTTCCATCATAGCGCTCATGGTGCCAACGGCAGATCTGGTACGCCACTTTCATCAGCGGCTCATCCTCATACATCTGAAGATTCGCAAGCATGTCCGCACCGATCACTGTATGTTTTTCCATGATCTTACGCTCCTCCGGCGTCAGACGACCCGGTTTATTCAAAATCTTCTCGTCAATTCCGATCTTTCCGATGTCATGCAGGGATGATGCCGTGCTGATCAGCATCCGGTTCGACCAGGACAAGGGATATTTGTCCGTCTTCTTGACGAGCTGTTCCAGAATCATCGTCGTCAATATATTAATATTGAGTACGTGCATACCGCTCTCGCCATTTCGAAATTCCACGATCTCGCTCAGAACACTGATCAGCATCCGGCTATTCTTCTCTTTCTCAAAAACCTGGTTCGTCACCATTGCCACCAGGCGGCGCTGTTTCGCATACAATTTGATCGTATTTAAGACACGCCGGTGTACAACCTCCATATCGAACGGGCGCTTGATATAATCAGAAACTCCCCACTCATACGCCTGCTTGATGACCTCGCCCGAATCTTCGCCCGAAATCATGATAACCGGGATATCCCCGATCAGGTTGTTGCGGTTCATGTATTCCAGAACCCCGAAGCCGTTCATCCCCGGCATGACGATATCGAGAAGAATCAGGGAAATCTTCGTCTCATAACGGTTCAGCATGTCGAGACATGCTGAACCATTTTCTGCCTCCAGAATCTCGAATTCGCCTTTCAGCATTTCTGAGAGAATCATACGGTTCATCTCCGAATCGTCCACGATCAAAATGCGGTAACGACTCGCATTGCGCCGCCCGGCTACCACGATCTCCTCCGGTGTCCACTGTCCATCTTTCTCAGTCACAATCATGTTCTTGGAGGTCTTCGCCTGATACATAAATTCGTCCGCCCGGCACATCGCCTTCCCGACTGTCTCCCCGTTCGTCAGCGTACCGCCGATGCTGACTGACAATTTCAGTTGCGGATATCCTTCAACACTCATGTTGCAGATCAGATCCTGTATCCGATGCAGCTTCTCAACAAATGCCTCCAGACTGATGCCCGGCATCACAAGCAGGAATTCATCCCCGCCATAACGCACCAAGCGGTCCGTCTTACGGATACAGCTTATAATCGCCGCCGACACCGTCACCAGCACTTTATCGCCCGCCACATGCCCATATATATCATTGTAGGTCTTAAAATCATCCAGATCGAGCATCGCGATACCGGCATCCATCCGCTGCTCTTTTAACTGATCTTCAAAATATCTCCGGCTGTAGCTCCTCGTCAGTGCATCCGCATACAGCTCGCGCCTGTAGTGTGCAAATTTCTTAACGAGTGCTTCTCTTCCCTCTGCGTCAAGAAGTGTCTCATCATCCAGACAGGAAATCATCTCCACCACACAGGGAACTCCATCCACCTCCAGATACTTCGCGATGACCTGATACATCTTCAGACCGATAAATTCAAGCTTCATGCACTGTCCCTTCATCGCAAGCGCGCGCTGTGCCGCACAATTCTCACAATTCTTTCCTTTTTCCCAGAACGAATAGCATTTGCAGTCCTCGGATCGGAGTTCCCCGTTCCTCACGTCCATCTTATGGAGTAGATCTTTATCTAAAATACGTACAACCGTAAATATCCTTTCCATCTGTGCAATCATTTGTTCCAATTCCTGCGCCGTCATCTTTGTATTCAAATTCATCATTTTATTTTTATCACCACCTAGCAAATATATAATTTTATTCTACATGATTTCCGGTATGACAACAAGCATTTTTCTCATGCTTCCTGTACATAATTACCGCCCCTGTGTTACTGTTCACGCATACGTACCCCGTAACACGTGATTCACACACTTCCCGTTGTTCACAAAAGATTCCCTTTATTTTTTAGGCGTTTCGTATTACAATAAGGATATCGAATCGTATAGAGAGGAGTATCAACATGGCAAAAAAACATTTTGGTAAATTACTGACACTGGCAGCTATCGTCGGCGCTGCAGCAGCTGGTGTTTCTTACGTCTTACAGTATAAATCATTCCACAAGGAACTGGATGAGGATTTCCACGACTTTGAAGATGATTTCGATGATTTTGACGATGCCGGCGATAAAGAAGCTTCCAAGGCTTCTGATACAGCTGCCTCCGAACGCAGCTATGTTTCCTTAAATCCGGAGAAAAAGGAAGCTCCGGCTGAGACTCCAGAGGAAACTTCTGAACATTCTGAGGAAAGCGAAAAAGCTCCGGCTGATGCAGATGTCTCTTCCGAAGAACCAGTCAAAACAGAAACCGTCCGCGCAGATGCTCCGGTTTCCGAGGACGGCGAATCTTCTTCCGAGAAAGAAGATTCCGACGCAGCCCCGGATGACAGCACAACCGTGACGGTTGAGGAAATCACAGAATAACACAGGAGGATTCTTTGCATGATACAAAGTCTTCTCCGCGCGATGGAACTTCTGGAACTTTTAAAAGAAGCCAACCACAAATATTCCATCGCAGAACTTTCCGAATCAACCGGGCTTCCGCCCAGCACAATCCACCGGATTTTGCAGACATTTTGTGAAAAAAAATACGTGATCCGCGATGAACACGCGCACACCTACCAGCTTGGTCCCGCCCTCATCTCTCTCGGTCGGGCGGCGGCTGACAATGTGCGGATTCAGGATGCGGCGCTTCCGATTCTCAAGAACCTCTCCTACTGTACCCGTGAGGATTCCTATCTGATCATCCAGGTTGGCGACAAGGGACTGGTACTTGACAAAACGGACGGTCCGAACCACCTCAAGGTCGTCGAAGAATTTGGCTATGAGATGGATCTGCACTGCGGTGCGATCCGCAAAGCGCTTCTGGCTTTCCAGAGCGACGAATACATCCGCCGCTATCTGGACACACGCTTAACCCGTCCTGAGGCATTTCCAAAGGCGGATCCCGCAGAATTGGCAGAAGAACTCCGCACCATCCGTGAGAAGGGCATTGCCGTTTCCCACGGCGAATACGTCCCGGATGCAGTCGGGATCGGTGCTCCCATTTACGGTATTGACGGACGCATTTCCGCTTCGGTCGGAATCATCGCACCGTATTCCCGTATTGAAGATGACACACATCTTCTGCACCTGCAGGATCAGGTCCGCCACAGTGCGGCAGAATTATCCTATTATATGGGACATACATTTAAGCAGGAGAAATAAAGGAGATTTCACTTTATGATTAATAAACGCTTATTTTTAGCAGGCTTAACAACCGGTCTTCTCTCCCTCTCCGCCGCTTTCCCGGCGATGGCAGGAAGCTGGAAAAATGGAGCTGGTGACAATGCTGCCCGCTGGTGGTACGACAACGGTGACAACACCTGGGCGGCAAATGGCTGGCGCTGGATCGACGGCAACCAGGACGGCGTCAGCGAATGCTACTATTTCGACGCCGAAGGCTGGCTTCTAACCTCCACCACGACACCGGACGGCTACACTGTAAACGCAGACGGCGCCTGGACGGTAAACGGCATCGCTCAGAGCCGCCAGACCGCGGCTTCCAATGAATTCGATAACGAAAGCTGGGACGATTTCCAGAACAGCTCCTCCAAAAAGACGAAAAAAACAGCCACCAGCTCCAGCAGGACGCCAGATTCCGGAAGCTCTGACTCCAGCACCGGCTCATCCGAAGATTCTTCCAGCGATGATAGCAGCAATTCCAACGGAAGCTCCGGCAGCCACAGCAATTCCGGAAGCTCCGGTCCGTCCAAAGAAACCTCTTCTACTTCCGGAGACAAAAAGCCGGATGCTCCAAAGAAGAACTCCAAACAGGAACCAGGCAGCGGCTACCGCCAGGGGTCTGTGACGGATGAGCAAATTGCAAATAATAGTTCTTCTGACTCCACTAAGGAATAAATAAATGTATGCCGCAAGGCGCACCAAACAAACGCCCCCGCAAGAAAATCTCCTGCGGGGGCGTTTCTATCTCATCATTCAGTTTCCCAAACGAATCTTCTATTATTTCTGAAGTGCAAGAACGTCAGCGAATGCCTGAATAGCAGTGCTTGCCTGACCGAAGTCTCTCATCTGCTGGTCGATACCCAGTTTGATGTGCGGAACGCCTGCATCGTTCAGAGCTTTCTTCAGGTATGGATACTCCATCTCCTCCGGATCACAGAACTGCTGCATAAACAGTACCAGACCCTGAGCGCCGCTCTCTTTAACCATGTTAGCTACGAACTCACCACGACGGTTCTTGTCAGATTCCGGATCGTACAGAAGTACTTCGTAATCGATGTTAGCGAACTGTTTAGCCAGTGCTCTAACCGGATCCAGCTCGTCTTCCGGAGCGTCTACACGGAAGGAACGTGTCTCATGTGCTACATCATCTGCAGCGATAGCGATGTTGTTCTCTTCGAAGATAGAAAGCAGCTTCGGATTATCACAGATAATACCGGAGGTAACAACCTTGGTTCCCTTCCAGTCACAGACAGGAAGTTTAGCCAGCTCTGCGTTCAGCTCGTTCAGCTTTGCAGTGTATTCCGGCTTCTCCATGAAGTAGAATGCCTTCAGAACTGCGGAACGTTTGGTTGGTGTGATAACATCACAGTGCTCGTTAGCCAGTTTTACGAACTCACGGCGAGCTGCACGGCTCTTGTTGTATACAACGATAGCATCCTGGATGTCAGAATCAGTAATCTTTCTTCCAGCGATCTCTTCCAGATCAGCTTTTACATGGTTGTACTGATCGATACAGAACTGAAGACCAAACTCTTCGAAACGGTTCTGCGGATGAGCTAAGAAGATAACTTTCATCTTGTCGCCCATAGCTACACGGAAGTTCTGGCTCATCGGACGAAGAGTATCACAGATAGTAGGTGTGATAATACCGTCTAACTGATCCATAGTTCCATCCAGCAGCATCTCCAGAGCTAACTGAGCGATGGTGCAGTAGAAAGTAGCGCAGTACTCTTTTGCACGGCTGATGGTCTTAGTGTTGGAACCCCACATACCCATCGGAACGATACCAGCGGCATATACAAGCTCTTCCGGAGCGTAGTAAGGAAGAACACCAACTACTTTTTTGCCCTGAGCTTTATATTCAGCAAGCTGCTGCTTCGGAGTTGCAGCTTTTACCTTAAATTCTTCTAATAATGCGTTAACACTCATGGTTATTTAGCCTCCTTTGCCTGCTTATTTGCTTCCATTGCCTCAACCAGACCCTCTACACGAGTCTCGTACTGAGCAGCATTGAAGTTACGCGGGTCAGCCTGATCGCCGTCGAAACCAGCACACGGGATACCCAGGTCAGCAGTAAAGCGACGCTGCATCTCAGCCATGTAACCACTCCACGGTTTACAGCTTCTGTTGTAGTGAACCAGAACGCCATCTACCTTGTTATCACGGCAGATGCCTTCACGCCAGTCAACACCCTGCTCGATGCAGACAGAGTTCGGAGCTTTGTAGTAAGCACGAGCCATCTCATCGATGTTGTTGTAAACGAAACCGAATGCCGGAGCATATACAACGGCAGTAACGTTTACACCGTGGGTCTTCAGCGGTTTGAACAGAGCCGGCAGTTTCGGCCAGCACGGAATACCCTCGAACATAACACGGTATTTCTCCGGGAACGGAGTTGTGGTCTCACCCTTCTTAACTGTCTCTTCCAGGTCTTTTGCAAGTAATTCAAAAGCATCACCAGCAGCTACAGTAGCACGTGCAGTTACAACGTCTGCCATGTGGTTGAACAGGTCAAATCCACTGTATGGAGCCGGTTTGTACTGCAGGAAATCACAGACTTTCAGCCAAGCCTTAGCGGTACGGTTAGCGTTTGCACAAGCCTGCTCGAACTTCTTCTCGTCGAACTTCTTGCCTGTCAGCTCTTCCAGCTGTTTGATCGCTTTGTCGAACTGAGCGCGAACGTATTTAACATTCTCATCATGAACTTCTACTGTATTGTTGTACGGGATATCGATCATGATCAGCGGAATGTTGCACATACGAGCGATGTTCTCATACCATTTTGTCATACAGTTACAGATGTTGTTGCAGCAAAGAACGAAATCCGGCTGCGGAATACGCATCTGACGAATCGGAGAAATAGCCTCAAGACGTTTCTCTTTTTCCGGACCATCCGGGAGTTTTTCAATCTCAAGCAGGTTGTCCAGCTGCAGATACGGAGTCTGAGTCTTCGGATCCTTCTTCGGTTTTCCGTCTTCACCCATCACTACGTTGCCGTCAGCATCTTTTAATGGTTTACCTGTGCTCGGATCGATGATGTATTCACCAGTCTCCGGATCATACTTACGGGATACACGTACACCAGCTGCATATGCAAGGCTGATACGAGCGTAACCGCAGATATCGTTGTCATATCCAAGATCCTCAGCTGCCTGGCACATCAGCTCACCGTAACGGTTAGCTGCGATACCAGCTGCCTGGTTCTCCGGATACATAACGTGTAAATCAAATGCTGCTGCAAGCTCACACGGGAATTTGGAAGAAGACCATCCAACTAACTCGCCTCTTGCTTTGGCCTCACGCGCCTCTTTGTGTACGTCATCTACGACTTTACGAAGCGCAAGAACACCAGGACTAACTTGTTTTGCCATAATAATTATCCTCCATTCTTAAAAATTAACTTAGTTACTTCTGACGGCTGGCTACCTGATATGCCATCAGGGCTGCGCCAAGCGCGCCGTTATACTGTGTCAGCGGGGATGTACAAATCTTTACGCCAAGCTCAGCCTCAAGCGCATCTACTACGCCCTGGTTCTGAGCCACACCGCCTGTCATAACGACATCCGGCACTACACCGATTCGGTGGGCAAGACCCGTGACACGATGAGCCACTGAACGATGAATACCGGCAATAATATCACATTTATCCGTTCCCATCGACAACTGGCTTATAACCTCACTCTCTGCAAAAACCGTACAGGTGGAACTGATTCCTACCTGCTTCTTGGACATAGCGCCAAGACGGCCTAGATCACTTACCTCAACTTCGAGAACGCGAGCCATAACATCCAGGAATCTTCCGGTTCCGGCTGCACACTTATCGTTCATCTGGAAGTTTGTCATGACACCGTCCTCAACGCGAAGAACCTTCACGTCCTGACCGCCGATGTCAATTACGGTATGAACCTTCGGGAAAAGGAAATAAGCGCCCTTTGCATGACATGACAGCTCACTCATCTGCTTATCGGCAATTCCGTCCATCAGAGATGTACGTCCATAACCGGTAGCCAGTGTGAATGCCATATCTTCTTTCTTGAGGCCTGCATCTTCCAGAACTGCCTCGATGGCACGGCTTGGACCGCTGGTACCTGCTCCAACGTCAATCAGAGACTTACCTACGATCTCCTTGCCATCCTTCAGGATGATACATTTGGAAGCTGTAGAGCCTACGTCGATACCTAAAGTGAAAATTTCGCTCATGATGTATCTTTTTCCTTTCAATACTGACTTTCTATGCCTGATTTTTGTTTCAACGATGTTTTGGCAGATCCGTGCTATCACATCGTCTCCACCCATCATAATACCACAAAATCAACTAAAAGTCGCTGTAAAATCTTGAAAATGTTATAAAATAATTCTTAACAAAACTATTACTTATTACTTATCTGCCTGAGTATACCAATAAATCGAGCAAAGGTTCCAGTTCCTTTGCCCGATTTATCTGCAAGCATCCGGCAAAACGGTTCATTTACAGTCATACAGACAAGCCGCTTCGCCAGAGCCTCACACTATTCACACTATCAATTTGTTACTTATCACTATTTACACTATCACTGTCAGCCGCGTACTTACGCGCCTTCTCTTTTTAAAATGTTATCTTAGCGGCACCTATCACAATGCCGTTTTAATTTGATAATTATTTACCGTAGTTGATGAACTCACGAGTAGATCTCGGAGCCAGCATCTGATGCATCGGGCAGATAGCCTGAGCATTCTGATAATAAGCCTCGGTAAATGCCTGGATGTACGGACGAAGATCGGTCAGATCTACGATCTCATCAACCATACCCTGTTTTGTACAATATTTCGGACGAGATTTGTCTGTGTACATCTGGATCATAGCGTTCATCTTGTCGATGATCGGCTGAAGCGGCTCGCCAGCTTTTTTAGCTTTAACAAGCTTTCTGGAGTACATAGCGTTTGCAGCGGTCTCACCCGGCATTACGTAGTACTCGCAAGCACCTGTACCGATAGAGAATACGTTGGTGTTGTTGCCCTGCGGACCACCCAGAACGTAGTGAGCAGCAGCACTTGCCTTACGAAGAGTAACCTCCAGAGACGGAAGCTTAGCATTCTCGATAGAGTAGATCAGGGACTGACCTAAACCAAGCAGCTCTGCCTTCTCAGCGTCATCGCCTACATCGATACCTGTGGTATCCTGCAGCCAGATAACCGGTGTCTTATCACGAGCACACAGAGTAACGAACTCGTTCATCTTAATCAGACCCTGACGGTACAGCTTACCACCGATACCTACAGAACCCTGTTTGTACTCCGGATAGTTCATGAGTAAGCCCTGTACGTTAGCGATAACACCAACCAGAAGGCCGTTAACTTTTGCAAGACCAGCAACGATCTCCGGACCGTAGCCTTTCTTGTACTCGAAGAACTCACTGTTATCGAACAGACGGCCGATTACATCGTAGATGTCGTACGGACGTTTCTGGTTCATCGGGATGATGCTGTACAGATCCTCAGCCGGAAGCTGCGGAGCCTTCGGGCTGTCAACACGGAAGAACTCCAGGTTGAAGCACGGAAGGTAGTTGATGTACTTCTTGATTCCCTCGATAACGCCTAAATCATCCTCGTAAACTTCACGGAAGAATCCGGTCTCATCATAGTGGATCGGCACGGAACCCGGAGCCGGAACGTGATGTTTGCTGTTCTCGATCTGAGCGTTAACGATCTGCTCTGCTGCTTCCTCATCGATGTAACCCTTCGGGTTCATACCGGAAAGGATACCAGCGCCACCAACTGCCATGTTCGCATCTTTATGAGCGATCAGGATAGTCGGGGAAATGCTGTGGTAACCACCACCTGCCGGGTTGGTTCCGTAGATACCTACGATAACCGGAACACCAAGCTGGTTTAACTCAGCGTTGCGGAAGAACGGTGTACCACCACCACGACGGTTCGGGTATACTTTGTCCTGATTCGGGAACTCAACGCCTGAGCAGTTTAACAGGTATACTAACGGCAGATGCAGCATCTTAGCGGTATCTGCAGCACGGAGCAGGTTATCTGCCTGTCCCGGAACCCAAGCACCAGCCATCTTCTTGTTATCAGAAGCGATGATGTAAACCCATTTGCCATTTACACGGCCAAGACCATTCAGAACGTTAGTTGTCTGGAAACGGTTGTCTTCCGGATTGTAAAGGCTGTTTAACGGGCACCATGTACCTGGATCGATCAGGGCGTTGATACGCTGTGTAGCAGAAAGCTGTCCACGTGCGTTTAACTTCTCTTCGGTTGTGATACCAGCATCAAGAGCCTGCTTAATGGACTCATGGATGTCGTTCTCAACAGCCTTCAGTTCCTGCTCGTTTTCCGGATTCGGATTAACCAGAGCTTTACCAACGGTAGGCATATTCTGGAAATATCCTGGCATTGAATACATATTCATGTCTTCTTTTCTCCTTATAAAATAAAAAATAAAAATGGTTATAAATGAATTGCTTGCGGGACAGTTCGTCTCCTGTCCCGCCTGCAATCAGTAACTAATTAATCGACAGAAATGATATCTGTCTTGATTCCCTATGGAAGGCTAATTACTTAGTCTCCTTCGGAACTTTGATGAATGCCTGACCTGGGTCGATCTCTTCACGAATAACGCGGATGATCTCCGGATCCGGACCTTCCATCAGCTGAGCTCTGGAGGTATCGATCTCGAAACCAGTGTTCTCCTGAACCATTTCCGGAGAGGAGAATGGATAGTAGTAAGCCAGGTACATTCTCTTGGTCTCTTCGTCGAATTTCATGATACCAAGATCGGTAACTACCATCTGC
The DNA here is from genome assembly GCF_003478145.1 of Clostridium sp. AF29-8BH. Taxonomy (NCBI): domain Bacteria; kingdom Bacillati; phylum Bacillota; class Clostridia; order Eubacteriales; family Clostridiaceae; genus Clostridium; species Clostridium sp. AF29-8BH. Next base: position 154,614 of record NZ_QUEL01000001.1, on the reverse strand, counting down.
GGTCCACGGTTGCCCGGAAGACCTGCTCTCTCACGTCCGCCAGGGCCGTCCATCCAGCCACAGCTTGTGATGTAGTCAACATGCTCCATGAATCTTCTCTTCTGATGCTGCATCATGATGATGGTGTTGCAGAAAGTAGCGATTCCGTTTGCACCGCCAGAACCGGTGAAACGTGTGGTAGGTTTAACATAATCACCCTTACCAAAGATACAGGTAGAGTTAACGTTTCCGTACGGGTCGATCTGAGCGCCACCGATGAATGCGATCATACGATCAGCATCATGTAACCACTCATTAGCCTCGAAACCTACGAAACGAACGTTTGGCCACTGTACTGCACAGTGAGCCATGAAACGGTTGTCACCTACAGAACGCGGAACCTCGATCGGAGAACAATCCATAAGACCACTCTCTACGATCGGATGGCAGCTCGGGCAAACAACACGTTTTGCCAGGGATGCACCGATTAACGGAAGACCGGTACCAACGATAACGATCTGATTTTCTTTAATATTTTTTGCGATGGCGTAAGCCTGCATTTCCTGCTTTGTATACTTTGTATAATCAGCCATTTTAGATTTTCCCTCCCTCAATTAATGTCTGGTAGAATAGCCAAGATGCGGCTCATTCTTAAGGTTCATGAGGCGAGCGCCGCCCAGTACGTTGAGCAGATCATCCTGATCCTTGCATCCATATACATACTTCTGAAGGTAATCCTTGAAGGTCTCCGGAATCTTGGTGCCGTCAGCAGCATCTTTTGCAGCCTGTGCAGCAACTTCTGCAGCTTTTGCAAGCTTCTCATCTTCCGGCTTAGCAGCAGCAGCCTTAGCAGCTTTGTCTGCAGCCTCTGAAGCTGTGCCTTAGCATCCTCAGCGTCAAGGTACTTGGAAGCCTTGTCGTACTCTTTCAAGCCCTTATCATCATCATCATAATAGCCGTAGCACTGTGCCGGCCAAGCACCGTACGGTGCACGAACAACGGCGTCTACACACTCACCAAAGATTCTTGTCTTGGTTGGGTCACGACGGATATACTCATCACTTACGATCTCCTCGCAGGTAACGATACAACGTTTTGCAGCTACAGCGATATCTACGTCATGGAACTCATCACCATCGATGATACAGGTTCCATCCGGAGATGCCTGCTGAACATGGATGATAGCGCAGTCAAGCTTCGGAACCGGAACAGCCAGCAGCTTCTCGCCTGGCTCAAGCGGGTTCTCGATCTCTACGCATTTCAGGTTGTCAACACCTTCCATGGTTCTTCTCTTCTCTTCGCTGATACCCCAGAACTTAACAAGTCCGGAGCCCTGCATCATACGTACCGGCAGGTACGGAAGACCCAGAGATGCAGCATGAAGCTGAAGCATCAGAACGTCCTGAGAATAATCCTCATATGTAAGCTCACCCTTCTCGATAGCTGCACGGAAACGACGAGCTACGTTGGTGTAACCAGAGTTTGCAGTATAGCAGTTGATGTAGGCTCTCACACGGCCCTCACCGATTAACGCATCCCAGTCACCACCTGCCGGGCCAGACCAGCCTACAAAACCAGTTTTACCCTGACGAAGGATCTCGTAAACTGCTGCATACGGTTTACGGTTTGTTGTAAATCCGCCGAGACAAAGTACATCGTTGTCACATACATACTTTTCTACGGCATCGTGTAAAGACATTACTTTATTAGCCACAATAAAGCCTCCTTTAAAAAAATTTTCTATAACTACCTATATAAATAAGTAAAAACGGGATCCGGTACTTCCGGCGCTGCGGTCTTTCGCAGGCCAGATGCAGCCAGATCCCGGCTGCAACAGCCAAAAATCAATATTCGATTAACCGAAAATCAGCATGAAGAAACCTGCTGCTACGGCAGAACCGATAACACCTGCTACGTTTGGTCCCATAGCGTGCATCAGAAGGAAGTTGGTCGGATTCTCTTTTGCACCAACTGTCTGAGAAACGCGGGCAGCCATCGGTACAGCAGATACACCAGCGGAACCGATTAACGGGTTGATCTTGCCGCCGGTTACAGCGCACAGCACCTTACCAAGGAGAACACCTCCGATGGTAGCGAATGCGAATGCAAGCAGACCCATGCAGATAATAGCGATGGTCTGAACACGCAGGAAGATCTCGCCGTTTGCGGTTGCACCTACGGTAGTACCAAGCATGATAGTTACGATGTTGCACAGTGCGTTCTGAGCTGTATCAGAAAGACGCTCTGTAACACCAGATTCACGAAGCAGGTTACCAAGCATCAGCATACCAAGCAGCGGAGCTACGGACGGAAGAAGCAGGGAGCAGAACAGTACTACGAATACCGGGAATACGATCTTCTCAACCTTGCTTACCTTACGGAGCTGCTTCATAACGATGGAACGCTCTTTCTTAGTGGTAAGAAGCTTCATGATCGGCGGCTGAATCAGCGGAATCAGCGCCATGTAGGAGTAAGCGGCAACGGCGATCGGAGCAACCAGATCCGGTGCCAGGTTGTTAGCTACATAGATAGCGGTCGGACCGTCTGCACCACCGATGATACCGATAGCAGCTGCCTCACCTACTGTAAACAGACCAGTTGCGTTAGCCAGCATGAATGCAATGTAGATACCGAACTGAGCAGCTGCACCAAGCAGAAGGCTCACCGGGTTTGCAATCAGCGGACCAAAGTCTGTCATGGCACCTACTGCCATGAAGATCAGACACGGGAACAAACTGGACTTAACACCGCCGTAGATGATACGCAGAACACCTGCGGTATACCACGGCTCGCTTTCCTTCATCAGGTCAGCCAACGGCAGGTTTGCCAGGAACATACCAAATGCAATCGGAAGCAGAAGAAGCGGCTCGAACTGCTTTTTAATTGCCAGGTATAATAATACAAAAGCAATGAGAATCATTACACAGCTTCTCCAGGTCAATGCTGCGAAACCCGACTGTGCAAGAAGCTCTTTTAATATTTCAAAAAAGTTCATTACCTAACCTCCTAGTTCAGAGCAACCAGAGCAGCTCCTGTATCAACAGAATCGCCAGCCTTAACAAGGATCTTGCTGACTGTACCGTCTGCCGGAGCAACGATCTCAGTCTCCATTTTCATGGCTTCCATAATAACTACTACTTCGCCAAATTTAACTGCCTGTCCTTCAGATACCTTGATGTTCAGGATTTTACCTGGCATTGGAGCTTCTACGGTAGTTGCGCCCGCCGGAGCTGCTGCCTTCGGAGCCGGAGCTGCTGCCGATGCCGGAGCTGGAGCCGGTGCTGCTGCAACTGGAGCCGGAGCCGGTGCTGCCGGTCTCTGTACCGGTGCGGATGCCGGAAGAACCGGAGCTGCCGGAGCTGCTACACCATTACGATCCAGAGATTTGTAAGCTTCTAATTTTTCTACTTCAACTTCGTATTTCTTTCCATTGATCGTAGCAACATATTTCATAATTCTTTACGTCCTTTCGAATGTTTATCATTACTGTTCACACATGTGTGCCCAGTAATGGGATTTTGCCGATGCTTTGTATTCCAAATCGGCAAAATCTGTTGCCTGAACTGTATCATACAGAATTTTCAGTTCCGAAAATTCCTTTTTGTAAACAGTTGCTATTTATCATAGTATCGTCTATTAGTTCAGGGTAACCAGTGCTGCACCTGTGTCAACGGCGTCGCCTGCTTTGACAAGAATCTGTGCTACTGTACCGTCTGCCGGAGCAACGATTTCAGTTTCCATCTTCATAGCTTCCATCACGATGACGGTCTCACCAAACTTAACTGCCTGTCCTGCAGATACTTTGATGTTCAGGATTTTACCTGGCATCGGAGCCTCTACGGTAGTTGCACCTGCTGCCGGTGCTGCCGCCGGAGCTGCTGCTGGTGCAGGAGCCGGTGCTGCTGGTGCAGGCGCCGGTGCTGGAGCTGCCGGTGCTGCTGCTGGAGCCGGTGCTGCTGCCGGAGCCTCGCCGTAACGCGGCATTGGCTCGTATGCATCGATTCTTTCAAGTTCTACTTCGTACTGTTTTCCATTGAGGGTAGCCGTATACTTCATAACTGCTCTAACCTTCCTTTCGATTTCCTTTCATTCCTGTTTCTCATTACTTAACTTCTGTCACGCTCAAGATCTTAAACTTGTCTGTCGGCAATCCGAGGTCATCCCCGATCGTTGCCATCAGCACGGCAAGTAATTCCTTATCAGCTTCATCCGACACAGCCGGTGCTGCTTTCTGTGCTGCGGCCGGGGCCTTAGCACCATCAGAAACAACGGAGCGGAGAATCTTGGAAATTACCATAATTGCCAGAGCCAGACAGATCAGAGCCAGGAAAACTACCGAAAGACCCAGCAGAGAAACGATAACTGACTGCCCGAAAGGCATAGTTGGTTCAGTCCACATTGTGCATTGCACCTCCTTATTTATTTTAGGTTCTGCTTTCTTTGTGAAAAATTATACTTATAAAATTCCACCAGTAAGATTCCGTATTGTGGAATGCATTCCATTTTTGAAAGCAATTTATAAGGGGCTTTTCCCCTTAACTGTAACAAGTGAAGCCACAGATTGACATGATCAGCTCACTTTACTTAAATTATAACAGTAACCCCCCTGATTGTCAACCAAGCCTTTCATAAATTATGCACAAAAAGCAGGGTGTTTTATTAGCAAAAACAACCTGCTTTTTATAGGTTATTACTACATTTTTCTACATTTTTCTTAATAACCCCCGGAAGAATCGCCAAGACCTCTCAAGCATTTTGCTCATATTCTAAAATGTATTCTGAAAGTCCCGTTCTCTCCTTTTTTCATCAGAACAAAGCCGCTTTTTTCTGTATTTTTTTATACATTTTCAAGAGTTGTTCTCGATTTATTTCGGAAGCTTGAAAGAGCTCTTCAGCGAAACAATCCGGTTGAAAACCGGTTTGCCCGGCTCGCTGTCGCGGCAGTCCACGCAGAAGTATCCATTGCGGACGAACTGAAAGCTCTCAAATGCTTTTGCCTCTTTCAGACCCGGCTCTAAGTAACACTCTTTCAGAACGCGCAAGGAATTCGGATTTAAGTTCAGCGTTCCATCTGCATTGAGTTTGCCCTTTTCCTCGTCTACCAGGTTCTCATAGAGACGTACTTCTGCTTTCAGTGCAGTCTGTGCTGCTACCCAGTGAATCGTACCTTTTACCTTTCTTGCATTGAAGCCGGAACCACTCTTCGTCTCTGGATCGTAGGTACAGTGAACAACCGTTACATTACCGTCTGCATCTTTCTCGAATCCGGTGCAGGTAACAAAGTACGCGTTCATCAGGCGGACCTCATTGCCCGGGAAGAGACGGAAGTATTTCTTCGGTGGTTCTTCCATAAAGTCCTCGCGTTCGATGTAAAGTTCTCTGCCAAATGGAATCTTTCTGGAACCAAGTTCCTCGTTCTCCATATTGTTTGGTGCATCCAGCTCCTCGATCTGTCCTTCCGGATAGTTGTCGATAACAAGCTTGACCGGGTCAAGAATTGCCATCACACGGGACTTCTTTAATTTCAGATCCTCGCGCAGGCAGTACTCTAACATTGCACTGTCGATGGAATTATCTGCTTTGGAGACACCTGCCAGCTCTACAAAGCGGCGGATGGATTCCGGCGTGTAACCTCTGCGGCGCAGCGCTGCGATGGTTACCAGACGCGGGTCATCCCAGCCATCTACAATCTTATCTTCTACCAGTTTCTTGATATAACGTTTTCCGGTAATGACGTTGGTCAGATACATCTTCGCAAACTCAATCTGGCGCGGCGGGTTCTCAAACTCGCACTCTCTTACGACCCAGTCATAGAGCGGTCTGTGATCCTCAAATTCCAGCGTACAAATCGAATGCGTGATGTGCTCAATCGCATCCTCAATCGGATGAGCGAAATCGTACATCGGGTAAATGCACCATTTGTCCCCGGTGTTGTGATGATGCATATGGGCTACACGATAAATAACCGGATCACGCATATTGATGTTTGGGGATGCCATATCAATTTTCGCACGCAGTACCTTTTCGCCATCCGCATATTTGCCTTCTTTCATCTCCTCAAAGAGCTGTAAGTTCTCCTCGATGCTGCGGTTGCGGTATGGGCTTTCCTTACCAGGATTGTTAAAATCACCGCGGTACTCGCGGATCTGATCAGCTGTCAGATCGCAGACGAATGCTTTTCCCTTTTTAATAAGAAGAACTGCACACTCATACATCTGCTGGAAATAGTTGGATGCAAAAAACAGGCGGTCCTCAAAATCAGCGCCCAGCCATTTTACATCCTCGATGATTGACTCAACAAACTCCGTCTTCTCCTTCGTCGGGTTGGTGTCATCAAAACGGAGATTGAATTTTCCGTTGTATTCTTTTGCCAGTCCAGAGTTCAGAATAATCGATTTAGCGTGTCCAATATGAAGATATCCGTTCGGTTCCGGAGGAAATCTCGTCTGGACATGATCGTAAACGCCCTCTGCCAGATCTTTGTCAATCTCGCGCTCGATAAAGTTCTTGGAGACAGCCTCTTCCTTCTCCTCTCCCTCTGCCAATGGTTTTTTATTTTCTTCCATATACATTCCCTCCGTTGTTTCTTTTCGTAAATTGATACTGTTGTTTGAGTCAAATCAAACAGTTTTATTTTTTATCATATCACATTTTGGAGTTTTCGAAAAGGGGATATTTGCCCACAAAAAAGGAAGCGCCGCGGGAGGACACTTCCTTTTCTGATTTTCAATTTTTAAGCATCTTTATTATGGCAATTTAAGATGTCCTGCGTTCGCAGGTAATTGTACTTCTTCTTATTATATATGTGTTTTTATGCGATTTTACTTATGCGTTTGCAAGAGCCTCGCCCAGTGCCTCGCACTCAGCACCTGCTGCCTCGTCCGGCGTTGCGTTGCAGATTACCGGCTCGCAAGCCATGGTTACGCCCAGAGTCATGCAGTCGCTCTCCCAGGTACGCATCCACTCGCCGTCGCCCCATCCGTAAGAACCGAATAATGCAATCTTTTTGCCAGAGAGAACCGGGCTAACCTCGTCGAACATCGGCTGGAACTCAGACTCCTCTAACTGTTCAGCCCCCATAGACGGGCAGCCAAATGCGATTCTGTCATACTCGCCAGCTTTGTCAGCGCCAAACTCTGCGGAAGTAAATAAATCAGCCTCGCCACCCGCTTTCTTAACGCCCTCTGCTACGTAATTTGCCATAGCCTCTGTGTTTCCCGTTCCGCTCCAGTATACAATTGCTACCTTGCTCATTTTTATTTCCTCCTTGTGAATAATTTACTTACTTAGATTTATTATGCGGCTTTTACAAGCTGAATAATCGGTGTCCCCTGACGGTATTTCTCCCGGCACACTTCCGTGCATTCCCGGTATGAATCAAACCGCCGTTTTGCTTCCTGCGGGTCGCCATACGTCTTCCAGTAACCGCTGCAGGTATAATTTTTTCCCCGATTTTCAATGAATCCAACAACATCCTCAAGCGGATACCCCAGGAAAATGCCAATCTCATGTGGAAAATCATGTTCCAGACAAAGCCGGTTGGAAAGCTGCTTCAAAAAGCCATCGACCGTCTTCTGCATCTGGTAACCAGACTTTTTTAAAAAGTGCTGTACAGATATTTTACCCAGAATAAAGCGAAGCCATTCCTCGCGGTACACCAGAATCAGAAACGCGCCCGTCCGGCTGCACTCTTTAAGCGCCCGCACCTGAAGCCCCGACGGTTCCAGTTCCCGGTTCCAGAAATCAAGCGCTTCCAGGAGTTTATCACGGTTCTGCGGCTGATAGCGGAACAAGTTCGACGGTTTGATGCCACGAAGAGTCGGCGCACACACCTCTACGAATACTTCTTCAAACAATCGTTCCATCTTCCTGCCTCCTGACTGCTTCTCTTAGTTAGCCATATCTACCTTTAGTTAGATATGGCTAACTATCTTTTAAAAAATAAAAGGCTTTTTCTGCCTTCTATTTTCCTTTTCACGGGTTAGTCTTATCTAACTTCAATGAGACTATATCATGAATCACTTACCACGTCAAGCAAATTTTGTTCATTTTTGCTTACTGAGTTTTTTTATCAGTAACATCATTTTCTATCTTTTGGGACGATAAATAATCTCATTCACCGTATACACCGTCACAAATGCCTCGGATCTGTTTTTAATATATACGGCATGAGCTGTGCATATTCGTTTTTATCTACGATCGTGATAATTTCCGTCTTCGGCTCATTGTCAAACGCGCCGAATCCCTGATAGATCGTCGCGCCGCTGTGAAGCGTATGCAGGATAAACTGGCGTATCTCTTCTTCTTTTTCCGAGATAATGCAAACTCTCTTTTTCAGATTCAGACCGAAAATAAAATGATCCAGCACAATTCCGTTTACGTATGTACCCAGAATGCCCAGCACCACCAGTTTTTTATCGCTGAAAAACACGGATGAGAGCGCCACACACATGCCTGGAAGCGCCATCGCTTTTCCCAGCTCCATATGGAAATATTTGTTTAAGAGCTTTGCCACGATGTCCAGACCGCCCGACGAGGCATTCATCCGGAACAAAAGAGCCAGACCAACGCTGACAACAAAGATATAGCAGACCGTATCCATCATCGCATCCTGGTTGATCGACACAAAATCCGGGAAAACCTGCTCAAACACCCACAGAAAAACCGGCAGAATCAGTGACGTATATACCGTCTTGACGCCGAACTCGCGTCCGATAAAAAGAAAGCCCACCACCAGAAGCGCCGCATTTAAAATAAAGGTCAGCACTGAAATCGGCAGCGGTATCACATTTCCCAAAAGCATCGCCAGACCGGAAATACTTCCCACCGATACACCGCTCGGAATCAGAAAGAAATAGACGGCTGCCGCCACGACAAAGGTCGCCGCTGTGATCATTGTGTACTCCCCGATTACGCGCATGGACTTTTTGGCCATAACTTAAAACCTCCTCATATTACAATTTCGCGCGAGCGCGCATCTTTGGCACGTTAGCGCCTTTTTGTGTAATAGAGAATTTCAAGGTATTTCCTATTACACAAAAAGACACATCGCGTCTGCAATGTGTCTTCGTAATGAGGCATCGGGGATTCGAACCCCGGACAACTTGATTAAAAGTCAAGTGCTCTACCGACTGAGCTAATACCCCATATTTAACTGGGCTAGTTGGATTCGGACCAACGAATGCAGGAGTCAAAGTCCTGTGCCTTACCGCTTGGCGATAGCCATCAGCAAAAGATCCTTTAAAGAAGGTGGATATAGGGATTCGAACCCTAGGCCTCCAGAGCCACAATCTGCGCGCTAACCAACTGCGCTATATCCACCATAGGAATCTGTCGAAACAGATTCGACGAGCCTGAAGGGATTCGAACCCCCGACCCACGGCTTAGAAGGCCGTTGCTCTATCCAGCTGAGCTACAGACTCATATTCATTTTGCGATTCTGACCGTTTTATCCGGCACTGTAACCTTTCCCGCACCTGACCTTTCAGCCAACTGCTTGTCTGTCTCATCGACAGCAAAGATAGTATATAACATTTGAAAAAGAATGTCAACAGGAAATTTCATATTTTTTAAAATAATTTCAAAAATTCATTTCTTTTGACTTTCCCCCTATTTTTCCACCTCTTCCTGCTCGTATGACAGGAAGTCCGCCAGAAATCCCTTTTCCCGCAGCGCTGCCTCGATCTCGTCGAGAATCTCCTCCTGATCGGCAGCCACGTGATGGAAATGATAGCCCGATGTCACGTTTAAAAGCGGCGTGGAACGCCCAGTCCGGATATTTTCCACAAATGCCTCAACATCGCGGCGGCTGCGGATATTTAACGGCGCCGATACCTTTCCATAGATGCGGTGGTTGACCATGACATCCAGCACCTCGCCGCCCAGATCAACAATCGTATTCAGCTCTTCGCGCGTCTGCTCGGTCGTATGGCACATTTTAAAGAGGCGTTCCGTCTGGTGCGGCACCTCCAGCACATAACCGCGGGCAGTCGCAAGGACAGGGTGTCCCTCGGTACGCAGAAGCGCGATATCCTGCACCACCACCTGACGGCTCACGCCGACTGCCCGCCCCAGCGCCCCGCCGGAAAGCGGTGTGGATGACTGTCCCAGCATTTCCAGTATTTTCTTTCTCCGCTGTACTCCTGTCATCGTTGTTTCCATCCTGTTTTCCCTGTCCTTTCTTAGTTTTTAAATTTTTATAATGCCCGCAGATGTTTGAGGCTCAGATCCAGAATTGGTGCCGAGTGCGTCAGCGCGCCGCTGGACACATAATCTACGCCTAATTTCGTGATCGTTGCGATATTTTCCTTCGTCATATTTCCGGAACACTCCGTCTCGGCGCGTCCGTCGATGATGCGGATCGCCTCCGCCATCTCGTCCGGGGTCATATTGTCCAGCATGATAATATCAGCGCCCGCTTCCACTGCCTCGCGCACCATATCGAGATTTTCCGTCTCCACCTCGATCTTGCGGACAAACGGGGCATATTTCTTCGCCGCCTCAACCGCCGCCTTAACTCCGCCGGCTGCGTCGATATGGTTATCCTTGAGCATCACGCCGTCCGATAAGTTGTAACGGTGGTTGCTGCCGCCGCCAACCTTGACCGCATATTTTTCAAATACACGCATACACGGGGTCGTCTTGCGCGTATCTAAAAGCGTCGTCTTCGTTCCTTCTAAAAGCTTCGCCACCTGATTCGTATAGGTCGCAATGCCGCTCATCCGCTGTAAATAGTTGAGCGCCGTCCGCTCGCCGGAAAGAAGCACCCGGATGTCGCCGGTGATCACGCCTAAAAACTGCCCTTTTGTGACGGTATCCCCGTCTTTTACCTCAAATTTTGTCTCGGTCGCCTCGTCCAGAAGTTTAAACACGCGCTCAAACACCTGTAAACCGGCGATAATACCGTCTGCCTTGGCTAAGAGTTGTACCTCGCCCTTGCGGTATTCCGGCATGACCGCGTTCGTCGAAACGTCCTCACTGTTGATATCTTCCTTTAACGCCATGCGGATATACTCATCCGCAACAAGCTGCATCGTAATTGGATTCATACTCTTCGTCCTCCCGTCCGGCGATCTTGCCTGCCGCTCTCTCTGCAAATACAAGGCTTTCCAGCAGACTGTTGCTGGCAAGCCGGTTCTTTCCGTGTACGCCGTTGCAGCTCGTCTCACCAACCGCATACAGGTGTCCATCGTCGTCTCGGAAAAATGATCGACATAGATACCGCCCATAAAATAATGCTGCGCCGGTACGACCGGAGCCGGTTCCTTCGTGATATCGTAGCCCTCTTTTAAGCACTCCTCATAAATGTGCGGAAAATGGTTCCGGATCGTCTCCTCCGGAACTGCCTTAAACGACAGCCATACATGATCGCTGCCTTCTTTTTCCATCTCCTTCTCGATCGCCTGCGTCACCACATCACGCGGCAGAAGCTCATCGACAAAGCGCTCGCCCTTTCCATTTAACAGAACTGCCCCCTCGCCGCGGGTCGATTCTGAAATCAGGAAGCTGCGTCCCGGCTTCTTGCTGTACAGGCTGGTCGGATGAATCTGGACATAATCGAGATGCTCCAGACGCACGCCGTGTTTCTTTGCCACATCCAGTCCATCGCCCGTCAGGCTCGGGAAGTTCGTCGAATGCTTGTAAAGCCCGCCGATGCCGCCGGTCGCCAGAACCGTGTCTTTCGCATGGAGCTTTAAAATATCGCCGGCTGCATTCTTTGCCAGAATGCCGGTGCAGATACCATTTTCAACCAAAATATCTGTCATAACGGTATATTCCCGAATTTCTACATTCGGAAGTTCTTTTACACGCGTCTGCAGGGTCGTCGTGATCTCTTTTCCCGTGATGTCCTCATGGAAACAGATACGCGGCTGCGAATGCGCGCCCTCCTTTGTATATTTTAAACTGCCATCTGGATTTTTGTCAAACCCTACGCCTAATTTCAGCAGATTATTTATCACATCCCGGCTGGAACGGATCATGATATCCACACTCTCCTTGCGGTTCTCGTAGTGTCCCGCGCGCATCGTGTCCTCAAAATACGCATCATAATCTGTCTCATCCCGCAGCACGCAGATACCTCCCTGCGCCAGCATGGAATCACAGCTCTCTATATCTTCCTTGCAAATCATTAAGATCCGGTCTTCCGACGGCAGGTTTAAAGCGGTGTACAGACCGCCTACGCCACACCCGACGATGACCACATCATAATTTTCCTCCCGGACCATTTTGTTGCCTTCCTTTCTATACCATACGTTTGCACTTATCTTTTTATCCTGCAGATAGTTCAGCCTTCAAATCGCAAAATACTATCTGCCACTCTATGCTCCTATCGCAAACAGAGTTCTCTTTCAATCCAAAACTTCATTTGTGCATCCGCACCAGTATAGCACATATTTTTTCATGTGACAAGACATATGTAATGATATTTTGGTCGATTCTGCAAAAAACATATTACTATTCACGCATACGTGCCCAGTAACCAAAAAACTCCAGTTTCATTGACAGTCCACCATAAATCCATTAAAATACCTACTATAATAAGGTTTTTGCCGAATTAAATTTAAACATATGAAGAGAAGGTATTTTCATGAAAATCAATCACGTACACGCAGTCTATTTCAGCCCGACCGGCAACGCGAAAAAGGTTGTTACCACGCTGGCGCAGGCCATCGCGGATACACTCGGCGTCCCGATGGATTCCTATGATTTCACGCTGCCGGAAAGCCGCGAAAAAGTTCATACATATGGGGCAGACGATCTGCTCGTCATCGGCACCCCGGTCTACGCGGGACGCATCCCGAACAAGATGCTCCCATTTGTACAGACCCATTTTGAGGGAAATGGCGCGCTCGCCGTTCCGGTGGCTGTCTTCGGAAACCGCAACTTCGACAATGGGCTCATCGAGCTTCGCAATGAATTAGAGGCGCACGGTTTCCACACCATTGCGGGTGCCGGTATCCCGACCGAGCACGTATTCAGCGACAAGCTGGCAACCGGACGTCCAGATGCAGATGATCTCGCACAGATCCATGCATTCGGCATCAAAGCAGCTGAAAAGATCACTTCCCTGACCGAAATCCCAGCTCCGATTGCCGTGCGCGGCGATGATCCGGTCGGACCATATTACACCCCGCTCGGCACCGACGGAAAACCAGCTGTCTTCCTGAAAGCCAAACCAGTCACCGATCCGGAAAAATGTACTGGCTGCGGCATCTGTGCAACGGTCTGTCCGATGGGCTCTATCCCGGCAGATGCACCGGACACCTGCACCGGTATCTGCATTAAATGTCAGGCGTGCATCAAGATCTGCCCGGCTGGCGCCAAATACTTCGACAACGAGGCTTTTCTGTCCCACGTTGCGATGCTGGAGCAGAACTATACACGCAGAAGTGAGGCGGAGTATTTTATCTAAGGATATCCACATTCCAGCATAGTTTTAGGGCGGCGCCATTTTACTGGTGCCGCCCTATCAACCTACTTTTATGACCGTGCAGTCTTTATTTTTCTATGTCCCGTTCTATTCCTCTGTCTTTTTTCTACCTGTCATTAATACATAGGCTGCTGCCATCATTCCAACTGTAAGTGCAGTCATCGGCACATTCATCTGATCCTCTCCAGTCTTCGGAAGTCCCTCTTCCGGTACGACCGGCTGAGGTTCTGGTTCAACCGGTGTAACCGGTTCGGTCGGTTCTGCTGCCGGACCAGACGCGGTTGTGGTCGAAGACTTTTTACTGCCAGAACCACTTCCACCGCCGTGACCACCATGACCTCCACCGCCATTATGATCCGGGGTCGGATCTGGTGTTGGAGTTGGATTATCGCCTCCGCTCATGGCATTGACAAATTTTACAACTGCTGTTTCTCCACCAGCGATTGTTCCTACATCTCCTGTTTTCGTCACGGTATAGCCTTCATTTCCGCTCTCTTCCACCGTGTAAGCAGTTCCCTCCGGAAGACCGGCTGCTGACTTGCTCTCGCCGTGCTTTAATGTAAATGTTGCTACATTATCGACAAATTCCATATCGCCATAATTTCCGTTCAATGCAGTGCCGCCCTGCAAGGTTACTTTAAACGTGAACGCTTTTTCCTTGTCTCCGCTTCCGGTGACCTCTTTGGAAACCGTCAGGCTGCCGTACCGGATTGGTGCATTGGTCAGTGTAATGTGATAGGTTTTGTTTTCCTTGTCATATTCTGTACTGGAACTTCCCTTCCATCCTTCCAGCGTTTCTTCTTCCACAATATAGTGACAATCTTCCACCTCTCCATTCGAAACGCATTTTGACGGAAGATCCTCAAACGACGCCGACCAGTTATTCTCCGCATTTAGTTCTGCGTGACTGTCGAGCTTCACTTTTTCACCGCTCGTATCGCCTACGCGGTAGAGATCCACGTACACGTGGTCTGGATGAGTTTCTTCGGTCCATTTTTTGGTTACTTCTACCGCCACATCTGCATATTCCATACCAATCACGACTGGACTGTTCGTTGCAATACCGCCGCCACGCTTGGAAACATTGTCACTGATAACAAGCTGCGCCTCCGAAGACGCCAATTTCTGGTGCTCCTCACTCAACTCTCCATGTAAACCAAATGACTTATTTGTATTGGTATAAATAGCCGGATCCGCTTCTGGATTTCCAGCCTGATAGCGATTTTCCGCCTCATCAGAATACCATCTGATCACACCGCCGCCCAGAGAACGACCGGAAACAGAAATGTGGGTAGTTGCGCTCGGCGGGTTGCTCTGAATCGAGAACTTATCCGGTGTATCGGTTCCTTCATAGCGGATCTCATCTCCTGATGCTTCATAAGAATAGGAAATGCCGCCTGTCTTCCCAGTTGCCTTATTTCCATAAAAAGCGCCGCCCAAAGTTGAATAAACCTCTGTCTCAGAGGTCGGGCACGCCCAGATTCCTGCACCACGCGATGCCCGATTTCCTGTTATCAGAACATTCGTAAGATGAAGCGTTGGATTCTCGTGATTCGTGTAATCAATTCCGCCGCCAAAGCCAGACGATCTATTTTCACTGATCAAACCACTGATTAAATTCACCTGGCTGTTCTTATCCATATTCAGCTTCATACCGCCGCCACGCTGACCCGCTTCATTCTTAGCAATGGTATTTCCTTCCAATGTCAGAACACAATCAGCCGCTCCAAGTACCCACAGCCCGGCGCCATTTCCCATGCTGCTATTTTCTGTAATGACATTGTTCTTCAATGTAACTGTTTTCGATATACGGCTGTAAATCGCACCGCCATCGCCGCCTCTGGCTGCCATCTCTGTAATCCGATGGTTATAAGCATGTGAATTTCGAATCCGGTTGCCTGTCAATTCTGCCGTCTGCACCGCATCCAGATGGATTGCTCCACCATAATCCTTAGATGTATTAGAGAAGAAATAATTTTCATTCAGTGTCACCGTTCCGCGATCTGCAAAAAGCGCACCGCCGCCAAACCAATACTGTCCGGTCGTTCCTGTCATATCAATCGCGCTGTTATAAAACAAATTACACTTCTCCATTTTAACCGCTGCCTGAGAAGTATAGACAGCACCTCCGCTCTGGGCGAAATTTCCCTGTCCACTATATTCTTTGTAATTATTATCTTCTCTTGTAAAATAACCGAAATTACATTTCTCTGCTTCCAGCGTACCTCCATTCATCAAAACAGCGCCGCCGTTTCCAGATAACGCCTGAAAACCTGCCAGAATCGTATTCCTCAGAATGACTGTTCCGCCGTTTGCCTCGATCGCACGGTTATCTGCACCCTTGCCGCTTCCGCCAAGCAGACCATTCAAAACCGTAAAGGTTACCGATTCCGCAACCGCAAATGCACTGATTGTCTGTTTTGCTTTTGCTTCCGGAACTACTTTTACTTTTACTACTTTTCCATTCAAATCAAGTGTAAGAGCTTTATCAACTGAAACGGCTTTTGACAGTCCACAGTTTTTCAGCACCTTCACCGTATCCCCATCGTCTGCTGCCGCGAATGCAGCTTCCAGCGTATCATACGCTGTCCCATTTACCTCTGCCACACCGGCAGCTGCCTCGTTTAAAGCCAGCAGAATAGAAAATTCGTTGACGCCAAAGGTCAGTTTTGCTGTCTTTTCACTGTCCTCTGTGCTATCCTGGATTTCAACCTCAGAAAGTTCTGTGATGACATCCTCATGAATATGCAGGATTTTTGTCTCTTCCAAATTTTCTCCTGTCTCACTTTCAACTGCATTCTTTTTAAACTGAATGCTGACCTTGACTTCTTCGGATGGCTCGACTTCCTCTCCTGCCTCGTTTACAAATTTCACATCAAAGGCTGTAAAGGAATCCGCGCGGTATCCTTCTTCATGGATCTGATCGCTCAATGTCTGATGTTCTTCGCTTCCGTCCTTGATCTCTTCTGCTTTCAGCTTTACTTTTTCTTCAAACGCACCCGCCGGTACCGTCAGGGTAAGTACAGCGGAATCTGTATTGACCGTGTAGACCGCATCATCCACACTGCCGGAAAGTCCCAGCTCTGCAACGGTCGTCACGAATGCAGCAGCTGCCGTATTTTTAAGAAGAACGCTCTCATATGTCTCGCCCTCTAGCCGCTCTGCTCCGTCTTCTATCTCGACTTCCGTCTCCGCATCCGGCTGGTCGGCTGTATTCGTTTCTTTCTCCGATGTCTCATCTTCCGTCTGTATCTCGCTCGCCGTCGCCGATGCCGCTGTCAGAAACATCTTAAAATGATCCGATCGCGATACCTGCGCCACGTCCCCTGCTTCGCTGCCTGCAGAATCATTCTTTTCCTTTTCTGAGCCCGAATCTGCATCCGGCTGACTGTCCTTTTCTTCTGGGGTACCTGTTTTTCCCGCATCACCCGCACCCGAGCCTGCTTCCTGGCTCTTTTCCGGCTCGTTTGCCGGGTTCTCTGCTTCTGCCCCGTTTTCTGCTTTATTCGCCGGATTTTCCGCCTCTGAACCTTTTTCCGGTTCACTTGCCGGGTTCTCTGACTTGTCCACCTTTTCCGGAGTTTCCACCGGATTCTCTTTTTCTGGTTCCTGCGAATCTGTCTCTTTTACATTTTCTTTCTTCTCAGACTCTCCAGCCGTTTTATTTGATTTTTCTTCCGCACCATTCGAAATGGAAACTCCCGTTTCTTCGCTTGCTTCCATTTCTTCATCCTGGATCTGCTTCTTTAACTCTTTAGATGAGAGAATCGAAACTTTTCCGCTTCGTTTTCCATCTACCTCTATCTGCCCATATTCTTTCTCAGAAGAACGATTTAACAGCAGAAATAAAATTTCTTCCTCGCCCGTGATCGTATAATGATCCAGATCCTCTTTTTCATCCAGTCTCGCATAGACCTTTAAATTTACCTTTCCGTCCGGTGCTTTCACATCCGGATGCAATTCAAAGAGGGAACCATCTTCCTGAAACAGTGTCTCATACGCTTCTGATTCTTCTCCCTCAAAGGTTAGGGCATCTTCCTTGACCGGTTTTCCTTTCACCGCTTTTAATAGTGCCTCACTCAGCTCTTCCTGATCCAGGACAAAATTCTGATTTTCTTCTTCCGCCTCATTCTTTTCCAACAGCGGAGCCGTTGCTGCCAGCGCCGTCGTACTTCCAATACTGGTACTGATCATACTGGTGCACAAACAGACAGACAAAAGACGCTTCATCTGCTTCATTTCTTTATGAAACAAATGATGCCTCTGTTTCCGGCTCCTCCCCTTTGTCTCTAACTTCTTCATATTCTTACCTCCTGTTATAGATCTATTTCCCATTCTATTCTGCCGCCTCATACGCATATAGAATTGTCCGGGCATTGTTAAATTCATAGCTGCATGTCACAAATGAATACAAACGCACGATCGTCCCCTCGACCGGCGCGGACGCGCTCGCGCCCGCTGTCATCTGCTGAATATATGACGCAAATTCTTCTCCCGATGCAAACTCCGTTTTCCGGCGGATCGCATCCGGCGATGTGCAGACAGCCGCCAGGGCTTTTAAATGAATCTCCCGCTCCGGCGTATAAAGAATGATTTCTGAATGCTGATCGAAATAGCCCTGATCCTTGTATCTGGAAATGTCCTTAAACATACTTCCATTCTTCATGTGATGGCCGTACAGCACATTATGCAGGGACGAAAAATCTGCCTGATCGGCATAGTCCAGAAAAATCGTGCCCGCCGTGCTCTTCTGTCCGTTCAGGTCACGGTGCAGGTAATAATCATTGTCCTTCCCCTGAACCACCGGATAATTGATCTGAGTTCCCGGAATCTGAATCCAGGCAACGACGTCCGGATTCTGGAAATCCAGCGCTGAAAAATCAATTGCTGACACATATTCTGTCTCCTTTATTGCATTCGTCTCACCTATCTCATTTTCCACTTCTGGCACTTTTTTCTCCGGCATTGTTTCTCCCGTCGTCCCTGCTTCTGACATTCCCACAACCTGGGCAGTCAACTCTTCCTGCGCCTTCTCCTGACGCATTTCATCCCATTTATGCATTACCACCCCTGCTGTACCGAACGCCAGACAGATGACAGCTATCACAGCCGCTGCTTTCCGTGTCCACTTTTGCATCGATCCCTCCATCTTTGCCCGTGAAACGTTCTGCGCCTTTATTTATTAAGCAAATTATATATTTTTATAAATGATGTATTAATTTGCATACAAAACGAAACAGATAACAGCATAGTTTTAGGACAGCGCCATTATTTCTGGCGCCGCCCTAAAAACCTGCTCTTATAACCGGGCAATTTTTATTTTTCTATGTCTCGTCTTACTCTTCCGTCTTTTTTCTGCCCGTCATTAATACATAAGCTGCTGCCATCATTCCAATTGCCAGCAGAGCCATCGGCACATCCATCCGATCCGTATCCCCTGTCTTCGGAAGTCCTTCTGCCGGTACAACCGGCTGAGGTTCTGGTACAACCGGCGTAACCGGTTCCGTCGGCTGGGCTGCCGGTCCCGACGCGGTTGTGGTCGAAGACTTTTTACTGCCAGAACTACTTCCGCCTCCGTGACCGCCGTGGCTTCCGCCTCCGTTATTGCCTGGATTCGGGGTCGGGGTAGGATCAGATCCCGGTTCCTGGCTTCCATGTTCTACCACATATGATACGGTCGGCTTCGGGAATTCTTCTGGCCGATACTCATTTCCACGGCTGTCTACCGGATACAGGACCGCCTCCTGATTGGTATAGAGCCCTTCATAGTGCTGGCTGCCGTCCCGGTCATATTTTCCATAGGTTCCATCCGCCGTCTTTGGGTTTATCAGTTTTACGGTATAGGTCAGTTGCACCGGTGCAAAGTTTGAAACTGGTTCATTTATATACCAGGTAAACATCTCTGTCTCTGCCTTATTTCCCGCGTCATATACCACTTTAAAACGATAATTCTGCGGTCCCGGTTCTCCGTCTCCAAAATACCAGGTGTTGCCCTCCTGATACATAGAAAGCGCTTTTCCCCCTACTGTCAGCTGGTCTAAGTGATCGAAATCAAAGTTATAATCCTCTTTCACATAGCCCATATAATCTTTCACAACAGAACCTTTATCAACGGCATACAAAATATCATTTTCTATACTGTCAAATGAAACCTGCTTTCCATTCGCGAGGTACCGCATGAAATTCATTCCCCACTCATAGTTACTTGCCGTTCCGGGCGGCGTAATCGGCATCGCATAGCAGTGATATCCTTCCGAAGCTGCCTGTGCGTACGCCTCGTACGAAAGATATAATGCCTTATCGATCGAATTCACATAATTTCCTGCTTTCTCCACCGGTGTAATAAGCGATGCATCCGGTTCCGTTCCATATGGATAGTCGTGTGTATCCTTCTGCTCTGAAAGTCTGGCTCCTATGCCGGTCAGCCATGCATTCCAGTCCGTCGGTGCCTGATTATTTCCATACTTGGATTTCCAGTTATCCGGTCCTGCAAAATGTTTCGGAGAATCTGCCATAAATCCCCAGGCAACCGCCGTCGGATTCTCATTAAACATATAGGTAATACCATCACTGACAACTACCAGTGTCTTGCGTTCATCTGCCACTCCTGTATCCTGGTCTAACATCGATTTACCCGCTAAAATACCTGCGTGAAGATTGGTTCCACTCTTAATCTCCTGACAAATGGCTGCTTCAATCGCCTCATATTGGGTCTCCAAATCCATAAATCCATCCGTATGGGCTTCCTTGTTAAAGAGCACTACTCCCACTTTGACCTTTGCTCCCTTTTCCTGCACTTCTTTCTTGAGGTTCTGAAGCATTTCCAATGCCTGCTCTTTCAGTCCCGTGCTGGTTGATTTATCTAAGACAAGCACCACATCACTTACCAGCTGCTCCTCCGCTGACGGCAAGGACAAAGCCACTTGAGACTTAAAATTTTCATCCAGCTGTTCCGCTGTCTTCGATTTAGAAGTTCCTCCCTCTGGAATCGTCGGAAGTTCTCCTCCCGGAATCGTATATGATACAGTCGGTTTCGAAAATACTTCCGTTTTTCCTTTTTCCTGATCGCTTCCAACCGGATGCAGCACTGCTTTCTGGTTCGTATAAAGTCCATCATACTCTTCGCTTCCGTCTTCATCGTACCGTCCATACGATTCTCCTGGATTGTTCTTCGGATTTACCAGTTTTACCGTATAGGTCAGCTGCACCGGTTCATTATTTTTTACCGCCTCATTCATCGTCCAGATGAAATGTTCTCCTCCTTCCTTATCCGACGGATCGTATTCCACCTTAAAACGATATTGAGCTGCATTCACGTCTTCATTTCCAAAATAAACGGTATTTCCATCTTTCCATTTAGAAAGCTCCCTGCCGCCAACAGTCAGACGGTCGATGCTCTTTAAGTCAAAATTGTAGTCATCCTTGACCCAACCCATATAATCTTCCACAGTCGAGTCCCGATCGACGGCATAAAGGATATCATTTTTGATATCTTCAAAACTTACCGTTTTTCCGTCTGCCAGATATTTCACAAAGCTCGGTCCCCATGGATAGCTTTCACCAGCAGATGAACCAATCGGCATCGCATAGCAGTGATACTGTTCCTTCGCCGCTTCCAGATATGCCTCATAGGAAAGATAGAGCGCTTTATCAACGCTATTGGCATATTTTTTTCCTTCATCAGGTGGGGTACATGGCGTTAAATCTCCTGGCTCATATGAATGGTCAAATTCATCGCCTGTGCATCCATCTGCGCTTTGATTGTACCCAGGCGCTCGTTCCACTCATCCTCCGATAATGCTTTATTATTCCCATATTTAAGAATCCAGTTATCCGGTCCCGCCCAGGAATGTTCTGAACCATCATTCTCAAATCCCCAGGCAACCGCCGTCGGTTTTTCCCCAAAAATATAGGTAATGCCATCGCTTAAAAGCACCAGGCTCTTTCTTCCTGCTGCCACCTGCGTATCCTCATCCAGCATTTTCTTGCCTGCAAGGATTCCAGCCGAAAGATTCGTTCCGCTGCTAATATTCTCACGGATCGCTGCCGCAATCGCATCATACTGGGTTCCCAAATCCATAAAGTCAGACTTGTGCGCTTCTTTATTGAAAATAACGACTCCAACCTTTACTTTTGCGCCATTTTCCTTTGCCTGCGCCTGCAGCTCCTTAAGCATCTCTAACGCCTCATTTTCCAGCTGCACGCTGGTAGATTTATCCAGCACAAACACAATGTCATTTTCCAGTTTTTCCTCCGCTGACGGAAGGGAAAGTGTTACCTGGGATTCAAAATTTTCGTCCAGATTGGTAGCTTTTTTAGACTTCGAAATCTGCCAGTGTGGAATTTCTTCCACTTCCACTGCCGACAAAACAGCTACGTCTGTCAGACCAAGCTCCATCGCGGAAGTTACAAATGCGGCTGCGGATGCATTCTTAATGCCTACCGTTTCATATGAATCCCCCAGAATGCGTTCGAAATTGTCTTCTTCTGCTTCGTCGCCTACAATCGCCTTATTTTTTTCATTTTCATCGTTCTCGTCCTCTTCTTCTGCATCAGGCGGAGATGCCATTGCAGCTGAAGTCAAAAACATCGAAAAATGAGCCGAACGTGATACCTGAACTGAATCTTCGTCCTGGGCGCTGTCATTTTCTGAATCCGATGTATCTGCATCGGACGCATCCATGTCTGCTTTTTCATTCTCGTTCTCAGAATCCGGTTCCGATAAATCTTTCTTGTCATCCGCTGCTTCCGGTTCTTCTTTTATATCCGAGGTATCTTCTGAATCTCCTGTATTCGGTTCCTGAGCTTTCTGCTCTGTTTCGTCCTGCTTTTCTGGATCCGAGGTTTCTTCTTTTATTTGATTCTTACCTGTATCTGAAGCATTTTCCTGCTCTTTTACATCGTCCTCCAGAGCCGTATCCTCTTCTGTGATATCTTCACTTCCTGCCGAAACTGCACTTTCTGGTTCTTTTACCTCATTTTCTATCTCGGCCGGAACCGCTTCCTCCGTCTCCAGCTCAACCTGCTTTTTTACTTCACCAAATGGCGCAACCGTCATCCATGCGCTGGCTCTTCCATCCACCAGAATCCGTCCGGTGCGCTCTTTTGAAGAAGAATTGGTCATCAGGAAAATAATTTCTTCATTTCCGCTGATCGTATACTGATCCATGTCCTCTTCATCCTCTAAGCGGGCATACATTTTCAAAGTAAGCCGGTCGTTTTTCTTCTCAAAATCTGGATGCAGTTCATATAGATTTCCTTCTTCAAACAGTCCCTCGTAGGTTTCTTCCTCATCGCCGGAAAACGTAAATGCATCCTCTTTTACTGTCTTTCCTTTTTTAGCAGCATCCCGGATTGCCTGCCTGAGGACTTCTTTTTCCAATGAAAATTCCTGTCTTTCATCCCCTCCTTCGGATGTGGCTGCTGCAAATGCGGCTGTATTTGCCACGCTTGTGCTCAACATACTGCTGCACAAAAGCACTGACATGAAACGCCTTGACTGACGTTCAAACCAGCCTTGACTGTAACTTTTCCCCTTTTTCTTCGCTTTTTTCATTCTTTTTGCCTCCCGTCTTATCATCAACACAGGTCCCCTTATGCGGATTTAAATACCTCCATTCTGAACCGCTTTCACGCCATGTTCCCGCAAAAATGGCTCGTACAATTCCTCTTCTGCTTTTTTCCGCGCTGCCACCGCATCCTCAAGGTTTACGAAGGTTCCAAGGTTGTACACTTTTCCCTGAAAGCCGATCGCTGCCCGCCACCGGGAATTTTCCCGCTGGTAGACGCCTCGGTAGCCGCTTGTATTGTTTGCCGTATTTTTCTGGTTGGCGATTCGTTCCAGGCAGGTTCCGCCTACAAAATGAATCGCTTTTTTCATGTTTTTCTTTCGTGTCTCCGCCTGCAGGCACCCACAGCTCTTGGTTTTTCCCGCGCACAGGCTTTCTTTGGATGCCTCAATCAGGCGTCCGCAGCTACAGACACATTTCCAATATTTACCTGTCCGGTTGGAATTATCCGCCTCTTCAAGCACTTTCAAACGTCCGAACTGACGACCTGTCAGATCGATCCGCCGACTGGACGGAAGTTCCTTCCGATAGCACCCGCAGCTTTTCGTATGCCCTGTTTTCAGATGGGACTCCTCCACGGTTTTTTCTTTCCCGCAGTCACACCGGCACAGCCAGTAATGGCGGCGGCTTTTTTCTGCCTGTTTTATCTCCCGGCAGACGGTCAGGCGTCCATACCGGCGCCCCGTCAGATCTTCTCTCACATACTCCACCTCCCCGGCTGACATAATGGGAATTATGTCATATCCACCTGTTTTGTTTTTTCTTTAATTTGCAAGGTTTTTGTCGGATTTTGGATAAAATATCTGTACTTTCAAGTACTGTTTTTTAACGTCTTTGTAGGTTGAAATTTTTTCTCAGAAGTGATAAACTTGATAATAAAATCATATATTTAGATATGTATGCAGATTTTTTTCATTTCATGACATAATTCCCATTATGTTTTTCGTCAATTTTCCCTATCAATCAACAAACCTAATTCCAGCTGTCTGCGGCACGCTTCACGGCTGCTGATGATCGTATAACGTCTTGTCGTTTCCACGCTGCTGTGACCCAGATAGTCTGCCAGACGGACCAGATCGTGATCGCGCTCATAAAATATCTTGGCAAACAGATGGCGCAGATTGTGCGGATATACCTTGCTCGGAAGAACACCCGCTTCGGTGCAGACGGATTTCATGTCCGCCCACACATTCTGTCTGCGGACTGCCTGCCCGTTTTTTGTGACAAAGATGCTGCCTCTCACAATCCGCTGCTTCTGGCAGTACTGCGTCAGATACAGCATCAGCGACTGCGGCAGCAGGATCACCCGCTGTTTTCCCTTACAGTCGATCACTACTTCCCCCTGTGCCAGCGATTCCGCTGTAATATATGAAAGCTCGCTGATTCGTATGCCCGTGCTCGCGATCGTCTGCAATATCGCACAGAGGCGTTCATCGCCGCGCTCCCGCGCCGCCTTAACTAACTTTTGATAATCGCTGCGCGTCATTTCCTGTCTCTCATCACAGAAAATCCGCTTCTGCACCCGGAACGTGCGGACACAGTATTCCTGTCTTCCGATAAAATGAAAGTAGCTGTTCAGAGACGCAAGCATCGAATTGGCGCTGGACGTTTTATAATGAGCTTGCAGATATTCCTTAAAAGATATAATTGTATTTTTATCCCAGTCTTCATCAGCAAACATCAAAAACTTTCTCACGTCCCTGCAGTATTTTTCGATCGTGTGGCTGCTTTTTTCCTGTTCTCTCAAATAATCCCTAAATCGTTCCAATTCATTTTGTGTTTCCTGTTTCAATGCGTTTCCTCTCTTTCTCACGAAACTTTCTCGCGTATTTGTTTTTTTCGCAGCTGTTTTTTCTTTCACAACTGTGACCACTTTTCTATTTTCTGAAAAGTAATCTTATAGTATACGCACCGGAAACAGAAATCTCGCAAAAAAAACATTTTTGCTCTTTTAATCGGATTTTTGCAGAACCAGACATCACTGCGCCCGAAATTTTTCACATGGACTCTCTTTGATCTTCACAATAAAAACAGGACAGCCGCTCCCATATTGCTCGGAACAGCTGCCCTGTTTTTTCATATATTTTCTTTTATATTCATTTTACTCGTCCGCCCGGATCGCCCAGCGCATCTTCGTCGAGCGGGCACGCGGGTTCTGTACGCACTCCTGCGCGGACGGGCGCACCACATCTTTGGAATATTCTTTATAGATACCGGCGCGATATCCCTCTTTGAGCGCCGCTTTCACCAGTTTATCCTCTCCGGAATGGAAGGTCAGGATCGCTGCCCGTCCGCCCGGTCGAAGCGCATTTGGAAGCTTCTCCATAAACTCATAGAGTACTTCAAATTCCTGGTTTACATCGATCCGGAGCGCCTGGAAAACACGCTGACAGGTCTTCTTGACTGTCTCCTTTTTCTCCTTTTCCGGAAGGAAATCCAATGTTTTTTCAATGATTTCACGGAGTTTCGTGGTCGTATCGATCCGATTTCCACGGCGGATCTCATCCGTGATCGCTTTTGCCAGCTCCTCGCAGTACGGTTCGTCTGAATTTTCGTACAGCATGCCCGCCAGCTCCTCACGCTCGATCGTGTCAAGGCGCTCGGCGGCGCTGATGCCTTTTTCCTGATTCAGGCGCAGGTCCAGCGGTCCATCTACCTTGAACGAAAAGCCTCGCTTCGGATTGTCAATCTGCATCGAAGACACGCCCAGATCGGCTAAAATAAAATCAAAACCACCCGCTTCTTTGGCAATCTCATCGATTGTACAGAAGTTCTGGAGACGGATTGAAAGCATGTCCTCGCCATAGCCCGCTTCTTCCAGGCGTTTCCGCGTCTTGGCGGATTCCTCCGGATCAACATCGGTCGCATACATATGTCCCTGCCCTTTCAGGCAGGCCAGCATTGCCTTCGTATGTCCGCCGTATCCTAGCGTCGCATCAAATCCGACCTGCCCCGGCTGGATCTGCAAAAAGTCCAGAATCTCCTGCACCATAATGGAAATATGCATGCCCGCTGGTGTATTTCCCTTCTGAATCACGTGCTGGATCGTGTCCTGATACTTCTCCGGCTGCAGCTCTTTATATTTTTCTTCAAATTTCTTTGGATATTTTCCTTTATATCTGACACGCCGTTTGTGTGGTGTCTGATTTTCCTGATCCATAAAAGCCTCCCATATCTGCTTAGATTTTCCATTGATTTTCCCATCTGTCAAATCGAAAATCATATTGGTTCAAGCATATATGGAAGGCGTTCAAATGTCAATTCTTTCTTGATTTTTCCAGATAAAACGCAGCATCATAGGTATACAATAAAGGCGTTTTGGTTGAAATGTTTCTCCGGGCAGATGTTTGCAGATGAGCCATCAAATCTTTCTGTATATAAAATACTCATTCTCCCCAATGTCTGACGCTCCTGCCTGCCCGGATACTCCTTTTCAACGTGCATAGTATGACAAATTGTGTGGTGTTTTGCATCGGCTGGATACTTGACACGGCATCCCGCTTTCAATAAAATGATTATATACCGTACATTGATGTACGATACAATCCCTTTTTAGCTAATTTATATAATTTTTACTTATTTTTCATGTAATTATACACAACTATGAGTGTAAAAAATTGCACCAGAATCCTACATGACAAATATACATGATTGCACATCTTATGGATATCTAACAGGAGGTTTTATGACGCACGATAAAAAACGGCTGCTCTCGATCGGCGAGGCAGCCAAAGCGTTGGAAGTGACCCGGCGCATGATTTTAAATTATGAAGACAAGGGTCTTATTCTGCCGGATCAGAGAGACGGTATCAATGGAAACCGTTACTATACAGCAGACACCGTCTCGCGCATCCGGAGCATCCGCATTCTGCAGAATCTCGGTCTGTCGCTGGATGATATCTATGCCTATTATCACGGCACGACGGATCTGGAGCCGCTGATCACTCGTCTGGAAGATCTGCGTGACGAGATCAGCCGGAATATTGAGAAATTAAAAGAACATTCAAAAGGGCACAATGACTTTGAAATCCGACAGATAGAACTTCCCGCCCAGACCGTTTACTGCCAGGATCTGCATTCGACAGAACTTGAAGACAAGAAAGAGCAATTACGTGGCGTCTTCATCAAGGCGATCCGTCAATATGGTTCTGACACCACCCAGCATATGTTTTTCACCGAATACAACCTTTCGAATCCGGGCGATTTTACCTGCTGCATCGCCGTCCCGCCGGAAAGCCGGGGTGAACATCTCGTCACCCTGCCCTGCCAGAAAGCGCTCTGTATCTTTTATCACGGTGCCTATGAAGGTCTTCCTGTAATTGTGAAGCATCTTTGTGCGTATGCAAACAAATATCAGATTCCATTAAAGGGCACCGCCCGCCACCTCTATCTGGAGGGACCGCCCCAGCACAAAAATCCTGAGAATTTTCTGACGCAGGTAGCGGTTCTGATGGCGGATGATACCCTTTAACCAAAACTTATTTCTCTAATTTTATTATTTTAATTCCTCTGGGCGCAGCACGCATTGACCCACTCTATAAAGTTATCGGCCGCGGCAGCCCGCATGGACATAAACAAAGCCCTGATCCGTATAATCCGTAAAACTCCGGTACTCCGTCAGATCCTCCTGCGCCGCATATCCCGGCGTATTGACTGGAAATACGATCGGCTCCGAACGTGCCTATCTGTATCCAGAATCACTGCCTTACACTTCAATCGCCCCAAACCGGAACGAATACAGGTAGCGCTCCGCCACCCTTTTTCCTGTCATCTGTTCTAGTGCGCGGGTATAGTAGCGCACCTGTGCCTCATAGCGGCGGATCAGAATGTCTGAATTTTCCACATAATCTGTCTTATAATCCACCAGAACCAGCTTGCCATCCTCCTCAAAAAAGGCGTCGATGATACCCTGTATCAGAATCCGCTCATCCGAATCCCAGTCGCCCATTTCGCGCGCCGGAATACCGATGACGAACTGTTTTTCCCGGTACAGTTTCCCGGCTGCTGCCGCTCTCTGCATGCGTTTTCCCAATGAACTGGCTGTCAGTTTTGCCAGATCTGAGCCGCGCACCAACGCCGCCGCCTCGGCATCCATCCGCCCCTCAGCCGCCAGCTTCGCCGGAAATGCATTTAACTCCTGTCTCGACATTGCCCGCTCAAACGGCAACAACTGCAACACACGGTGGTACGCTGTACCGCGCGTCGCGCCGCCTTTTTCTTCCTGCTCCTTCTCCATAAACACTGGCAGCGTCGGCAGAAATACCATCTCCTCCTCTTCTTCCTCCATGCCCTTTTTCTTGAGTTCAGAAACGGACATCTTGGTGTTGAGACTCAGATCGTCCAGGTATGGGTACTGGAAATGGTAGTTGCTGCTGATAATCGATTCTATTTGCCTGATATTTTCGAGCCGATTTTGCGTGTTTGGATGATTCTCGTCATTCGACAAATGGCTGTCCTCCCCCGCCAGCCACCGCAGCCACTCTCTCGATAACGTCTGGCGTATCTGCGTGCCGATCTCACGGTCGATCTGGTCGGAAAGCGTTTCCATCTGATATGAAATCCACGGATTTTTTTCCGGAATACTCATCAAAATCCAATCCAGATACGAGGAAGCCAGCGTCAGAATCGTATACGGAATCGCCCCGTGTTCGGTTGCCACTGCGCTCCACTTCGCAATCCGATCCTCCAATTTCCGGGAGGACGCCGTCAGAATCAGTTTTTCCTTCGCACGCGTCAGCGCCACGTAAAGAACACGCAGTTCCTCGCCCAGCGCCTCCAGTTCCATCCGGCGTTTCATCACATTTTTCTTGAGCGTCGGTCCCTTGATGCGCTTCTCGCTGTCCAGATAGTCGGTTCCGATTCCCAGATCCGCGTCGATCAGAAGTTTCCCCCGCGTATCCTGCTTGTTAAAATTTTTTCCCATTCCAGCCACAAACACGATCGGAAATTCCAGTCCCTTGCTCTTATGGATACTCATGATCCGCACCACCGTTCCCTCGGAATCCGCCACCGGCGCCTCGCCAAAATCTGTGTTATATTTTTTCAATTTTTCAATATACCGGATAAAATGGAACACGCCCCGGTAGCTCGTCGCCTCATAGGCTGCCGCTTTCTCCACCAGCATATCCAGATTGCCGCGCCGTCCCGCCCCGCCCGGAAGCGCCGATACATAGCGATAATAGCCCGTTTTGTCGTAAATCCGGTAGAGGAGCTCGTGCATCGGCAGGTAAACAGCTTCCTGGCGGAATGTATCCAGAAGAGTAAAGAGTTTTTGGAGTTTTCGGCGCAGGTTATTCTTTTGAATTAATTTATTTTTTTGAAAACGAAACACATCCGCGATCGACGACTCGTCACTTTCGTCATTCGACTTCACCGGTCCATCCTCGTTCATATACTCCACAACCGCCCGGTAAAGCCCTGCATCCCGCGACCGGTCAACGCCCGCCTTATGTTCCGCCACAATCCACGCCATCTCCTCATCAGAAACGCCGCCAAACGGCGATTTGAGCACCGACGCCAGGGGAATGTCCTGCATCGGATTGTCGATGACTGCCAAAAGATTCAGCACCGTCTCGACTTCCAGCGTATTAAAATATCCCGTCCGAGACTCTGCGACCGCCGGAATCCCCTGCGTCGCCAGCACCTCGATAAATTCTTCCGCCCATCCGCTGACGCTTCGAAGCAGAATCACAATATCCCCGTACTGCGCCCGACGGTAAGCGCCAAGCTCCTTATCCCAGATCGTGATCCCCCATTCTTTATCCGTCATCTCACGGATCTTTCCGGCGATCATGCGCGCTTCCAGCTCTCTGGCGGTGTAATCGGCTGCCTCATCATCTAACTCGGGGGATTCCGTCTCTTTCTGCGGCTGCACCGACAAATCCACCAGCAAAAGCTCCGTCTTTAACTCATCCAGGCCATCCCGCTCTTCAAAGGCTGCGCCCGGATGCAGTGCCGCATCTTCCGTATAGGATATATTTCCCAGCTTTTCCGTCATGATACGGTAAAAAATCGCATTGATCGATTCCAGTATGTGATCCCGGCTTCGAAAGTTCTGGTGAAGCTCGATCTTCTGGTGCGCGCTCTCCTCCGACGTGTATGTGCTGTATTTTTCCAGAAATAATTCCGGTCTCGCCAGGCGGAATTTATAGATACTCTGCTTGACATCGCCCACCATAAACACATTCGGGCGGTCAAAACGTTCACCGCTGATGCACTGGATCAGCGTCTCCTGAACCAGGTTGCTGTCCTGGTACTCGTCCACCAGAATTTCGTCGTACTGCACGGCGAGCTCATCCGCGACTGTGCCTGGTACGCGCACTGTCCAGGCATTTTTCCCTTGCATCTGATCGGTTTCTTCTGCACTTGAAGTTTCCTCCGCCTCGGAACATTCTGATTCCGGTTCTGTCAGAATCTCCAGCGCAAAATGTTCCAGATCATGAAAATCCACCACATTTTTCTCTTTCTTCTTCGCCCTAAACCGCCGTCCAAATTCCTGCGCCAGCTCCAAAAGTTCCAAAATCCGCTCTTTTCCGGCTTCCATATCCGTAAGCATCTGCTCCGGGGAGGCAAACAGGTACTCTCCTTTTAACTTTTCAACTGCTTTTTTGACCCGACCGCGGCAGTCGGAAACAAGCGCCTTTTTCTCCGGATCGACCTCCCCGTTTTTGCCGCGGATCGCCGCCAGACGCGAAAACGTAAATTGTTCCAATGCCTCCGAGATCGTTTCAAACGAACCGGCTGCCCCGCAGACTGCCTCCGCATGGCGCAGATCTTCCTCGATCATCGGCAGGTACGGCATCGGTCCTCCCGTCTCCTGGCAGATCTCCCACGCCTCCCGAAGCTGTATTTCCCACTCCTGCGCCTGCAATGCAATATCACGCAAAAGGAACTGCATCCACTCCGTCTGCTCCAGCTCTCCCTGTTCGGTCAGGAGCAGCTCCTCACGGCATTTTTCATACCACGCATCCGGCCACGGGTTACTCTGGGCGAAATTGTAGACCTGCATCACATACTCGGCAATTCCACCGTCCGCCTTGCCCGTCGCATACGCGTCCACAAACTCCTCATACCGTTTCCCGCCGTCGCGGTAATAATCTTCCAGCAGCCCATCCATCACATCAGCGCGCATCAGAAGCATTTCGCCCTCATCGCCGACCCGGAATGCTGGATCGATGTCCAGCCGGTCAAAATGTTCCCGCATGACATGCAGGCAGAAGCTGTCGATCGTCGTGATCTGGGCAAACTGAACCAGAACTGCCTGCTGCTGGAGATGTTCATTTTCCGGCTCCGATTCCAGTTTTTTCTCAATCGCCGCCTGGATCCGCTCCCGCATCTCCGCCGCTGCCGCCCGGGTAAAAGTCATGACAAGCAGGCGGTCTATGTCCTTCGGGTTCTCCCCCTCCGTGATCATCTGGATGATCCGCTCAACCAGCACCGCGGTCTTGCCGCTTCCGGCCGCTGCCGACACCAGGAGGCTTTTCTCCCGCCCCTCAATTACCTGCTTCTGTTCCCTGGTCCAATTTACTGCCATTTCTCGCCCTTTCCTTTTTCATGACTGGTTCTTCTTTCATTCCCACAGTCACAGCCAAACACAAACCTACCGTTCCGTTTCCTTATCCTTTTCTTCCATCTTCCCCCAGATCTCCTCCGGGCTCAGCTTATCAAAACGCCGGAACTGGTAGCCGTCCGTTTTCAAATCAAATCCGCACACACTGTGTACGGGCAATAATCGCACGCCGTTTTCTGACCGTTTTTGTACGGCGACGCCGCAATGTTTCCATCCAGAATCTCCCGCCCCATATGCTTCATTTTTCGGTTCACATACGCGCCCAGCACACGGAATTTTTCTTCCCCTGCCGCCTGCGAACGCCGCTCAACGATCGCCTCATTTTTAATCGAAACCGGCACAACATCCGAATCCGCCGTCGCCTCCTCGCCCAGCCGGTTATCCAGATGTGCCAGTGCCTCCCGATCGCCGTTTACCAGCCCGTTCATCCGCAGTGCCTTCAAAATATCGGCATTCGTCTCCTCCTCCGACTCCACCGGCTTGCGCTCCACCATCGGATCCTCGATATGATAATAGAAAAGCCCCGCTGGAACCACCGTTTTATCCGGGTATTCCCGCCCGATCTTCTCCATCGCCGCATCCATGTAGACGACCAGCTGCAGCTGCAATCCATAATAAATATCCGTCAGGTCAAATTTCGTTTTTCCCGTCTTGTAATCAATGATCTTAAGATACAGCCGGTCGCCATCCTCGCAGAGATCGATTCGGTCAATCCGCCCGCGCAGATGGATCGCCTCCTCGCTTGAAAGCGGAATCCGCATCGCTCTCAGGTGATCCATCGGTGAAAAACTGACCTCAAACCCGGCTGGCTCAAAATCACCTTTTTTTAGCTGTTCCGTCAGTGCCCAGATCGTCCGATCCGTGATCCGGTATACCTTCCGTTCCAGATACTGATTCCGGTACGAGCTTCCCAGAATCGCATTGCCGTATTCCTCCGTGACCGACGCCACGCACTCCGCCACCATTTTCTGGCGGTCTTCCTCCGAAATGCCGGAAAACCGGCGATTTTCCTCTTTCATCCGCGTGAAATACATGTCGATCGCCGCATGGAACAGATTTCCGATATCCGACGGGGCAATCTCGTACATCTGCCGTTCCGACAATTCCAGCCCATACGAAAGAAAATGTGCATACGCACACGACGCATACAGCTCCATACGCGTCACACTGCCCCGCAGAATCGGGCTATAGAGCGCCCGCGCCGCCGCCTTCCCGATGCCCGTATCCTGATAGGTATAAAATGCAGCATCCGAGAGCGCCTGCATTTCATCCCGGTACGATTCTGACTGAATAAAGTATCGGTACAGCGATATAAACTGGTCATTTTCCCCGCTTTTTTCATCCTGCAGTCCCCGAAGCACCCAGCTCATGCCAAGCTCCGGCGACCAGAGCGCTTCCTTCTCTTCCTTCGGCTGTTCCAGACGTTTCTCCGGAAATAATTTAAGCAGCTGCAGCATCAGACTCGAAGGACGCATCGCTTTTCCCTCGGCAGAGGACGCCGCACACGACAGATAGAGATAGTCCGACGGCTTTGTCAGCGCCAGATAGAGATAAAATCGCTGCAAAAAGCTTTCCTCCCGCGCGGTCGGCGCCAATTCTACCTGCATTTCCCGCAGCGCCCGGCGATCCGCCTCCGAAAGGATCCCGCCGCGTCCCGAAACAGACGGCACTATCCCGTCATTGACTCCGGCAAAAAACAACACTTTTATATTGGAAAGACGGGTTCGCGTGATATCGCCGACCACGATCCGGTCCACGACCGCGGGGATCAGTCCTACCTTGATCTCCGCAAAACCGGCGTCCAGAATCTCTGCATACTCCCGCTGTCCCATGATCTCCTCGCCGAGAAGCGCCACAATCCGGTCAAACAGATCCATCACCAGCCCATACACCTGCCCGTACTCCTTGGCAAGACTCATATCGCCCACTTCTTCAAACTGCTGCGCCATCGCCGCCAGCTTCTGCTCCATCTCAAGTGCTTCGAGAAAATGGACCAGCGCCTCCGTCCGCTCGCGCACCGTTGCTTTGCGGTTGGAAAACACCTCCCGAAACGGCAGAAATGGTGTGACAACCGCCTCACGGAACTGATTTAACTCATCCAGATTGATAAGCTCAGCCCCCCGGTACACGCGCTCCCATGTGCTGTTCCACCGCTTAAACCCGCGGATTCCAAGCGCAATCACATAATTTTCCGCCTGATAGATCACTTCCGGTGAAAGCCCCGCAAGCGGCATCACCAGCCCTGTTTTCAGGAATCGAAACACCGATTCATAGGAAAAGCCCGATTGCAGCACCTCCAGCGCCGCCCGGATTAGTTCCACCATCGGGTTACTTAAAATATTTTTCTTATAATCAATAAAACACGGGATCTGATTCTTCTCAAACTGCCTCAGAATCTCCCGGGAATATGTCTCCAAGTCGCCGGTAATCACCGCGATCTCCCGGTAACGGATGCCCTCCGATGCCACCAAACGCCGGATTTCTCCGCATAAGAAAGAGATTTCCGCCTGCGGGGTTGCTGCTTCAATTAGACGCAGGTTTTCCCGACCGTGTTCAGCCGCAGCCCCGCTTTCGTTCCCGCTCCCAGAATGATACACCTTTCCTCTATATCGGAACAATTCATTTTCAATAAATCCCAGTTCCGGGCTGTCCTTAAATCTCCACATTGGTTTTTCTTTCAACAAAATATCCTCATCCCGGCTGCATCCGGCAGCTGCAGCACGGTCAATCAGACGGCAGACGGTATGACGGCTCATGTAAAAGAGCTTCTGCTGCACGCTCTCGCGGTACGGGTTGTCCTCCGGATCCATCGTGACCGTCACGATCACCTTCCGGCAGCACTGGAATAAGAGTTCCAGAAGCTCATACTGGATCGGCGTAAAGCCTGTATAGCCATCCAGCGTCACAACGCTGTCGCGGATGAGCTGTGACTGCGGCAGCACCCGGCAGAGAAGGCTTAAAATTTCTTCTTTTACGATCACTTTTTCCTCGGTATACGCCTGGAATGCCCGGTATAAAACCTGCATATCCAGAAGCTTCTGGCGCAGCAGCGGGCTTTTCGTCTCCCCGATCAGCGTCTCCAGCTTTTCCTCCGTGATGCCGTACTGGAAAAACTCAGACAGCATCGATTTGATCTCGCTGATAAAGCCCGCCTTGTCCAGATGCCCTCCAAACAGGTGCAGATTTCCCCGGACGCCCGATGAGACGCGCCGCAGAACCATCGATTTTCCCATATCATCCAGCACCGCCAGATTTTCAATCGCCAGTTCCTCAAACACCCGGTATGCCAGACGCTCAAAACTGACAATATCGATATTCATCACGCCATGGTTCGGATGCAGCATCACGATCTCTTTCTGCGTCTGCATCGTAAACTGTTCCGGCACCAGAGCAAAAAAACGTCCGTCCGGCTCTTCCATCGACTGACGGATCAGATTTTCATACAATGTCCGTGTCTTTCCCGAACCGGAACCACCGATTATAAATTGCAATGACATAGTTTTCCCTCTGTCTTTCTGTCTATGTTTTCTGTCAGATACCAAAGCACTTCCGCCCGGATGCATCCCGGATTCCCATTTCTTCCCGGTATTTCGCCACGGTCCGCCGCGACAGCGTGATCCCCGCTTCCGCCAGTTTTTCTGACAGCACGCGGTCGCTGAACGGCTTTCTCGGATTTTCCGTTTTGATCAGATGGCGGATTGCCTCCCGCGGATCTTTGCCTGTTTCCATCCGATTCACCACTTCTGCCTGAACCGCCGTTTCTTCCTGATTCGCCGCCTCTTCCCGATCTGCCAGTCTTCCCTTATCCGTCATCCCGAATCCCCCCGCAGCCATGTGTCTTGAAAAGAAATATGACAGCGGAAAGATCCCCCAGCGGCATTGCAGATATTTTTCACGCACTGTCCGGCTCAGCGTCGGCTCGCTGACCCCCAGCGATTTAGCCGCCTGTTTCTGCGTCCACGGAGCCAGTTTTCCACTTCCTTTTGCGAAAAATTCCCCCTGTACGCACAAAATCTCTTCTGCCAGCCGCAACAATGTCTGGTTGCGCTTCCCAATGCACTGGCAGACCCATTCAGCCTGCCGGATTTTCTCCTCAATGTAGTCCTTTGCCTCCGTCTCGGTATCTTTCTGCTTCATCAATAACAGATAATACGGATTGATGGCAATCTGCGGCAGTGTCTCATCGGAAAGCTGCATTTCAAATCCGTGTTCCGTCTGGGTAATAATTATATCTGGTACGATATATTTATCATAGCTCTCATCCCCATATCCGCTTCCTGGTTTGGGATTCAGCTCCCGGATCCGCGCTGCTGCCAGAAGCACTTCCTCCAGATTGCAGGAGCATACACGGGCAAGCTGCTTCATCTGGTTTTTTCCAAGCAGATCCAGATGGTTGGAAATGATATGTGCTGCCAGCATTTCGGTTCGCATCGTTTCATTCTGAACAATATCAATCACCACGCTGCCGTCCTCTGCCAGGTAAGACAACTGCATCAACAGGCACTCCTTCAGCGACCGCGCCCCGATCCCGCGCGGTTCCAGCCTGCCAAAATTTTTCCAGATACGCTCCCCTTCTGTCTCCTCAATTCCCAGCCCAGCGCAGAGTTCTCCAAAATTCACGCTGAGATATCCGCTTGCATCCAGATTTTTGATCATATAGCGGAATATTTTTTCTTCTCTTTTCGTCAGATGCAGCATACACGCCTGTTCCAGAAGCGATTCCAAAAGCCCATCCTGGCTTCGTCCCGGCTCTAATCGCCCCGCCTCTTCTTCCTCATCCTGATAATAGGTCTGGTTCTGGCGGTCAAGGCTGGCAAGTTCTTCAAATCTGCGGATTTTCTCGTTCAGCTCTCCATTTTCTTCCAGCCGTCCGTTCTCCGGCTCCCGCTCTTCCAGATCCACCACTGGATTTTCCAGCGCCATCTCTTCTATGTACTCTTTCAGCTCTATCTGCCCCATCTGAAGAATATTTGCGGATTGTATCATTTTCTGGGACAAGGTCTGTTTGAGCTTTAACTCCTGTTTCAGTTCCATCGTACCACCCCTGAAAAGATGTAAAACGCCCAGATGCCTCGCCGTTTCTGCCTGCGAAGTACCTGGGCGTCCTGTCTTTTGCCTGCCTAATTACTGATCCAGCTCGTCCTCGCCGACCAGCTCATCATATTCCTGCTCGTCCAGAAGCTCGTCAAACGCATCTGCCACGATCTCATACTCATCGTCGTCCTCGATGTTTTCCAGGTTCGGCTGTCCGTTCTCATCCTCGCTGTAACGGTACAGATATACCTCTCCGTCCTCTGCCTCGATGTCATCCATCGGAAGAAGGGCAATATAATCCTTGCCGCCTGCCGGGAAAATCGTCAGAACAACACACTCAATCTCTCTGCCGTCATCCAATGTCAGAGTCACGGTCATCTCCTCGCCGTTGTCGATCTCTTCCTGCGTCATATTCTTATTATCTGCCATATTTTACCTCTTTCTTTTCTATGCCTTTTCTACGTCCCACAAGATCCGTTGGCGGAATCCTGTCTTGACTCCACTGTATCAGAGTATTCTGTAAAAATCAAGACTTGACTTCCTCATTGTCCTCTTCATCTGCCGCCTCGTTACTGTTCACGCATACGTGCCCAGTAACGGAATTTGCCGTGGCTTCGCATTTAAATACGGAAAATTCCTGCTGCCGCCACGTTTTCTTACGGCACTTTCGGTTCCAAAAGTGCCTACCCGTGTACAGTATCGCCGCTTCATTCCGATACGCCGCCATCTATTCCAGCCCCTCATCCGGCACCTGTACGCGCATTCCACGTGCAAATGCCCGGTTTAAGCGGATTGTGTGCCGTGCCAGCGGGTTAAACAGCATATAGATGCAGAATACCGCCTCGATAAATTCGATTGCCGCCGCCGTCACCAGCATGAAAACCAGCGGAAATGGCAGCCACCAGCTCATCTGAAGCAGCGATACGCCGCCCCACACGATACTCGCCCCACGCCCGATCAGCATCAACACCGTAAGCACCGGGCTCTCCCGCAGCATCAGCATATACCAGCCATAAAAAATAAACGGTCCCAAAAGCGTCATGACCGCATTTGTTTTCTCCATTCCATAGACAAATGTCATAATCAGATAAAACAGGCAGTACAGAACCCGCACCCCCGTCAGAATCCGTACCATCCAGTGCAATGCCTCATTCTGCTCCCCGTAACCCGGAAGTGTTTTTTCCATCTGTTTTACCCACATTGCCCATTCCCGCTGCACTGCAGCGTACTCCGGACGATGCTTTCTCTTTATAAATCCCATTCAGAGTCCCCTCTCTAATATTCAATTCCCCGCCGCGCCAGGATTTTCCGGTCAAACGGATGCTTGATTTTTTCCATCTCTGTCACGTAATCAGCCCGCAAAAGCAGCTCCTCCGGCGGTTTCCGCCCCGTCATCACAACCTCCAGCCCCGCTGGTCTGTGATCCAGAAAATCCACTATATCCACCAGCTCCAAAAGTCCCGAAGAAAGAGAAGCGCAGACCTCATCCAACACCAGCAGAACATCGCAGGTTTCATTATTCTGTATTTTCCTGCTTCTTGAATCCTCCGTTTTCCCACACCGCTTCACTGCCTCACGGCACGCTGTCTCAAACATACTTTTATAATAATCCGCTGCCTCCTGCTTCACTTCATCGGTCATTTTCCACGTGAATCCAAATGTTTTTTCACAGGGAATCAACGTCACCTCCGGGAGCCGCTTTAAAATCTCCACCTCCCCAGACTGGTCCGTTTTTAAAAAGCGGGCAGCAACTACCTGTTTTCCCGTTCCTGCCGCCCGGACCGCCAGACCGATCGCCGCCGTCGTCTTTCCTTTTCCATCGCCGCAGTACAGATGTACACATCCCATATATTTTTCCTTTTCTTCCTTATTTATCTCGCTTTTCATCGCACTCATACCAACTATCTTATCATATCAAACTGCCAACCACAATATTTGCCCGATTGAAAATTTACATTGAAATATTTGGCATCTTACTGTTCACGCATACGTGCCCAGTAACGTAAATTTCCCCATATACGCAATCTGGCGGTCTGATCCCAAGGACCAGAACCGCCAGAAAACCAAACTCAATGATTCAATTTTACCAAACTTCTAACTTCAAACTTCTAATTTTCCTATTTGAATGCAGCAACCAGCTCTTCCGCATCCTTATAACCTTGTTTTTTCAATTCCCCGATATACCACTCGGTTACCGGTTCTACAATCGCCTTGAAGGAATCGATATCCAGATCCTCATACGGGATGACCTCGACACCATTCTTGGACTGCCATCTGGAGAGGATCTCATCGTCGCCTGCGCGGTTGATCTCGCGCTCGTACTGAACGGCAAGTTTGCCGCACTCATCGACTACCTCCTGCTGCTCCGGTGTCAGGCTGTCGTAAATATCCTGGTTGATGCAGAAGAACAGGCAGTCATAGTTTGCATTCCACATGGAAACGTATTTCTGTACTTCCTGTACGCTTGCCGCATCAATCGCCGGAAGCGGGTTCTCCTGTCCGTCTACCGTCCCCTGCTGCAATGCCGTGTAAGTCTCGGACCAGTTCATGTTGGTCGCATCTGCGCCCCACAGCTCGTAGCACTTCATCAGAAGGTTTGAACCAGCCACACGCACTTTCAGGTTCTTCATATCTTCCACGGAACGAACCGGGCGCACGCCGTTAGTGAGCTGACGGAAACCATTTTCCGCCATACCCATACAATGCAGGTCATAGGAAGAAAGAATCTCATCCATCTTCTGACCTGCCTCGCCGTCCAGCTTCGCGTCGGCGTCCTCCACTGAATCAAACAGATACGGCAGCGATACCACGTTGAAACGCGGGTCAAATGCCGAATAAATCAGGTTGCTGTGCATCGAAATCTGCACCGGATCTCCGTTCATCAGCGCCTGGATGCCCTCGGACTGGTTTCCACCGGTCAGCTGATCCGCTGCGTAAACATCTACTTTGACCTTGCCTCCCGTTGCCTGATCCATCAGCTCGCCAAACTTGCGTCCTGCCTGTGCCCAGGTACTGGTTTCTGTCGTGGAACACGTAAAGTTCCAGGTCATTTCCGGCCAGTTTAGGTCACTGTGATCTTCCACCTGATAGGTCGAAGAATTTTCAATGCCCGCCGTCTTAACTGCACTAGCCGCATTTTCAGTAAAGGTGTTTACCAGATCCTCTGCATCATCAAAGCCCTGGGTTTTCAGTTCTCCGATAAACCATTCCGTTACCGGCTCAGCTGCTTTCTTAAAGGATTCGATGTCGAGATCCTCATATTTCAGCACCTCCACACCGTTCTTAGTCTGCCAGCGATCCAGAATCTCCTCATCGCCTGCACGGTTGATCTCACGCTCGTAAGCAACTGCCTTACGGCCTGCCTCATCAACAACCGCCTGCTGCTCCGGTGTCAGGCTGTCATACAGCTTCTGATTGATGCAGAAGAACAGGCAGTCATAGTTTGCGTTCCACAGGGAAACATATTTCTGTACTTCCTGTACACTCGCCGCATCAATCGCCGGAAGCGGGTTCTCCTGCCCGTCTACCGTGCCCTGCTGCAGCGCCGTATACGTCTCGGACCAGTTCATATTGGTCGCATCTGCGCCCCACAGCTCATAGCACTTCATCAGAAGGTTCGAACCAGCCACACGCAGCTTCAGGTTCTTCAAATCTTCCACGGAACGAACCGGATGTTCACTGTTGGTCAGCTGACGGAAACCATTCTCCGCCATACCCATACAATGCAGGCCATAGCTTTCCAGGAGCTCAACCAGCTTGTCGCCCGCCGGACCATCTAAGACTGCATCCGCTGTCTCAACAGAATCAAACAGATACGGCAGTGATACAACATTGAACCGCGGGTCAAATGCCGAATAAATCAGGTTGCTGTGCATCGAAATCTGCACCGGATCGCCGTTCATCAGTGCCTGGATGCCCTCAGACTGGTTTCCACCGGTCAGCTGATCGGCTGCGTAAACATCTACTTTGACCTTGCCGCCGGTCGCCTGCTCCATGAGCTCGCCAAACTTGCGTCCCGCCTGTGCCCAGGTGCTTGTCTCGGTTGTGGAACACGTAAAGTTCCAGGTCATATCCGCCCAATCCAGATCGCTGTAATCGCCGATCGTGTTGAAATCGTCATTGTCTGTCTGGGTGGTTCCGCTGTCGCCTCCGGCTGTCTCGCCATTTTCAATGGCTGCCGCACTTCCCAGTGCCGCCGGCAGACAGGTCGAAATCTGCGGAATATAAGTAATTATCAGTAAAACAACAATGGAAGCGGCTACCATCGGAACGACTGCCCTGGAAATCTCCTGCAGCGTTACGCGGATACCGTCTCTTAATTTGATGCCGATCGCGACAAACAGGTTGACACCGACCGGAGGTGTTACCTGACCAATTGCCAGGTTGACCGTTGCCATGATACCAAATGCGATCACGTTGTAGCCCAGTGCCTTGCAGACCGGCAACATGATCGGGATGAAAATGTACATCGCAGAATTTGCATCAATAAAGCAGCCCGCGATCAGGAAAATAATGTTACAAATCAGCAAGAAAGTAAACTGGTTGCCTGCCACTCTTGCTAACAGTTCGGAAGCAGCCGTCGAAATACCGAAACGGGTGCAGACAAAGGAGAACAGCGACGCACACGCTACGATCAGCATGATGCCGCCGGTGGTCTTTGCCGAATCAATCAGAATTTCCCACAGGTCTTTAAATTTTACTTCCTTATAAATAATCATACCGACAAACAGACCGTACACAACGGATACGGCTGCCGCCTCGGTCGGTGTAAAGATGCCTCCGTAGATACCGCCCAGAATAATGACCGGCATCAAAAATCCCCAGAATGCATCCTTAAATGCGTTCCAGCGCTCTTTTGCGGATGCTTTCTCTACGTTGGACGGCACGACATGATTGCGGCGTACCTCCAGCATAACGACAACTACCAGAGCCAGACCCATCAGGATACCCGGAATGATGCCTGCCATAAACATATCTCCGATGGAAACACCTGTGATCGACGCGTATACGACAAACGCGATACTCGGCGGGATGACGATCGCGATGGAACTGGAAGTTGCCATCAATGCCGTCGAGAAGGCTGCGGAGAAACCGCCCCGCTCTATCATCGCCGGAATCAGGACCGCACCCAGGGCCGCTACCGTCGCCGGACCGGAACCGGAGATCGCGCCGAAGAAGCAGGCTACGATGATACACACATTCGCAATGCCGCCTTTTCTGTGACCGACACAGGTGTCAACGAAACGGATCAGGCGCGTGGAAATCCCCGCCTTCGCCATGATATTTCCGGATAATACGAAAAACGGAATCGCCAGCAGCAGGAATTTACTGATGCCGGAGTAAATATTCGTCGCTACAATCGTTAAAGAAGTACCGGAATACAGGATCGCCGCTGCGGAAGAAAGTCCCAGACAGACGGAGATCGGCACATTCAGCACCAATAATACGAAAAAGGTAATAAAAAGAACTGCGCTAACCATTTATTTGTCCTCCTTTTTCGTACACTCATCGAGACAGAACTCGATAAAATGAAGAATCATGCACGCCGAACCGATCGGTACAAAGGACCAGAAGATCCACTCCGGCCAGTTCAGCACAAAGGTACGTTTCTGGTTCGCAAGCTGCGCCAGTACCTTGTCCATGCCATAGTAAAATAAGATTCCCATAAAGAGAACCGAAAAGATCGTAATCAGAATCACAACCGGCTTCTTTGCTGATTTCGGCAGACGCTCTGTTACCAGATTTAAGCCTACCAATCCGCCCTCACGCGCAGACAGCGCCGCGCCAAGCAGCGTAATTAATACGAAAATGGCAACAACCAGCTCCTCTGTAAAGGACCAGGACTGGTGAATCACCTTACGGGAAAATACATTTCCCACCGTCAGTACAAGGATCAGGAGCATCGTGACTACCAGCACGGTTTTCTCAACCATCGCCACAATATCCATCAGCTTTTTATATCCATTCATACTGCGCTCTCCTCCTAAAATAAGTATCTCATTTTTCCACATTTCTGTCGGCTGTACGCATTCATCTGAACGTTTTTGTGTCATAGGACACAATTTCCTAAGGCATAAAAAAACGCCCCCAGATAATAGGGACGAATGAAGTGCCAGATTTCTGCTAAATGTTCTGTTTTTCTCGGAAAACACGCAAACATATGCAGCACCAAACAAACAAACGCTGCTCCCGCTTGTGCGGGATTCGTACAAAAACAGTGACCGCCGCGCCCTTGCTCTCAGTCAATCGAGGCATGAACGGTTCCGTTTTCATATGGAACTATATCAAACTAAAATTAAATATTGCTGATATGGAATATATTCTACACTTTTTTAATAAATACGTCAACCATTTTTATAGACTACGGTCTATTTTATAAAAGCCACATAAAAATAGCATAAAAGAAATAAAATTCTTTTCCCTCAACCTATTGATGATTTGATTTTTCTATACTATAATAAACATCATACGCTTTAAAGTGCGAAAATCTTTTAGACAATACAGGAGGATAAAACTCATGGGATTTGAATATGTCAGCAAGCTGCCGACCCCGGACGAGATTCGTGCACAGTTTCCACTGGCACCGGAGCTGGCCGCAGAAAAAGCTCGAAAGGACGCTGCTATCCGTGACGTCTTTACAGGCGACAGCGACAAGTTTCTTGTCATCATTGGTCCGTGCTCTGCTGACCGGGAAGATGCGGTTATTGATTATGTAAACCGTCTTGCCAAGGTACAGGAGAAAGTGAAGGACAAACTGATTCTGGTTCCTAGAATCTATACCAACAAACCTAGAACAACCGGTGACGGCTATAAGGGACTTTTACACCAGCCAAATCCGGAAGGTAAGCCAAACTTATACCAGGGTCTGATCGCGATTCGCAAACTTCACATGCGTGTGATCGAAGAAACCGGCTTCTC
Organism: Clostridium sp. AF29-8BH; assembly: GCF_003478145.1. Classification (NCBI taxonomy): domain Bacteria; kingdom Bacillati; phylum Bacillota; class Clostridia; order Eubacteriales; family Clostridiaceae; genus Clostridium; species Clostridium sp. AF29-8BH. Next base: position 111,113 of record NZ_QUEL01000001.1, on the reverse strand, counting down.
GACCGCAGACGAGATGCTATACCCGGAGAACCTGACCTACCTTTCCGACGTTATGTCCTATGTTGCAGTCGGCGCACGTTCCGTTGAGAACCAGCAGCACCGCCTCGTTGCCAGCGGCATCGACGTACCGGTCGGCATGAAGAATCCGACCAGCGGCGCACTCTCCGTCATGCTGAACGCCGTACACGCAGCACAGCACGGTCATGAGTTCATCTACGCAGCTGGGAAGTAAAGACACAGGGCAACCCGCTGACCCACACCATCCTGCGTGGTGCTGTCAACAAGCATGACCAGTGCCTGCCGAACTACCACTACGAAGACCTGAAGCTGCTCTTAGACCTCTACAACGAGCGTGATCTGAAGAATCCGGCCTGCATCATCGATGCAAACCACTCCAACTCCAACAAAAAATACATGGAGCAGATCCGTATCGTCAAGGAAGTACTCCACAGCCGTCGTCACTCCGACGATATCCGTAATTTCGTCAAAGGCGTCATGATCGAAAGCTACATCGAACCAGGCAACCAGAAAGTTGGCGAACACATCTACGGAAAATCCATCACCGACCCGTGTCTGGGATGGGATGATTCCGAGCGTCTGCTGTATGAAATGGCTGAAGGATTGTAAAATATAGAAATATGCAGAAAAAAAGTCCGGTGGAAAAGCTCCGCCGGACTTTTTTCGTTAGGAATTCGGATTTCAAAAAGGTTAAAGGATTAAATCTTTTGTATCATGCATTTATTATGGTTATAGTATATCATGCCTATCTCCAAAATGTTTGTATTCTCTTTAAATAAATTATGAAGAAATTCTTAAGATTCACCATTTCGATGCAATAAAAATCCGATTTGCTGCATTAATGAATATTAGGTTTATTGTTCAATTGATTCACATACATAAAAAGAACAGGTTTCGCCATTAAAAAGCTGTACTCCTGCATACAGAGGCTCTCTATCATATGTATATGTCACACTCTTAATATAAAGAAGCGGAGTTCCCTTCTTAACTTTCATCAGTTTTGCTTCTTCAGCTGTGGCCCGGCATAATTCAATCCGCTTCTCTGAAGAAGCAACTCTTACCTTGGCTTCTTCCTGCAGGCACTCAAACAGAGAATTATCATTAAACTGCTTTTCCAGAAGGAAGGAATATTTTACCGGGAAATAGTTCTTCTCAATGGCTACCGGTTCCCCATCCGCTGTACGCAGACGCGAAATATAAACTACATAGGATCCAGGTTCCAGATTTAACTGTTTTTGAATCTTGTCATCTGCCAGAACCAGCTTATTTTCAAGCATCTGTCCCCCAGGCTTCATATTCATATGACGGCACATTTCTGAAAAGCTCTGGAGATTTTTTATATCCTTCGCGAATTTCTGTCGGCAGATGAAGGTTCCTTTTCCCTGCTTCTTTTCCACAAGGCCCTGGCTCACCAGATCATCCACTGCACGCCGAACTGTGATCCGGCTCACATTGTACTGTTTTGCTAACTCTGCCTCTGCCGGAATTCGTTCCGTTGCATTATAAACCCCATTCTCAATATCTCGTTTCAAACTCTCCACAATCTGTGCATATAATGGAACTATGCTGTTTGGATTTGTATTTATCTCCATACCCTTCTCCTTTTCATTCTTTATAATAATTGAGCCCTACATCTATATAGTCAAAATGATATATAATGTTATATACACTATCATACTATTTGTATTGTTCCATTACAAGCTTTTTTCGTTATTTTAACAAAGAAATTGCATTATTTTTACTCGGTATAAAAAAAAGAAAAAAGCAGACCCACAATAACTACACGATTGCAGGCCTGCTTTCATATTATGTTTTTGTTTTTACATCAACTATTAATAATCAAATTTCCACATATAACGGCGATATGTCATCGGATGCATTCTCACATCTGCCATTGCTGAAATAAACTGCTTGGAAATCGGATGGAACAGAAGTGAATTGAAGTATTCTGCGACTCTCTCATCCAGTTCGCCTAAGCCAAGCTTCTCTGCATCGATAACCCAATGATGGCCGCCAAACTGATTTAAGAAGCGCTCTGCTCTCTCATCCACCGGTCTTGTACGTCCAATGCTCTTGAACAGGAGAATGGCAAGATCCTTGTCACAGGTTTCAAAAGCACCATGGAAATATTCACCGGAATGAATCGGAACACAGTGTACGGTCTGCATCTCCTGAAAGAAGCAGAATGCATCTGAATAGGATACCTCCCAGGCTGCACCACTTGACATTACATTCCATACAGTATCATCTTTGTAGGTCATGGCAAATTTAGCTGCCTCCGCACGTACATCTGTATATGCTTTTCCGTAAATTGTTTCCAGCTTCTCGAATCCTTCCAGAGCCTTGTCATATGCCTCATAATTGTCATATTCTTTTAAGAGCCAGAACGCAATCTTTAACGCCGTGCCCTGGCTGTTGTAATGAACCAAGGTTGGATCCTTATACCACTCATCTGCATGATAGTAGGTAATATAATAATCAGCCGTCTGCGCTGTCAGAGAATCTGCATATCCGGATAAACCAACCGTAACGGCGCCTTTTTCTTTTGCCACCTTTAATGCTTCCACGGTTTCTGCCGTTGCCTTAGTGGAGGTTCCAATCACAAGTGTATTCTTATCTACATTCTTCGGAGTTGCATTCACGAACTCACTGCTGTTATATCCCTGAACACGCAGAGAACTCTCCTGATTTAACAGAAACCGTGCCGGATAGGAGGATGCAAAGGATCCTCCGCAAGCCACGAAAATAACCTGTTTTAATCCGCCATTTTTATCCAGATCTGCTTTGGCTTTTGTCATCACATCGATGACTTCCTGCATACCTTTAATCATAGAATTAATCCTCTCTTTCTTACGTTTTGCCGTATCTTATCCTCTGAGGCTTTGGTTGCCTGTTCGTCTACCTGATAATGAACTCCATCTGACACAACAACCACACCATAATCTTTTTTCGCTGCCTCTACAGACACCTTTTTCTCAATGACATCCTTTAATACCTTTTCCGGCTCACGCTTCATCGGATCACCATATCCGCCTGCACCAGGAGTTTCAACCCGGATGATATCGCCCTTCTTTAACGGAAAACTGGTTGTCTTGTGTCCCATTTTTGTGATAGTTCCATCCGGAGTTACACGGTAGAATGCACCGGCAGCGCCTTCTTTACCGCCATCTAATCCCCATGGATGGAATTTATGACGATCACCTAATCCGGTATATGCCACATCATCCTGCATCATCTCTAACTCACGCTCGATACCAAGACCGCCTCTAAACTGGCCGGCACCGCCTGTATCTTCCTTCAGTTCATATTTTCTGGCAAGAATCTTTGTGAACTCCATCTCGGTTGCCTCAATCGGCATATTAGAGGTATTGGTCATGTTTACCTGAACACCAGATAAACCATCTAATTCCTTCGAAGCACCGCCGCCTCCGGCAATAACCTCGTGGAAAATAAACACACTGTCTGTTCCGATTGCGCCTTCGCCTGCTAAAATGGTGGTTGTACAAGCACCATTACCAGCGGTTACTACGGTATCCGGGAAGATTGGTGCCAATGCTCCGAAAATTGCATCCGGGATTCGCTGCTGGCAGTCAATCTGTGCACCAATCGGACTTGGCTCTGTCGGATTTACGATACAGCCCTTCGGTGCAATGATCTTAATCGCACGGTTAATTCCCTCATTGGCTGGGATATCATCTCCCATTAATGCCTTAATGGAGAAGAATACGGCTGCTTTCGTACAAGGGTACGGCACATTGATCGGTGCTTTAATCTGCTCAGCGGTTCCTGTAAAATCAATTGTCAGGTCATCACCCTTAATGGTGATTTTCACTTTAATCGGAAGCGGATCCGGATATTTGTCACCGCAGCCATCCACATAATCGGTATAGCTGTATTCTCCATCCGGAAGTTCTGCAACGACTGCACGGACACGGCGCTCCGAATAGCCTACCAGCTCTTTCATGCACTCAATCAAATCATCCTGATAACGGGCATAAGCTTCCTGAATTCTCTGTACACCGATCAGGTTTGCTGACATCTGTGCGGTCAGGTCGCCCTCTCTTTCCTGTGGAACTCTGGTATTATCAAGAAGAAGATCCATAACACTCGGAATCAGTTTTCCATTCTGGCGGATACGGATTACCGGAATTCGGATACCTTCCTGGAATAAGCTATCTGCATCTCCGGATGTAGAACCAGGTACCTTACCGCCGATATCTGAATGATGCGCAATATTGGCAATCCAACCAACCAGTTTATCTCCCACGAAGGCCGGTGCTGCGATTACGATATCCGGCAGATGATTGCCGCCGCCATGATACGGGTCATTGGCAATATACATATCACCCGGCTGAACATTTTCCTTTCCGAATTTTTCATAAATATTCGGAACTACACTCAGCATCGAGCCTAAAAGTGCTGCTAAACTTTCCACCTGGGCAACACTATTTCCATCCGGGTCAATGACTGCAGTACACACATCGCGTCGTTCCTTCATATTAGTAGAATATGCACTGCGGACAATAATTCCATAAGTCTCCTCAGCAATGGACATCAGAAGATTGCGGACAACCTCAACTGTTACGGTATCAATCTGTTTTGCCATCTTACTTCGCCTCCTCATCATGAATCTTTAAGTTGTGATATCCATCTACGTGGATGACCCATCCTTTCGGAACCACTAACGTAGTATCCATCTGTTCGCAGATGCACGGACCAGGAATCGACTGACCCGGAACAAATTTATCTCTTAAATAGACCGGTGTTTCAACATACTCATCACTGTTCTGGAACAGAACCTGACGAACTTCGATCGGTTCTGGAATCGGTGCCTCCGGATGAAGCTCTGCTGCTTTCAGGTCCGGTTTATCGATAACGCCGATAGCGGATACACGATAACTTACAAACTGTACAATCGCATCTTCTTTGCAATAGCCGTAGCTTCTCTTATGCTCTGCATGGAAATCAGCCAGTGCTTTCTTCAAAGTCTCTTCCGTCATCTTTCCTGCCGGAACCGGAATGCTGATCTCAAAGTTCTGACGCTGATAACGCATATCAACGGCAAATTCAAAGTAACGTCTGTCTGCCGGAACACCTTCTTTATCCAGAAGACCGGTTCCCTGCTCTACCATGTTATCAAACTGCTCATTGATGTCATCTAAGTTTCCGGCTTCACCATTCATGATCTTAGTTCTGGATAAGTCGAATTTTGTATCTGCCAGAAGAAGTCCGAGACTACAAAGAGTACCTGGATGCGGCGGAATCAATACTTCCTTCATTCCCAGTTCTTTTGCCACCTCGCATGCATGAAGCGGGCCGGCGCCTCCGAATGCCATCAGGCTAAATTCGCGGACATCATATCCCTTTTCTACGGATACGCTTCGGATTGCACGAACCATGTTGGAATTTACGACTGTGATAATACCGTTCGCTGCACGTTTCATATCCAGATTGGATTTATCACAAATTTTTGTCTTGACAGCGTTTTTAGCCAGTTCAATATCTACATACATTCTGCCGCCAAGAATCTTCTTCTGATTCAGCTTGCCAAGAACAATATTGGCATCTGTTACGCAAGGATTCTCACCGCCGCGCATATAGCAGGCCGGTCCAGGTGTTGCACCCGCACTCTTAGGTCCTACCTTTAAGGCACCGCCTTCATCAATCTTTGCAATGGAACCGCCGCCGGCACCGATGGTAATAATATTAATCATCGGGATTCTGGCCGGATATCCTTCTACATAACGCTCATTCGATACCTGCGGTGTATAATTTTCAATTAAGGAAATATCTGCGCTGGTACCACCCATATCAAAGGTAATAATCTTGTCTGCTTCGCACTGTTTGCCAATATATGCAGCTGCGATAACACCGGCACTCGGTCCGGACAATGCTGTCTTAATCGGGCAGTCGATGGTTTCTTTTATTGAAATGATGGAACCATTGGACTGGGTTACATAGGGCTCTACCTGAATACCAAGCTTCGCAATGGAATCACGGAAATTATTTACATATTTTTCCATAACCGGTCCCAGATAACTATTCATAACCGTTGTACTCATACGGCTGAACTCACGGAACTCCGGTGCCAGTTTACTGGAAATCGTAACGTATGCTTCCGGGAACTCTTCATGAATGATCTCTTCAATTCTTTCTTCATGAACCGGATTAATGAATGAGAACAAAGTACAAACTGCAATTGCTGTCACACCCTGTGCTTTTAAGTATCGAACGACCTCTCTTGTTTCGTTCTCATCCAGCGGAGTCTCAACACTTCCGTCGTAACGGATTCTCTCTGTTACCGTACAGTTTAAACCGGACGGAACCAGTGGATACGGTTTCTGTGCCTGAAGATTGTAAAGAGAAGGACGTCTCTGGGTTCCGATTTCCATCAGATCCTTAAATCCTTTGGTAGTAATAAGGCCAAGGCGGCAACCTTTCTTCTCGATTAATGCGTTCGTTCCTACGGTTGTACCGTGTGCCAGATAACTAACTTCTTCCGGAGCTGCTTTCTTAATCTCTAATACATCCTGAACGCCCTTTACAATTGCTCTGGACGGATCCGCCGGTGTGGAACTATCCTTGTAATTGAACAACTCACCTGTTTCCTGATTAAAAACAGAAAAATCTGTAAACGTTCCTCCAACGTCTACGCCAATCATATATGACATAGTATTTCCTCCTATGTAGTGTATTTTTCAAGCTGCACCTTCCGGGTATGGTCGTTTACCCATCCGGACTTTTCAGGATATTGACATCATACAGTTTATATTGTTATATAACGTCATATCTCCTTTACTGATAACATACTCTTCTTTCCGTCATTTGTCAATACTTTTTCAATCAAAAATTCCATGCTTTTTGAGCCACCTTATGCTCTGTATATCTGCCTGCCTTGGATTAGAGCGATACCTCGGATCATTCTGCTCCAGCGCATACATTCCCTTATATCCAGCTGATTCAAGAATATCCAGATATTCACAGATGGGAAGATCCCCATCCCCAAGGGCCATGTGAACCGCCGGGTGGGAATCATGGAGATGAATATGTGATAATTCTGCTCCATGGGCTAAGTAACGTTCTATCTTCTGGTCCATATAAACCATTTGTCCTATATCCAGCATAGGCTTCATGCTTCCTGAAGGCATAAGGGAAATCATCTCTTTCTGCTGCTCCGGCGTGTTCAGCACGTTCGAAGACAGAGGTGTCAATGTCTCCAGCACAAGTAAAATACCCATTTTCTGAGCCTTTTCTGACAAACGATGCAGGCTCTCTTCGCTCCGCTTCCACGCATCCTCCACTGGTTTGTTGAAATAACCGCATCCAGCTGAAACCAACACCTTTGGGCAGTTCAATATTTCTGCTGCATAAAATGCACGTTCAAAATTGCGTATGCTATATTCACGTATTTTTTCATCTTCTGCTGCCAGATTGACCGGATACTGGCATTGCTCCGGCGTGATACAGCATACTGAAAGCTCACGGCTCCGAATCTGAGCAGCTTTTTCTTTCAGCTGCGCTTCGTCCATCGTATCCAGACAGAAGGACGGACCTGCTGCCCAGAGTTCCACATTTTGCATTCCCAGTAAAACAGCCGTATCCAGAAAGTACTCGAACGGATACCGCAGATACTGATAGCTCCCCAGTGCAAATCGTTCCTTTGATATCTGCACCATGACCCTCACTTCCTTTTTTATTTTTGTTTTTATAATTCTCTGTAAATCCGGTCATGCTCAGACTTCGGTACCGGCACACCGTCTCCAAAGGCACCATTCTTCAAGCAGGTTCCTGCTGAAAATACAGCTGCCGCTTTCAATGCCTCCGGAAGTATCTCTGCCCTTATCTCACTGTTTTTCCAGCTTCCCTCCGGTTGTGTTTCCAGCTTTTTCAAGATGGTAATCAGCATAGCAGTGGCAAAGCTGTCTCCGGCTCCCATGGTATCCACCGGAGTGACATAATCCGGCAGCTGGCAATAAAACCGCTCCCCATCAAAAACCGTTGCTCCCTTACTTCCACGGGTAGCTGTCACCACACTGCATCCCTTTTCATACAGCTTCCGGCACAGTTTTTCTGTCTCCTCATCATTCAGATCACTACAGGATAGAAATGCAAAATCAATATATGGGCATACACGTTCCACCCTGTCTTCCTCATTCCAGCGATACGAAAAATCATAGCTACCAAGGGAGAAAGTCCATGCAGGGCTGGAAGCAGCCCATCGGTAAACCCATTGTTGGTTGTATGAATCAAATTAAAACCATCCGCATATTCCAAATCCTCTTTTTCCAGATAAATTGGATGCTGCTGCAGAACACCACCTTTATTGCTTCCTTTAAATACACGATCTCCATCTACAAGGGTTACTCTGGCAAAGCCATTTTCTCCTTCATAGATGCGGCAATGACTGTGTCCGACTCCGTGTGCATCTAAAGATGCCTGCACGTGATCCGCTACTGCATCCTTTCCAAATACTCCCATAAAATCCGATTCTGCTCCCAGCATTCTTGCATATACCGCAAAATTTACTGCCTGACCACCCGGATACATGGTTCCGGTATGCAGATATACATCACACACATTATCTCCAAGACCTAATACTTTCAGCATTTTCTGTTTCCTCCTGTATTTTTATCGATTGAATTTGTTTTGAAACGAAAAGCGGCCGCCTGGAAGAGGCCGCCATTCCCTGGCAGTTCTGTCCCAAGCGGCAGCATTATTCTTAATTTAAATTTTACTTATTTATTAAACTGACGAGTCTGATCATAAAGATCCTTGGTTGTAAAGAAGCCTTCATCCTGAAGCTCTTTTCCTAACGGTTCTGCTGCATCAATAAATGCCTGGCGATCAATGTCACAGAATGTTACGCCGCCTTCGTTAATTAACCACTCTTTATCTTCCTCCCACTTGTCGAGAGTTCTTTCAGAATGATGAGAAGCTACCTGTGCTGCTGCATCAGAAATTACTTTCTGATCTTCTTCCGATAAGCTGTTCCAGAACTGAGTGGAGAAGCAGATCTGCTCAACCGGATATGCGTAATCCACATCTGCTACATATTTTGCAGACTCATAGAGGCCTGCAGAACGATAGGAGTCTTTCGAACACTCACCACCGTCAACTACGCCCTGCATTAAAGCAAATGGATATTCGGACCAGGCAACTACAACCGGTGTTGCTCCCATCGCTCTCGCATTTTTCTCAAAGATCGGAAGGTTCGGAATACGATATTTCATGCCAACCATATCTTTCGGGCTCTTGATCTCTTTGTTTGCAAAGAAGATACGCGGATTCTTCTGGAATTCGAAGTTTACTACGTGAATTCCCTGATTATCCAGGCTCTCCCAGATTGGATCTGCCACATCACTCTTTAAGTAATTAATCATGGAATCGTAATTGTTAAATGCAAATGCCATGGAAAGAATGTTTAAATCAGATTCATAAGTTGCCAGGGTATCTAAGGCACACATCATGCCCTCCTGCAGTCCTACCTGAAGGTTCTCCAGCATCGTGGTCTCATTGCCAAGCTGCTCTGCGGGATAAAACTCAAAGTAATATCTGTCACCGATCTTATCATTTACCAGATCACAGAACTCTTCACAGGACTGCGGTGCCGGCTCTCCGATGGCTCCGGAGTTACCGAATTTGACAACCTTAGCTCCAGCCGGAGCCGGTTTTGTTTCTACTGTATCAGCTCCTCCTTCAGTCTTATCGGTGGTCTGTGCGGAGGCCTGCTCCGATGTGGTTGTCTGTGCAGTGGACGATCCACAGCCTGCTAATGTGCCTACTGCCATGGCTGCCGTCAGGACAAGTGCAATTTTTTTCTTCATAAACTTTCCTCCTTAAATTGTGTACTTTATACTATCTTAATCTCTTACTCTTACATGGATCCTAACAGTCTCGGAAGGAACATGGTCAGCGGCTCCCAGAATGTTGTAATCATCAGTGTAATAAACATCGGGATCAGAAACTGTACCGTATATTTCAGTGCAGTTTCAAATTTATTACCGGTCGCCTTCGCTGTTACAAACAACGCTGGTGCCATCGGCGGAGTGATTAATCCAAGTGTTACATTCAGTACGGCCATAACACCCATCTGAACATAGCTCATACCAAGAGCCGTTGCCAGATTCATAAGAAGCGGTGCCACCATAATCAAAATCTGCATGGAACCAATAAAGCAGCCCAGGAATAATAACATTGCATTTAATACTAAAAGAATGATGATTTTATTTCCTAAGGACATCAGAAGAGTTGTCATAAAACCAATCAGACCACTGGTTACAATTACCCAGTTAAATACAAGACCGGTTGCACACAGACACATGGACATACCCGCGCTGGCTAATGTATCCTTTAATGCCTTTGTCAGCATCTTAAAGCTGAAACGTTTTAAGCAGATAGCCAGGATGACGCAATACATAGCTGCTACAACGGAACACTCTGTAGGAGTAAAGATACCGGTCATAATGCCAAGTACCAGGATAGCCGGGCCACCCAGTGCCGGAAGTGATGTATACAGAGAGTGGAATCGCTCGCCCCAGGATGCCTTCGGTGCCCGCGGGCAGGCAATGTGCTGGGTTTTCACTGCAATCGGAATCCAGATCATCATGGCCACGCCCATCAGGACACCCGGTCCCATACCAGCCTGGAACATAGCCAGTGTGGAGGTCTGGCTTAAGAATGCCCAGACAACGAAGTTGATGGACGGCGGAATAATCGGTCCGATACCTGCGGATGCTGCCGTTACTGCTACTGAGAAGTCTGGATCGTATCCGGCTTTTGACATCGCACTTACCTCAATGGTTCCAAGTCCTCCGGCATCTGCCAGAGCGGAACCGGACATTCCGGCAAATACCATGGAAGATAATACATTGGCATGTGCAAGTCCTCCCGGGAGATGACCGATCCATTTTTCAAACATTCCAAATAGTCGGTCCGTTAGTCCCACTTCATTCATAAAGCATCCTACAAAGAGGAATGCCGGTAATGCCAGCATGTTGAAATCAGCCAGGGAGTTTGCTGTTTTCTGTGCAAACATAACAAATGATTGATGGTTAAATACAATGAATTCAAACGCTGAAGCCAGCATTGCGTATGCAATCGGTACTTCCAGAAGAATTAATACCACAAAGGTGATAAAATAGACGGCTAAATAGGGATCCAGATTAGTCAAGAAGACCGCCTCCTTCCTTTTCTACCGGTACACAGATGGATTCATCTCCGGTAATTACAAATGCGATTGCCTTATATGCAGACATTACCAGCATAATCACTCCCATCACCAGAACCGGCAATGCATAGTAATAACCCTTGCTGATAGGAAGTCCTCCAACGGGAGGCATCTTCTTCTGCATCTGAAACAGCTGCCAGGATGCCGGAATATAAACCCAGCTTATCACAACAATCAAAAAGTTCGTAAATGTAAACATTCCTCTGCGAAATGCCTTTGGCATACGGTTCATGATAAACTCCAGAACTGCATGACCATTGTCCCAATAAACGGTACACCATCCAAGACACATGGACCATATCATCAACGCTGTTACACATTCATCAATTCCGTATATAGGGTGCTTAAATATAAAACGCATCAATACCTGAAGGAACAATAGTGCCATAAAAGCGAATATCATGTATCCGGTAAATACTTCCACCACACTATTCGCTTTATCCATAGCCTTACCAATTGAATAGATACTTTTCTTCATACTCTAATTGCCGCGCTTCGCTGCTGCGAATACGTACTCTCCTTCCTTTAAAATTAATTTCTATCATATAATGTCATGTGCTATAAGGGGTTCCTGGTTTTCTCTGCTCTGGCCGACCTATCCATTCAAATACTCGTCCAGATCCCCTTATATTATAACACCTTCAAAGACATCATATATCGTTATGTTATTTTTACCATACTTTGATTCATTTTGCAAGTATAAATTTATTTTTCATCGTCGCTTTTTATATTATCATAGGTTTTCTCCTTTCTTTTTTGTAAATTTTGCCAACTTTTGATTCATTTGCGTTATTATACGCAAAAAGTGGAACTCTCTCCTTCGTTGGAGAGCAGTTCCACTTTCATCTTATAACATTATATAATCTTTTGATGTCTCTCATTCTAACACTGCATCTTTTTATTGTCAAGCCTCTCTTTTAAAAAAACAAGAATAAAAAATAGGAGGTTCATGCTTCCCAACAAAAAGCTAAAGAGAATCAAGAATTCCGGGTAAAACAGATCGCACAGCTTCCCCCCTGCCATGTTTGCACATACGGTTCCGATCACACTGCTGATGGTTAGACCAATGGAAATACTAAAGCTTTTCAGACGTTCATCCGATGTTTCCGCAAAACACTCTACGCTGGCACTCATATAAAGGGCAAAACTGACGGACTGAAGAATCTGCCCCAGATAAAGAGACCACTCACCCGAAAAAAGCTGAAAGCAAATCGGACGAAGCAGGTTTGTGCCCAAAGCTGCTGCCATCCCCCAGAGGGCCGGATAGGTTTTCTTTTTTCCAATATAGGCTAACAAAAGCAGACTCAAAAACTCTACTGCAGCTCCTATTCCACAAACATTTCCAAATAATTCCGCATCTCCTCCACGCTCCGCAATAATCAATGACAGGAAGCTGCCAACTGGCCGATGACTGAACCAATAAAGAGTGCTTATTGTTAAACAAAACAAAAAACGACGCTTTTTACCAATTGCTGAAACGCCTGAACAAACGAAAGACTTTTCTCTGCCTCCCCTTTCTTTCGATGATTGCCAAGCCTGGTATCCGGAAGCAGGATGAGAAATGGAATCATCATAAGAAATAAAAGAATCTGCATCTGAAAATAACGATTCCATCCCCAGTGTTTGAAATAAAATCCTCCAATCACTGACATCACTGCAAATCCAATGGAACCACCGGCACGAATCCGGCTGTATATCAATCCCGGATAACTTTCCTTACTTAAATTAACCCAGGCATCCATCAGCTGACTAAAGGGATAGGCCAATCCGGCTGCCAGAACCAGCCCCGGCAGAAGCAGCCATGACTGGTTCATGAATTTTGTGCAAAAAGCACACACCATCGATACGATACCGATACAAACTAAAAGGTATCTTCTGGTGGGCAGAAATGTATCTGTTATATAGCCTCCCACCGGTTCCATCAAAAGATTGGCCAAAAATGTCAAACTGGTAATAATTCCGCAGACTGTGGCGCTATAGCCCTGCTCTGTTAAAAACAAAACGATGAAACTCGAAAAGACACAATAGACCGCATAATAAATAAAATAAGCCGAAAAAAACAGAACAGTACAGCTCCTTTTCCCTTTCACTAATGTATCTTTTCCCGCCCCAGTCATAACAAAACCAAAGGAATAACCGCCAGCGATAATCTCTGATTAAAAATACAGTTTCCATCCTGCCAGCCTTCCTCGTAAAAGCAAGCAATCGCATCCTTTCCTGCAAGATCCGATGCTCCCCCTTCTTCTGCTATCATAAGTCCATCGTTCCATGTAACACCATCATCTTTACTAAGCCGAATCGTGAGCTTCTGACGAGCGTCAAGACTCCAGCGAACAGACTCTCCCTGTTTCTGCCGTTCCAGCGCCGGTTCATCTCCATAGGCACAATTAACAAAAGCCATCTTCCCATCTGACAGTGACAAAAGAGCGCCTCCACAGATTGGATCCGGAAGTTCTTGATTTAACCAGGGTTCTCCCCAGCGTATAGTATCTTCCCCATCTATCTCTTTTTTGCTTTCACAAAAAGCTCTTCTTCTGACTCCCGGAATTTCATGGCGCATGGTTGCAAGCAGTGTTCCATCACTCCGTTCTGCCACGGAGCTTTCTGTGGGATCGCCAACCCCGTTTCCCGCCGGAACTACACTGCTGCATCTCCATGTTTTTCCTTGATCCTGACTGGATAGACATGCAAAACAAGCTGGGAGATGGGCATTTTCCCCACGGCTCAGCCACAATGGAAGTATCAGTGTCCCATCTTTTTTGCTTATTCCATGACCAGGTGCAATCGCCCACAATGTAACCGGCCATTCTTTCCGGAATCCGTCAATCAGGGATGTCAACTCCCTTTCCGTTCCAAATGAAACACCATTATCATCGCTTTCTTTCAAAAATAATCTCTTATAATCCTGACACCAGAAAAAATAGAGCTTTCCCTCCGCTGCTGCTATTAACAAGGGATTATGAATCAGCTCATCGTCTTTGGGAGAAACCATCGTAACCCGCTCGCCGATTGGCTCTATCGTTTCACCTATCATGCGATATCTTCTTAAAAACAGAGTTCGGCTGTTTCCTCCACCTTTTCTTCCTTCATAGGTCAGGAGCAAATCCCCATTGGAGGCTGTCACGATTCCCGGTACGCGATAGGAATCAAAACCATGCTCATTATTTTCTTCTACCACAATCCGGGTATATTTTTTTTCTGCCATATGGTCCTCCTATCTTACTTCTCCAGTGAAAAAGAACAGTCATATTGTTTTACATATTTATCCATTCCGGAGGCTGAATATAATACCATCGTACAGCAGCTGCCAAAATCACCGGTACGCACTACGACTTTGGCCTTCTGCATCGTTTCCGTTAAGCGATCCTGGCTGATGGTTCCGCCAGGCAGCTGCGGTAGCAGCGACTGAATCTTTTGATACATAGCATCATTATACTGGGGCATTAACTCAAACACTTCGTAACGCTCTGCCACCAGGTCGTTCATGATTGCGCACATCGTCTGTTCAAGGGTTGGAACTCCTCTTATCAGTGACACATCAATTACATTGCAGCCATCCGGAATCGGCATATTAGCATCACAAATCACAATTGCATCCTTATGGCGGGCCGTGGCTAATGCATATCCAAGCTCTGCGTTAATCACCGTGTTCTTAATCATATACTACTTCCTCCTTTTTGCAGCATTATGTTATATAATGTCATTACGTTATATGATAAGTATAGAGGAAAGAACAAAAAAAGTCAATGCTTTCGATAAAATATGGCATAAAAAGAACGGACTCTGTCACATCTTGTACAGAATCCGTTCTTTTTCAATTTTTTATGGACTAAATATTCTTAAACAGATCACAGAAATCAAAGGTCGCAAAATAATCCTTCGGTGTCTCTGCCCGGCGGATCATCTCCACGGAACCATCCTCTTTCAGGAGCAGTTCAGCCGAACGCAGCTTTCCGTTGTAGTTGTAGCCCATCGAAAAACCATGTGCGCCGGTATCATGGATGACAAGGATATCGCCCATATCAATCTTCGGAAGCATCCGGTCAATCGCAAATTTATCATTGTTCTCGCACAGGGAACCGGTTACATCGTATTTGTGGTCGCACGGCTCGTTCTCTTTTCCCATGACCGTGATGTGATGGTATGCGCCGTACATCGCCGGGCGCATCAGGTTGACTGCACACGCGTCCACACCGATATACTCTTTGTAGGTGTGTTTCTCATGGATTGCCGTTGTCACAAGGCAGCCATACGGCGCCAGCATGAAACGTCCCATCTCTGTATAAAGCGCTACATCGCCCATGCCAGCCGGAACCAGAACTTCCTCATAAACCTTGCGGACGCCCTCGCCGATTGCAAAGATATCGTTCGGCTCCTGATCCGGGCGGTAAGGAATGCCAACGCCACCAGACAGGTTGATAAATTTAATATCTGCGCCGGTCTCTTCTTTCAGCTTGACCGCCACCTCAAATAATACCTTCGCAAGCATCGGATAATACTCATTTGTAACCGTATTGCTTGCAAGGAAAGCATGGATACCGAAATGTTTCGCACCTTTTGCTTTCAACACCTTGAATGCCTCAAATAACTGCTCGGTTGTCATACCGTATTTCGCATCGCCTGGGTTGTCCATGATATCATTGCTGATCTTGAACAGTCCGCCCGGATTGTAACGGCAGCTGATCGTCTCCGGAATATAACCGATCGTCTTCTCCAGGAAATCAATGTGCGTAAAATCATCAAGGTTGATGATCGCGCCCAGCTCGGCAGCCATCTTGAATTCCTCCGGCGGTGTATCGTTGGAGGAGAACATGATCTTCTCGCCATCGTACTTCATCGCCTTTGCCATCATAAGCTCTGTCAGCGAAGAGCAGTCCACGCCGCATCCAAGTTTCTTTAAAATATCAATTACAAATGGGTTCGGTGTTGCCTTTACAGCAAAATACTCTCTGAATCCCTTGTTCCAGGAAAATGCACGCATCAGGCGCTCGCCATTCTCGCGGATTCCCTTTTCATCATACAGGTGGAACGGTGTCGGGTATGTTTTCTTGATCTCCTCCAGCTGCTCCCGTGTTACAAATGGTTTCTTCTCCACTTTTACATCCTCCGAACTAAAATCTACATATAAAACTAAAAAGTCTGGACTACCGGGAACATACACTACTCCCGGCACGCCCAGACTCCTTTGTCCTGCTACTATTTATACACCAAAAACCGTGTTTTATCAACTGATTTCCCGAAAAACGCCCACAAATGGGCGGTATTTGTTACTGTTCACGCATACGTGCCCAGTAACGGAATTTGCCGCGGCTTCGCATTTAAATACGGCAAATTCCTGCTGCCACCACGTTTTCTTACGGCACTTTCGGTTCCAAAAGTGCCTACCTGTGAACAGTAACTGGTATTTTTCTCCTTTTCTCCGCCAGGACACAAACTCCGGACAAATTGAATCATTTTCCAGATACATCTATGAACCGGGCACAGATTCAGGCGCAGAATCCAGTTTCTACTCTACCACCATTACACGCATAATATTCGTATCAGCTACCGGTTCATGGCGGTTGGCACGTGTCACCACACCCGCGGTTGCAACCACAATCTCACCCTCTTTGACGATACCTTTCTCTTTCAGCAATTCCACCGATGCAAATAAGAGCGCATCCGTCGATTCGGCGCGTTTTGCATGGAATGGCTTAACACCCCAGTAGAGCTGCATCTGGCGGACAGCGTCATGCTCGGGGAAAGTCCTGCGATCAATGCTTTCGGACGCCATTTCGAAAGCATTCTCGTCGTAAATCCGCTGACACTCGGCGCCACAATGACCGGCGCTTCCAGATCGGAGGCGGTCGCTACGGACGAATAACATACCGTATTAGATATATTTCGAAGATTTTCCGCCGATACCTTTCTTCTCTGGTAGAACATATAATCCAGATATTTCTCCGACTCCTCGGCGATCTGGCTCATCATGCGGACTGCCTCGATCGGGTAACTTCCCATCGCCGTCTCGCCGGACAGCATGACCGCATCGGTTCCCTCATACACTGCATTCGCCACATCCGATACCTCGGCACGCGTTGGTCGCGGGTTGCGGATCATTGAATCGAGCATCTGGGTCGCCGTGATAACGACCTTGCACGCTAAGTTACACTTGCGGATGATCATCTTCTGAATGTGCGGAACCTTCTCTGCCGGTATCTCCACGCCCATATCGCCCCGGGCTACCATGATGCCGTCGCTCGCCTCAATGATGGAATCAATATTTTCAATTCCTTCTTCATTCTCGATTTTCGCGATAATTTGCATAGCAGAACCTTTTTCATCCAGAATCTCCCGGATCTCGCGGATCGCATCGGCATTGCGGACGAACGAAGCCGCCACAAAATCAAAGCCTGCATCCACGCCGAAACGAATGTCTTCCTTATCTTTATCGGTCAGCGCCGGAAGCTTGACCCGTACTCCCGGTACATTGACACCCTTCTTCTCGCCCAGCTCGCCGCCATTTTCAATCCGGCAGACGATGTCTGTTCCATTGACCTCCCGCACGTGCAGCTCAATCAGGCCATCATCGATCAAAATGCGGTCGCCCGGCTTTACATCCTCCGCCAGCCCCGCATAGTTGATGTAGCCGCGTGTCTCATCCCCCACAATCTCCTCGGTCGTCAGAGTATACAGATCGCCCTCTTTCAGCGTCACTTTCTTTCCATCTTTTAATTTGCCGGTACGGATTTCCGGTCCCTTGGTATCCAGAAGCGATGCGATCGGAATCCCCAGCTCCTCGCGCACACTTTCCAGAATCTCCAAACGATGTCTATGCTCCGCATGATCGCCATGCGAAAAGTTAAAACGTGCGACATCCATGCCATTTAACGCCAACTCCTTCATAATCTCCCGGTTATCGGTGTTTGGTCCCATTGTGCAGACAATCTTTGTCTTTTTCATGCCGTTATTCCTCCTCATATTCTGTCATTTTTTTAAGAATTTTCCCATCAGCGAATCATTTATAGGCTCTTTTGTATGCTTTATCCAGCCTATTTAAATCCCCTGCGTAACTGTTCAGTAAATGCGCAGACCTGCTGAACAGTTACTCCCCTGCTAAAAAACAATCCACCGCCTGATTCTATTTAGAATCTTTCAATTCTTCTTCGGTCACGTGTTTGTGCGTATACAGATGATCCATGCAATATTCCAGATTTCCCGCACACTTCGAACAATAGCGGAACTCCAGGTTCGGATCGTCCTTCTCGGTACGTCCGCAGACCGCGCATTTGTGGCGGGTCAGGGAAATTTTCTGGATCTGCGCTTTCTGCATCTCGTTTTTGAACTTCTGCTTGCGAACCGCCTCTTTCGGGCTGATCTTCCGGTAGTTACGCGTCATCAGGAAGAAAATGATAAAATTGAGCATCGAAACAACAATCTCAATTTTCGCGATAATGCCACCCGTTAAGAAACTGTAGACCAGAAGCGCTCCGTACATCATTCCAAGGTATTTCGCCCGGATCGGAATGAAAATCAGAAGGAACTGCATCTCCGGGAAGGTGCAGGCAAACGCCAGAAACAGCGATTCATTTAAGTAATACGGGGACATCGGCACCGAAAAGCCGGTCACACCGTACACCAGGAATGCCGCAATGATGTGTCCCAGCACGCCCATAAAGAAAAACATATTAAATCGGAGGTCCCCACACGCGTTCCAACGTCGATCCAATCGAATAATAGAGATACATCGCGAGCAGCGCAAAGAGGACGCCCGACTGAGGCGGGCATACGAGAAAGGTCACGATTCTCCATACCTGTCCCCGCAGGATCGCCGCTGCATCAAGCGCCAGATACTGCACGTAAAAATACGGATTAAACAGGCTCATCACAAATCCAGCCGCATACATCATGATGATATAGTACATCAGATTCGGGATCGCAAACCGACCGAATTTGCGCTCTAATTTTCTAAAAAAATTCATAATTCACATCCTTTGCCGTTTTCCTTTCATTATAGAG
The DNA here is from genome assembly GCF_003478145.1 of Clostridium sp. AF29-8BH. Lineage (NCBI taxonomy): Bacteria > Bacillati > Bacillota > Clostridia > Eubacteriales > Clostridiaceae > Clostridium > Clostridium sp. AF29-8BH. The sequence goes on along the minus strand of NZ_QUEL01000001.1, from coordinate 91,870 downwards.
AGCGGCGGATTCTTTGTCAAATTATATTGTCGCTTCCACCACGTTATCTTACGACACATTCGGTTCCAAAAGTACCCGCCTGCGCTCTATAATGGCTGCATTCCAACTCAGAAAAAGCGGTATTTTCCACGCAGAAAATGCCTTTCCTTGTACAGGAACGCCCTTCTCCCATTATGCGCGATATTAACAAATTTTGCACATTTTTAGCATCTTTTTAACGCACCCTACCGATTGTTTTCTTCCTTATTCTATGTTAAAGTATAGCCGAATACATGTGTAATACAAAGGAGGGAAGGGCACTGCCCCGATTGTACATGAATTCCTGTAAAAAATTAGGAATCGACATCGGTTCCACAACGGTTAAAGTATCTATTATTGAAGACGGCGGTACGCTTCTTTTCGCCGATTATAAACGTCATTTTGCAAACATACAGGAGACGCTCGCGGACCTGCTCCGTGAGGGTGAAGAGAAACTTGGCGCACTGACCGTCGAGCCGGTCATCACTGGTTCCGGCGGTTTAACACTTTCTAAGCATCTGGGCATTCCATTTGTTCAGGAGGTTGTAGCGGTTGCCACATCCCTGAAGGATTATGCCCCGCAGACCGACGTTGCCATCGAGCTTGGCGGCGAGGATGCGAAAATTATTTATTTTACCGGCGGCATTGACCAGCGTATGAACGGAATCTGCGCCGGAGGCACCGGCTCTTTTATTGACCAGATGGCTTCGCTGCTTCAGACGGACGCATCCGGTCTTAATGAGTATGCGAAAAATTACAAGGCAATCTATCCGATCGCGGCGCGTTGCGGCGTTTTCGCCAAGACGGATATCCAGCCCCTCATCAATGAGGCGCAACCAAAGAGGATCTGTCCGCCTCCATTTTCCAGGCGGTTGTCAACCAGACCATCAGTGGTCTGGCATGCGGCAAGCCGATCCGCGGCAATGTTGCGTTTCTCGGTGGACCGCTTCATTTCCTCTCGGAGCTGCGCGCGGCATTTATCCGCACCCTGAATCTGGGGACGGACCAGATCATTGCCCCGGATCACTCGCATCTGTTTGCGGCGATCGGCGCGGCGATGAACTCTGATCCGAAGACGACTGCCAGCCTGCACGATCTGATCGAACGGCTGTCCCACGGCATCAAGATGGATTTCGAGGTAAAGCGGATGGAACCCCTCTTTACTGATGAAGCTGACTATGAAAAATTTAGGACCCGCCATGCAAGTCATGATGTCAAAAAAGGTGATTTAGCGACCTACGAAGGCAACTGCTACCTCGGCATTGACGCCGGTTCCACCACAACCAAGGTGGCGCTCGTCGGCGAGGACGGCTCTCTTCTATACCGCTTCTACAGCAACAACAACGGCAGCCCGCTGGCGACGGCGATCCGTGCGATGCAGGAGATCCATGACCAGCTTCCGGAGAAAGCACAGATCGCTTATTCCTGCTCCACCGGTTACGGCGAGGCGCTCTTAAAGTCTGCCCTGATGCTGGATGAGGGCGAGGTCGAGACGATCTCCCACTACTACGCAGCGGCGGCATTTGAGCCGGATGTAGACTGCATCCTCGATATCGGCGGCCAGGATATGAAATGCATCAAGATCAAGGACGGCACCGTAGACAGCGTACAGCTCAACGAAGCCTGTTCGTCCGGCTGCGGCTCCTTTATCGAGACATTTGCTAAATCATTAAATTACAGCGTACAGGATTTTGCCAGAGAGGCGCTCTTTGCCAAAAATCCGACCGACCTCGGTACCCGCTGTACTGTTTTCATGAACTCTAACGTCAAACAGGCGCAGAAAGAGGGAGCTTCCGTCGCAGATATTTCTGCCGGACTGGCTTACTCCGTCATCAAAAATGCCTGTTTAAGGTTATCAAGATTACCAATGCCTCCGACCTCGGAAAACACGTGGTCGTGCAGGGCGGTACCTTCTACAACGATGCGGTTCTCCGCAGTTTTGAGAAGATCTCCGGCTGTGAGGCAGTCCGCCCGGACATCGCCGGTATCATGGGTGCCTACGGTGCGGCTCTGATTGCCCGTGAGCGCTACGATGCTTCCAAGACAACCACGATGCTGCCGATCGACAAGATCTTAAGCCTGACCTACAAGACGACGATGGCGCGCTGCCAGGGTTGTACAAACCACTGTGTCCTGACGATCAACCGTTTCGACGGCGGACGTCAGTTCGTTACCGGCAACCGCTGTGAGCGCGGTCTGGGCGGCAACAAACAGAAAAAAGACATTCCGAACTTATTTGACTATAAATACCACCGTATGTTCGATTATGAACCGCTGACCGCCGATCTGGCGCCGCGCGGTACCGTCGGCATCCCGCGTGTCCTGAATATGTATGAAAACTACCCGTTCTGGGCGGTCTTCTTCAGGGAACTGGGTTACCGCACCGTTCTGTCCCCAAAATCGACGAGACAGATCTACGAACTTGGTATTGAATCGATCCCGAGCGAATCCGAATGCTACCCGGCAAAACTCGCGCACGGTCATATCGAATGGCTGATCCGCCAGGGACTGACCTACATTTTCTATCCGTGCGTTCCTTACGAGCGCAACGAAACCCCGGAAGCAGGAAATCACTACAACTGCCCGATGGTCACATCCTACGCGGAAAACATCAAAAACAACGTAGAATCCCTGACGGATCACAAGGTACATTTCCGGAATCCGTTTATGGCATTTACAAATGAGGAAATCCTGACAAAACGTCTGGTCGAAGAATTTACCAGGGATCAGTCGATCCCGGAGAAGGAGATCCGCGCCGCCGCTCACAAGGCATGGCAGGAACTCATCGCCTCCCGTCAGGATATGGAAAAGAAGGGCGAGGAAGTCATCGCCTGGTTAAAAGAAACCGGACACCACGGCATCGTGCTGGCAGGCAGACCGTACCATGTAGATCCGGAGATCAACCATGGTATTCCGGAACTCATCACTTCCTACGGTTTTGCCGTGCTGACCGAGGACTCCGTCTCCCATTTAGGACGCGTTGACCGTCCGCTGATCGTCACCGACCAGTGGATGTACCACTCCCGCCTCTACGAGGCAGCTTCCTATGTGAAGACACAGCCAAACCTGGATCTGATCCAGCTCAACTCCTTCGGATGCGGTCTGGATGCAGTTACTACTGATCAGGTCAATGATATTCTGACCCGCTCCGGCAAAATTTATACGCTGCTCAAGATCGACGAGGTCAACAACCTCGGCGCCGCACGTATCCGTGTGCGCTCCTTAATCGCCGCGATCCGCGTGCGCGAGATGCGCCACTACCATAAACCGATCGTTTCCAGCGCATACAGCCGTGTTTATTTCACGAAGGAAATGAAGAAAAACTACACGATCCTCTGCCCGCAGATGTCGCCGATCCATTTCGACCTCATCGAACCGGCGGTCCGAAGCTGTGGTTACAACCTGGAGGTGCTGCAGAACTCCGACCGTACTGCTATCGACACAGGACTTAAGTACGTCAACAACGACGCCTGTTACCCGTCCCTGATCGTAGTTGGCCAGATCATGGATGCGCTGCTCTCCGGCAAATACGACTTAGAGCATACAGCCGTTATTATGAGCCAGACCGGCGGCGGCTGCCGTGCCTCCAACTACATTGGCTTTATCCGCCGTGCCTTAGAGCGCGCCGGTATGCCGCAGATTCCGGTTATCTCGTTAAATGCCAACGGCATGGAGACAAATCCGGGCTTCAAGATTACCCTGCCGCTTCTCACCAAGGCAATGCAGGCGGTTGTCTACGGTGACCTCTTCATGCGGGTTCTCTATGCGACCCGCCCATATGAGGCAAAAGCCGGTTCCGCCAATGCCCTGCATGAGAAATGGAAAGCAATCTGCATCAAATCGCTGCAGAAACACTCTTTATCCATGGCAGAGTTTAACCGCAACATCCGCGGTATTATCCATGACTTCGACGAACTTCCGAGACGCGATGTCCAGAAACCGAGGGTTGGCATTGTCGGCGAGATCCTGGTAAAATTCTCCCCGTTAGCAAACAACCACGTGGTAGAGCTTCTGGAAGCCGAGGGTGCCGAGGCTGTAATGCCGGATCTGCTTGATTTCCTGCTTTACTGCTTCTACAACAGCAACTTCAAAGCCGACAATCTGGGCGGCAAACGTTCCACCGCACACCTGTGCAACATGGGAATCTCCCTGCTGGAGTATTTCCGCCGCACCTGCCGCCGCGAACTGGAACGCAGCACACATTTCCTTCCGCCTGCACGGATTCAGGATCTGGCGTCGATGGCGAAGCATTACGTTTCCCTCGGCAATCAGACCGGCGAGGGATGGTTCCTGACTGGTGAGATGCTGGAATTGATTCACAGCGGCACGACGAACATCATCTGCACCCAGCCGTTCGGCTGCCTGCCAAACCACATCGTCGGAAAAGGCGTCATCAAAGGACTGCGCGCCAGCCATCCGGAGGCGAATATCATCGCCGTAGACTACGATCCGGGTGCCAGCGAAGTCAATCAGCTGAACCGTATCAAACTGATGCTTTCCACCGCACAGAAGAACCTGCCAGAAAGGAAAAAGGAGTCAAGAATTGGATGATTTTGGATTGATTTTGGATAAAATTTCCAGCTGACTTTTAAAGACGTCTGTGCTATAATAAATTTATATGGAGTTTAAGATAGGCTGTGGATTCCATAGCCTATCTTCTATATAGGGGAACAAAAAGACAGACTAAAAGGAGATCTCAGGATGAAATCAAAATTATTCCTCTGCGCGGCTCTGGCTGCGGCTCTCTACGTGACGCCGTCTTATGCAGCTGATTATTCCGCACAGGTTGTGAGTTTTTCTCAGGAGGACCCGGACAACCTCTCCATCGAGCTGACCGGCTCCAAAGTAATTACCGACGATTTTTCATTCAAACTTCCATCTCAGGCATTTTCGAAACTCATCATGGTTCCGAGCGGGGATTCCTACGAGGTATATGAAAAAACAGCCTATGAAGCCAACGGAGGCGGACTTCTCTTCCGCATTCTCGCATTTGAGGACACGCATTACCGCGATTTAAACGGCTGCACCATCTTAGGCTTCTGCGGCAACAAGATCTTCATTCTGGATCCGCACTACGACGAGCAGTATACCAGCGACAGCGAAGAATATGCAAAATGCAAAGAAATCGTGACCTCGATCAAGAAGAGTTTCATTTCCTATATCAAAGACGCCGGGACGGTTGAGTAGCATCGAATCGAATATAAATATGCAAAAAGAACGTCAAATTCTAAGTTTTTCGCTTGGATTTGACGTTCTTTTTTACTTTAAACTCTTCTATTTTGGGCTCTTCTATTTTCGTCTTTGTGCCATAGAGGTCCCTTACAAGACCGCTGATGGTCGTGTACTGGCTTCTACGCAGGTAACGGACTGCCAGCATAGAAGAAACAACCGCGCCAATCGCCCATGCTGTATCATACCAGCCTGCCGACAGCCCCACGGTAAAGGCGTTCTCCGCGATACCGATCGTCGAAGCGCCGCCGATCGCCAGACCCGCGATACTAGCTGCCACGACAAACGCATTATTTTTTCCTTTATATAAAAGGAAGTTCTCTGAATCCTTTTTCTGGCTGTAAGACACATAGATACTGATGCCAAACAGCAGAAGCACATATAAAATAACAATTAGCAGCGGAATATTCATTACTTCGCGCCTCCATTTTCCTCTGCCTCGCGGCAAATACGCTCGTAGGCTTCCTTTGTCTGCGGGAGCACGCTTCCGCCGTACGGAATTACATATACATCTTTTCCGTTAAAGTCTACCTCTGCCAGCAGATCCTTCATATCTTTAAACGATCTTACGCCCATATCCCGAACCAGCTCCGGCTCCATGGAAGACAGAAGCAGCGTCTTCGAACGACGGATGGACTCGCAGGCTGCGTAGAAAATATAGCCGCCGATGGTGAAAGACGCACGCAGTGCCTCATCCAGGCATCCCTTAGAGAGAGGCTTAATCCAATCGAAGAAATCCCTGGAACCGCTTCCCTCCGGGCATTCCGCCAGCATAATGAGTGTACCGCCCTCTTTGACCGCTCTCGATGCGTTAAACAGCGTCTTGGTGGACTGATAAAAATTCAGATCCTTCGGGAAACCGCCGCAGCTTGCAATTACGACATCTGCCTGATAGTCGATCGGCAGTCCGTATCCCTTCTGTACATAACTGCAGCTTGCCTGCCATGCCTTGTCAAACTCACCACAGAATAAACCGCTGTGGCGGGAAGACGTATCTACCACGATATTGATACCGAACGTAACATGTACCATGGCACCTGCCTCTCGCATATCCAGGTTGATCGGGTTGTTCTCCACCAGACCGCTACCGACACGCACATCCGTCATCGGTTTCTCCGGATCCAGCGCACGCTCATGGTTCATGCGGATCGTCTCACGGGAAGCAATACCTGGAACGATGCTCTTTCTTCCGCCGCCGTAGCCTGCCATCAGATGGTGCACCGTACCGCCGATGCAGATGACCTTTCTGCCGACTGCCAGCGGATTGACCGATACACGCGTTCCAAAGGACGTCGTACCGATGTATACCAGATCCGGCGCATCGCAGTCATGGTCAGTCACGCTCGCTACATGGTCGTAGACAAACTCGCTTGCAAGTTTTCTGCGATCCTCCGCCGTATTCTTGCGGTGTGTTCCCAGTGCAACCACAACCGCAATCTGGTCATATCCCACGCCCATCTCATCGTGCAGATATTTTACCAGAAGCTCGCAAATCACGTCCTGACGCATCCAGAAACGCGTCATATCACTGATCACGATCGTAACCGGATCGGTCGGTGCAATCAACTCCTTTAACGGCTTCGTGCCAATCACACCATCCGTCACACAATGCAAAAATTCTGCTTTTATATCTTCAATGACCCGCATCTTATTTTCATACAGGTATTTTACACTCTTCGCACCGTCAATCTCAAAATCGACCGCCGACGTTCCGTACTTTAAATGTACTTGCTCCATTGTCTTTCTCCTTCACATTTCCTCATCTGCGTTAAACGTTTGCGCTTTAAACCACTAAAGTATATAATAAAGCACCTGTTTTGTCAAGTCTTTCACAAAACAGGTGCTTTATTTTTATAGTTTATATGATATTTTTCAATCTTCCCGGTACGCCGCATACATCTGCGTCGTCGCCATATCCGAATGTCCAAGAATCGTCTGAACTGCCCGCATGTCTGCACCTCTCGCAATCAGGTGCGCCGCAAAGGAATGGCGCAGCGTGTGCGGCGTGATATCTTCCTCAATCCCGGCTTTCTCGCCGTAATATTTGATAATCTTCCAGAATCCCTGCCGGCTCATCGCGCCGCCCGTACAGTTGACAAAGAAATAGTCCGATCCCTTTCCACGCAGCAGCTCGTTTCTCGCATGTTCCAAATACTCCTCCAGCGCTGCTTTCGCCGAACGTCCAAATGGGATCGTCCGCTCCCTCTCCCCGTCGCGACAGACCAGAAATCCAATGTTCATATTGATATCTTCCATCTGGATCCCTATAAGCTCTGACACCCGGATTCCGGTCGCATATAAAAGAGCCAGCATCGCCTTGTCCCGAATCTCCTTCGGTGTATGCCCGGATGGCTGTGCCAGAAGCGCTGATACCTGATCGACACTCAGGACCACCGGCGCCTTTTTCTCCACTTTCGGCGCATGCAGACTTTCCGCCGGGTTCCGCCGGATGCATGCCTGCATACATTCATAATTAAAAAACGCTTTCATCGCCGCCATCATCCGTGAAATGGTGGTAGCCGCCTTTCCCTGCTCTTCCATATGAAGAATATATCCATGCAGGCTGGTCTTTGTCACCTTCGCCGCCTCCCGGATCTCTTTCTCCTCCAGATAAGTAATCATCTGCATCAGATCTCTCCGATATGACTGTACGGTATTTTCCGATGCCTGTTTTACCTCCCGCAGGTACTGTTCAAATCTGTCTACTTCCCCTCTCATACTTCCCCAATCTATTCTCGTAACCATTTCCGCCATTCTTTTATTCACGGCATTTTCTGCCAACCCCCCAGCCTGCAGGACAAATATCGTTCCGCGGTAATCCTATCGATTTCTCCATCCGAACCATCCATTCTCCTGAGGTTTTCTCACCCTATCTGCAACTTACCTTCTTCTCCACAAACAGGGCTTTTATCGTCCGCAGGTATCATTATATCTACATTTTCCCATAAAATCAAACATAATTTTCCCCACTTTTCCTACATTTTTCGACTGATTTACATAAAAATACAACATATGGTGCGTCCACTTTTTCCACCCCCATATGTTGTAAATTTTGAATTATATTTTTATTCGGACAGCCCCATTAAAATGGGCAGTGTGAGACCAGTAATGATACAAAACCAGGATTCAGCCACACTTCCAGCGCTGTTCCCATCCCCAGCACCAATAAAAGGATTAAAAATCCAGCCGTCCGTATCCGCCTCTCCTTTGCAAGCGCCCAGGAAAGAAGCAGCCAGAACACAGGAATATAAAACACCACCTGTGGAAATAACGTTGCCACAAATACAGGCAGTCCCCAAAAACCGCCCCAGCCAGTAAATCCTGCCAGCAGCCATGCCTGCTCCAGACCTAAGACGAGACAAGCCCCCCACGCAGCCAGGCATGCGACCGGCGTCATACCTGCCAGCCACAGCATCAGCGCCATCCCTGACCGCTGCAGCCAGACCTGAAAAAACAAAGTTCCCCGGCTGGCTGCCTTCATTCCGGCGTTTAGATGCCACCCGGCACCCGATGGATCTCCAATTTCTTGTCCAAGCCTCGCTGCCAGCACACTTTCCAGCCCGGCATGTCCGCTCCCGGACGAAATTTGAAAACAAACGGCTGCTATCGTCCCCAATACAATCCCAAGGATCCAAAAAAACACTGATACATCCCAGGTACTTAAAGCCGGAAGCCGGAATCTCCTTTTCACATGCAATCCCTGCCTATTCCTTTGTTACCTTATCTGTATTCAGTGTTTTTTATAATATGCGTTTATATCTGCCTCTATATGCTGTTAGCTTCATGCGTCTTTCAGCGTTTAATCCATATATTTATTTCATCACAGATGCTTACAGTGCTTCGCTGATCCTTATTTTTACTTCTGTCCTGCTTTGCAGGCATACGCCAGAATCGCGGACACAGTCTTTCCATCCGTCAGTTCTCCTGCGTAGATCCGTTTCAAAAGGTCGGAAAGTTCCCACGCCTCTATCTCAATCTCCTCGTCCGGGTCAAGATGCTGATGGGTTTTCTTGAGATCGCGTGCCAGAAAAATATCCAGCGCCTCATCACAGAACGCGATCGTTGTGTTGACGCTCATCAGATATTCCAGATGGTCACAACGGTAGCCCGTCTCCTCCTCCAGCTCGCGGTACGCGCAGTCAATCTTCGCCTCATCCGGCGAATCCAGCTTACCAGCCGGAATCTCCAGTGTATAGCGGTCCAGCGCATTGCGGTACTGACGCACCATGAGAATCTTTCCATCCTCCGTAACCGGAAGCACCGCTGCCGCGCCGTCATGATGGATAAAATCCCATTTTGCCTGATGTCCGTTTACCTCGACGGTATCTTCGTACATTTTCAAGATGGTTCCCTGATATTTTAACTCTCGTTTCAGGCGTTTGACCGGCACGGACTCCAGCGATGCCTGCTTTTCTACTTTCTGTTCCATATTTTCTCACCCTTATATCCAGGTTCCTTCTGGGTTCTTTTTCAACATTTTTTCACTATTTCAGGTCGATGCACTTCTCATAGCATGCGTCACATGCCTTGATAACCGCATTCCGCAAACCATACTCCTCCAGGACGCTGACCGCATAGATCGTCGTGCCGCCCGGCGAGCAGACATCATCTTTGAGCGCGCCCGGATGCTTGCCGGTCTCGAGTACCATCTTCGCACTGCCGACAACGCCCTGCGCCGCCATCCGGTAAGCCACATCTCGCGGCATGCCGTACTTAACGCCCGCATCTGCCAGCGCCTCGATGAACATATAGATGTATGCCGGTGCACTGGAACTGATACATACAACCGCATTCATCATATATTCCGGAACGATCTCCATCATACCAAAAGATTCAAAGAAATTGCTGATCATCTGCTTTTCTGTCTCTTCAAACAGCTTCTTGTCGTAGCAGACACCTGTCATACCCTCGCCGATCAGCGCCGGCGTGTTCGGCATCGCACGCACGATACGGCGGTCACCGCCCAGCTTCTCGTTGACACTGTCAATCGTGATACCCGGTGCAATCGAAATAATAATATTTTCTTTCGTTACATGGTCCTTGATATCTGCCAGTACATTGTCATAAAACTGCGGTTTTATAGCTAATACGATATATTTTGCATTTTCCGTACAATCCTGGTTTGTGTCAACCGCCTTGACACCTGTCTCTTTCTCTATCTGTGCCACTCTCCGGCGGTTCAGATCCGTAAAAGTGATATCTTCCGTTTTATATTTGTTCAGCAGGCTTCGCATGATCGCATAGCCGATATTTCCCATTCCGATAAAACCAATTTTCGCCATAATCTTTGTCTCCCTCCATCTGCCATCCGGCACTTCCCTGCCGGATGATCCTCCATTTGTTGTCTGACTGCAGCTGCTCTTTCCAACAGCCACATCTGGCTTTCTATTCAGCATCTTGGTAACGGTTCAATCTTCTTACCATTACGCCACAATAAATGCATGAAGCTGCTAAATAATCACTATTTTTCAACTCTATCATGCTATAATACTCGTCTTTTGGACAGTTTGCAAGCAAAATTTCTCCGCCTGCCTTCACGCTCACGACCCTTTATTTTACCCTGCTCATGCAAATTTTCAGTCTGTCCGAAAAACAGAGTTTCCGTTTTCCGCTTCATGAAAAAAACCTGTATTTTTCTGTTTTTCTTTCTCTCTCAAAAAAGATGTAAAGAATGTGCCTTGGCACATTCGGGCGTCTCGCGCGGTCGCTTGCGACATGTTTCTTCTTCGCGCGAGTGCGCATCCTCGCGGAGCGTTTTTTTGTTTCATAGGACGCAATTCCCCATGAAACAAAAAAGTCTTATGAATGTAATGTATCTTCATCCATAAGACTTTTATTTTCATGCTCAAGTTTACTCCATGCAGCCCTGCTGCCGGGTTTTATTTGGCGTACTCGGTAACTCTCGATTCACGGATTACATTGACCTTGATCTGTCCCGGATACTGTAACTCTTCCTGAATCCGCTTTGAAATCTCTCTCGCCATCAGAACCATATCATCGTCGCTGACCTGTTCCGGTACAACCATGATACGCACCTCACGACCTGCCTGAATTGCGTAGGATTTATCAACACCCTTATAGGAGTTCGTGATATCCTCCAGCTGTTTCAGACGGTTGGTATATGTTTCCAGAGTCTCTCGTCTCGCACCTGGACGTGCCGCTGAAATCGTATCAGCTGCCTGTACCAGACATGCAATCAAGCTCTGTGGCTCTACATCGCCGTGATGGGCTTCCACTGCATTGATAACGGTTGCGGACTCTTTGTACTTCTTACAGAGCGCCACACCCAGTTCTACGTGGGTTCCCTCCTGCTCGTGATCGACTGCCTTTCCAATATCATGTAATAAACCTGCACGTTTGGCGGTCCGTACATCGACGCCCACCTCAGCCGCCAGAAGTCCGGCTAACTGTGCAACCTCAATCGAATGCTTCAATGCATTCTGACCGTAACTTGTCCGGAATTTCATCTTACCAAGCAGCTTGACAAGTTCCGGATGGATACCATGAATGCCAACTTCCAGAAGAGCCGCTTCGCCCTCCTCGCGCATCATGTTTTCCACTTCTTTCTGTGCCTTCTCTACCATCTCTTCGATTCTGGCTGGATGAATCCGTCCATCCACAATCAGACGTTCCAGTGCAATACGCGCTACCTCTCTCCGGATTGGATCGAAGCCAGACAGGACAACTGCCTCCGGCGTATCGTCGATGATCAGTTCCACGCCCGTCAGAGTCTCCAGTGTACGAATATTTCTTCCCTCACGTCCGATAATTCGTCCCTTCATCTCATCATTCGGAAGCTGTACGACTGATACGGTTGTCTCAGCCACATGATCCGCAGCACAGCGCTGAATCGCTGTCACCACATAATCCTTGGCTTTCTTCTCTGCTTCTTCTTTAGCTTTCGCCTCGAGATCTTTGATCAGCTTCGCCGTATCATGCTTTACATCTTCTTCCACGGAACGCAGCAGATATTCCTTTGCCTGTTCAGAGGTTAAACCGGAGATCTTCTCCAGTTCCAGCATACCTTTCTCATAGAGAGCCTCTGCCTCCGCAGTCTTTCTCTTAAGTGCCTCCTCCTTGACATTCATACCCGCTTCACGCTTTTCCATCGCTTCTGCTTTTTTGTCCAGGTTTTCTTCTTTGCTCAGTACACGTCTTTCATAGCGCTGAAGCTCAGCTCTTCTTTCCTTTGTTTCTTTCTCAAGCTCATTCTTTGTCTTTAACGACTCTTCCTTCGCTTCAAGGAGAGCTTCTCGCTTCTTTGTCTCAGCAATTTTCAATGCTTCATCTATTATTTCCCTGGATCGTTCTTCTGCGCTTCCAATCTTCGCCTCATATGTCTTCTGGCGATGCTGGTTCGCAACGACCCAAGTAATAGCTGCTACAATAACACCTGTAACGATAACCGCAATTATTACTTGTGACACAGGAGCACCTCCTTATTTAGTTTTCATTGTACGAAAATACAATACTATAATTTTAAACGGTTTTATACAGTATGTCAAGCAGAATAAGCGCTTCCTAACCAGCTTCCTGGGACACCTTTAGACAGCGTTCTGTTCTGTTTTATAATACATTTGCACGTTCACAATCATGAAACAGAATCCATTCAAAATTATCTTTGGTAAATGACTCTGCGCCTGAAAGTCAACTAAGTGCATCCTCCTGCTCCTTCATCTCTCTCCGGATATCTTCCCATGAAAATCCCCGCCTCATCAGATAGGCAATGATCTTTTTTTCCTCCTCCGGCGCTGTCTCTCCCGCCCTGTAATGCTTCTTCTCAAGCAAGACGCGGATTGCCTCGCCCGAATCATGTTCTGTCTCTTCCAGCTGCTCCCGGATGATCTCGCGCGATATGCCTTTTCGCTGCAGGTAAAGCTTCAATTCCGCCTGGCTTTTCCGCTTTCCATGAACCTGCAGGTAATTCGCCGCATATCTGGCATCGTCCACAAAATGATATTCCTGCAAAAATCCAATCGTCTCCTGCACGATCGAATCCGGATACCCTTCCTGGAAAAGGCGGCGGCACATTTCTCCTTCCGTCCGGTCCTGCACCTTCAAAAGATTCAGCGCCCGCTCATGTGCCCGGCGGCTTAAAAGATCCAAAAGCTCCCTCTCCGTTCTTTCTTCCAAAACCGCGCCCTCACAGACACCGTATTTTTCTAATTCCCCATTATATAAAAGAAAGGCAAAGTCCTCATCCGTGAAAACTTTGCACTTTCTCTTATCCAGGGATTCTACGCGTTCAATCCGCATATACAGCCCCTTTTCATAGCTACAGTTCACACGTTGCCAGCTGTAACTTTTCCTGTTACTGTTCACACATATGTGCCCTGTAACAGGATTTTACTCTATTTTTCGTCCTCTGCGTCCACTCCTACCGGCGGAAGCTCCGTCGGTGCTTCCTTGGACGCCTCCGGCATCATCGTGTCTTCGGAAAGTCCGTATTTGACACGTACCTTGTTCTCAATCTCAAGGCAGATTTCCGGATTTGCTGCCAGGAAATTCTTCGCGTTCTCGCGTCCCTGACCGATCTTGCTGCCCTCATAAGCATACCAGGCGCCGCTCTTCTCCACGATGTTCTCCTTCGCCGCCAGATCCAGGATATCGCCCTCACGGGAAATACCTTTTCCGAACATGATATCAAACTCTGCCTCACGGAATGGCGGAGCAATCTTGTTCTTCACAACCTTGATGCGGACACGGTTTCCAATTACTTCGCCGCCCTGCTTCAGAGACTCAATCCGGCGGACATCCATGCGGACAGAAGAATAGAACTTGAGTGCCCGTCCACCGGTCGTAACCTCCGGGTTTCCGAACATGATACCAACCTTCTCACGCAGCTGGTTGATAAAAATAACGATACAATTTGAACGGCTGATTGCTGCGGTCAGCTTTCTGAGTGCCTGCGACATCAGACGTGCCTGCAGACCTACGTGGGAATCACCCATCTCGCCGTCAATCTCTGCCTTCGGAACCAGTGCGGCAACCGAGTCCACAATCACGATATCGATCGCACCGGAGCGCACCATCGTCTCGGTAATCTCAAGAGCCTGCTCGCCGTTGTCCGGCTGGGAGATATACAGATTATCGATATCAACACCGATCTTCTTCGCATATGCCGGATCGAGTGCGTGCTCTGCATCGATAAATCCAGCGATACCGCCTCTCTTCTGTACTTCTGCCACCATATGCAGGGCAACCGTCGTCTTACCACTGGACTCAGGTCCGTATACCTCGATGATTCGTCCCTTCGGAACACCGCCCAGTCCCAGTGCAATATCCAGGCTCAGGGAGCCGGTCGGAATCGTCTCTATATTCATATTCGCACCAGAATCACCCAGCTTCATCACTGAGCCTTTTCCGTATGCTTTCTCAATCTGTGTCAACGCAGCATCCAATGCTTTCAGCTTGTCTTCTTTATTCATCTTTCCCTCCAAAACGCCGCTCCGCGGCCAATCACGAACAAATGTTCTAAACTTAGTTCTATCATAGCGGATCCGGCTGTAAATGTCAACTGTTTTCTTTTGGTTTTCCCCCGGACGCACTGCAGGATGCTGCCGGATCTATAACCTGATTCTGCGATTCAAAGTATCTACAATTATATCATTTTCCGGCTGGTTCTGTCTATTATTTTGCTGAGAAAAGCTGCTACCCGAACTGTGTCGTACGGAATTTTCAGTTCAGAAAATTCCGTACGATACAGTTACGCTGCCACCATTACTGTTCACACAAAACCTTCCGTTGCAAAAATGTCTGCCTGTACACGTCATCTGGCACCGCCCCGCTTCTACTCTAACAGCCGCCCGATATCCAGCGCTCCCCAGCCCTGCTGGTTGCGCGGCAGCCCCAGATCCACTGCCCGCTCTTTAAAGCGAAGCTTCACATCCCGGTTCGTCATGTCCGGGTTCTGCTCCAGCAAAAGCGCCGCCGCCCCCGCGACAAGCGGCGTAGACATGGACGTCCCGCTTTTAAAACGGTACCCGTTCCGCCGCAGGTTACAGCTCACAATCCGTGATCCAGGCGCCACAATGTCCGGCTTGCAGATACAGGCGTCCGTCGGACCCCGCCCCGAATAGTCCACCATCCGGCTGCCTGCCACCTCTACCTCCCGGTCATCATCCGCACATCCCACCGTGATGACCTTCCGGCTGATCCCCGGCGTTGTGATCGTGTGCGCGGCTGGACCATTATTTCCCGCTGCCACCACGACCACATACCCGGCATCCCACGCCGCATCGACACCGCGCACCAACGCCGAATCTTCGCTCATTCCCTTCGGTGTAAAGGAGCCAACCGATATATTGATAATCCGGATCCCGTACTGGCTGCCATTCTGGCGCACCCAGCGAAGCCCTGCCAGCACATCCGATACATACCCATTTCCCCTCTGATCCAGCACTTTCAGGCAGACCAGCTGCGCCCCTGGCGCCACACCCTGATAGCGTCCCGCCGACGCCGTGCCGCTGCCGGCAATCATCCCTGCCACATGCGTTCCATGCCCATTGTCATCATACGGCTGCTGTTTTTTCTTAAGGAAATCCCGAAATCCGTAAACGCAATTTTCCAAATCCGGATGCAGAAATACCCCTGTGTCCAGGATCGCCACCCCGACGCCTTTTCCTGTCAGTCCTCGTCTGTACGCCTCATTGCAATGAATCCATTCTCTCGCCCGGTTCACAGGAAAAAGCCCCCATATTCTTCCCTTACTGTTAGAATATGGGGGCTTTCGCCGTATGTGAATGCAGCCTGTTATTTGTGGAAGCTGTAATAGACGGTTCCGCCTGCCAGTCCACCACGGAACTGCGCCAGCTCACTGACCGTCACCAGCTGATAGCCGCGCTCCACAAGCGCCGGAATGATCGTGACTGCCGCGTCACCGGAAGCATTGTAAAGCTCATGCATCAGAACCACCGAGCCATCTTTTACCTGGTTTAACACGGTCTGCACCGATGAAGCCGCATTGCGTGTCTTCCAGTCCAGCGTATCCACATTCCAGAGTACGATCGGCTGGCTGATATTGGCAAGCACAGTGCTGTTTTTTCCACCGCCCGGAAGACGGACTGTTTTCGGTGCCTCGCCTGTGATCGCGGCAACCGCCTGATTGCAGGCCTCCACCTGCTGACGAATCTCCTGTGCGCCTAACTTCTGGAGATACTTGTGATCCTGCGTGTGATTTCCAATCTCATGCCCATTGGCATACATCCGCTGAATCTCACTCTTATAGGAATTCACACGGTTTCCGACCACATAAAAGGTCACACGGCCGCCGTACTGCTCCGCGCAGTCCATGATGCGGTTTCCAACCGGGGCATACGGACCATCATCAAAGGTCAGTGCCACCATCGGTGCATTCGGATCGATATAACGACCGCCGCTGGCTACCATTCCATCCGGAACCTGGCTGTCCCCCTGCTCCGTTCCCTGTGTCTCAGAAGCAGTCTGTCCGTTATTTCCTGTCTCCTGGTTCTCTGTTGTCTGCTGTCCTTCCGCTGCGCCAGCATGATTCTCGCTGCCAGCAGCCGTCTGTGCATCCCCCGCCTCATTCTGGGAACCGGACGCCTGCTCTCGCCTCTGAATCAGCTCCATATCCGATGCCGGTCCGGACGGCACATCATCCGCATACGCCGCAAACGACGCCCCTACCGTACAGACCGCCGTAAGTAACAGTGCTGCTGCTCTCATTTTCCATGTTTTTCTCATACCGCTCCAAAACCTCCAAATTGTTTTCTTTTTCTTCTGCCATTCCGATGCAATCCGGAACAGCCGACCATGTGACATACTCACGTACAATGGTTTTATTATATCACACTCTTCCTTTATTAAGAACACTTCGTCCCATTTTACTTCTTACATTTTTCTGACAAGGTTAGTGTTCACGCATACGTGCCCAGTAACGGAATTTGCCGTGGCTTCGCATTTAAATACGGCAAATTCCTGCTGCCGCCACGTTCTCTTATGACGCTTTCGATCCCAAATGTGCCTGTAAACAGTTCCAAAGAATATTCATAAGTATTTTTAATAAATATTTCATATTGTGTAATACACCTAATATATGATATGATAAAAATGATGTCGTTACGCATCACAACGCGTGCAACGTAACACATGGAGTTTATTGACAAAAGAGTTGAAAGGAAGTAACAAATGGGCGGATTTTTTGGTGTCACATCAAAAACAAACTGTACACTGGATCTTTTTTTTGGTACGGACTATCATTCCCATCTGGGAACACGACGCGGTGGTATGGCGGTTTATGGAGAAAACGGTTTCAGCCGTTCTATACACAATATCGAGAATTCCCCGTTCCGTACAAAATTTGAGCACGATGTCGATGAAATGCAGGGTAACATGGGCATCGGCTGTATCTCAGATATGGAACCGCAGCCTCTGTTAATTCAGTCGCACTTAGGAAGCTATGCCATCACCACAGTCGGCAAGATCAATAATGAAAAAGAGCTGATTCAGGAAGCATTTAAGAAAGGGCATATTCATTTCATGGAAATGAGCGGCGGCAAGATCAATGCAACCGAGCTGGTCGGCGCCATCATCAGTCAGGCAGATTCCCTTGTTGAAGGTCTGAAACTGGCACAGGAAAAAATCAAGGGTTCCATGACCATTCTCCTGCTGACCCCGGAGGGCATCTATATCTCCCGTGACCGCCTCGGACGTACCCCGGCGATCATCGGACGCAAAGATGGTGCGTTCTGTGTTTCCTTTGAAAGCTTTGCATACATCAACCTTGGATACACGGACTACAAAGAACTGGGACCGGGCGAGATCGTCCGCATGAACGCCGACGGCGTAGAGGTACTCAGCCCGGCTCGCAAGGAAATGAAAATCTGTTCTTTCTTGTGGGTTTACTACGGTTATCCGACCTCCTGCTACGAAGGAATCAACGTCGAGGAAATGCGGTACCACTGCGGTCGTATGCTTGCCAAACGCGATCAGTCCGACGCCGATCTGGTAGCCGGAATCCCAGATTCCGGTATCGCGCATGCAGTCGGCTACGCCAATGAATCCGGCATTCCATTTGCCCGTCCATTCATTAAATATACCCCAACCTGGCCGCGTTCCTTCATGCCGACCACCCAGAGCCAGAGAAACCTGATCGCACGTATGAAGCTGATCCCGGTAGACGCCTGATCCGCGACAAGAGCCTGCTCTTAATCGACGATTCCATCGTCCGCGGCACCCAGCTCGGCGAAACAACCGAATTCCTGTATCAGAGCGGTGCCAAAGCAGTACATATCCGTCCGGCTTGTCCGCCGCTGCTGTTTGGATGTAAATATCTGAACTTCTCCCGCTCCAATTCCGAGCTGGATCTCATCACACGCCGCATCATCCGCGACCGTGAGGGCGACAATGTTTCCCCGGAGCTTCTGGATGATTACGCAAACCCAGACAGCCAGAATTATAAGGAAATGGTCGAAGAAATCCGTAAACGCTTAAACTTTACCTCCCTGCAGTTCCACCGCCTCGACGATTTAATCGAATCGATTGGTCTGGAACCGTGCAAGCTGTGTACATATTGCTGGAACGGAAAAGAATAATGTTGTAGAATACGTTTCTATGATAACCAAAATGGCAGCCCATCAATTTCTGCTGATGAGCTGCCATCTTTATTCTGTTAATTCTCTGCCAATCGTTTTATCAGCACCGTGCCTTTATAGTTTATACAAGCACACCGCCAATACCCACATCACTTCTGCCCTGTCACCATCATATAACGGTTATGTGCGTCCTTCAGACAGGCAATGAGCGGCTTCTGAGTCAGTGCAAAATACCTTTCCCGGATACTTTGCTGCATCTCGTCCAAATCCGTTTTCAAACTCTTTCCAAGCAGCATCGACACAACAAAATTGCGCGTCACCGACAAAATCGTATTGCACTCCAGATCAAGAATCTTTCCCGTCGCCCGTTCTACTACAAAACTCACATAAAACTCTCCGTGCAGGCTGTAAATCGCGTCCTCCTTGCTCGGTTTCGCCTGACCTACAACCAGAATCGTATCATCCTTATACATTATATCGTTTCCCCTTTTCTTCGAAACTACCTTGATAAAAGCAGTTTCATCCATATACTGGTTTTATGATACCATGTTCTTAGGAAAGGTACAAGCTACGCTTCCTCGGAACCATATAAAATATGTAGGATTACAATACATCGTAAAAGGAACAGAAGAAACTAAACGCTCTCACATTATTTTTACGGATGCCGAATGGCTGCGGACGGATCTTGAAAAATCAATATTTTTTAGAATTTCCCAGCCTTCGCAGCTTCCTCAATTCCTACCGCAACCGCCACAGTAGCGCCGACCATCGGGTTATTACCCATACCGATCAGACCCATCATCTCTACATGAGCCGGTACAGAGGAAGAACCTGCGAACTGTGCATCGGAGTGCATACGTCCCATGGTATCAGTCATACCGTAAGAAGCCGGACCTGCTGCCATGTTATCCGGGTGAAGGGTACGTCCTGTACCGCCGCCGGATGCTACGGAGAAGTATTTCTTGCCTTTCTCTACGCATTCCTTCTTATATGTACCTGCTACCGGATGCTGGAAACGGGTCGGGTTGGTGGAGTTACCGGTGATGGAAACGTCTACGCCCTCTTTCCACATGATCGCTACACCCTCGGTAACGTCATTTGCACCATAACAGTTTACTTTCGCACGAAGTCCCTTGGAGTAAGATTTTCTCCACAGTTCTTTCACTTCGCCTGTGTAATAATCCATCTCTGTCTCTACATATGTAAAGCCGTTGATACGGGAAATGATCTGAGCCGCATCTTTGCCAAGACCGTTTAAGATAACGCGAAGCGGTTTTTTACGAACTTTATTTGCTTTCTCTGCGATACCGATCGCACCCTCTGCGGCTGCAAAGGACTCATGACCTGCCAGGAAGCAGAAGCAGTCGGTTTCTTCTTCCAGAAGCATCTTACCTAAGTTTCCATGTCCCAGACCTACTTTACGCTGATCTGCTACGGAACCCGGAATACAGAATGCCTGCAGTCCCTCGCCGATCGCTGCCGCCGCATCGGCAGCTCTGCGGCAGCCTTTCTTGATTGCGATTGCCGCGCCTACCGTGTAAGCCCAGCACGCATTTTCAAAACAGATTGGCTGGATCTTCTTTACCTGATCGTATACATCCAGTCCGGCATCCTTCGTGATCTTCTCAGCTTCTTCGATCGAAGCAATGCCATAGCTATTTAATACGGAATTGATCTTGTCAATTCGTCTCTCGTATGATTCAAATAATGCCATTGTGATGTTCCTCCTTAACTATGTACCCTGTGATTATTTGTTACTGTTCACGCATACGTGCCCAGCAACGCAATTTTGCCGATGCTTCGCATTCCAAATCGGCAAACTCCGATGTCAGAAATGTATCGTACGGAATTTTCAGTTCAGAAAACTCCTATCTATGTACAATAACGATTATTCCTGTCTCGGATCGATAATCTTAACTGCATCGTCTACACGGCCGTACTGACCTTTTGCCTTCTCATATGCAGTGGTCGGATCGTCGCCCTTCTTGATGAAGTCGGTCATCTTACCTAAGTTTACAAACTGGTAACCAATGATCTGATCTTCTTCATCCAGTGCAATTCCTGTTACATAGCCTTCTGCCATCTCAAGGTAACGCGGACCTTTTTTCAGAGTTCCGTACATCGTACCTACCTGAGAGCGGAGTCCTTTTCCAAGGTCTTCAAGGCCGGCACCAATCGGAAGCCCCTCTTCAGAAAACGCACTCTGCGTTCTGCCATATGCGATCTGGAGGAACAGCTCACGCATGGCGGTGTTGATTGCATCACAGACAAGGTCTGTATTTAATGCTTCCAGTACGGTTCTTCCCGGAAGAATCTCTGCTGCCATCGCTGCAGAATGGGTCATACCAGAACATCCGATCGTCTCTACCAGAGCCTCCTGAATGATACCTTCCTTAACATTCAGGGTCAGCTTACAAGCACCCTGCTGCGGCGCACACCAGCCAACACCGTGTGTTAAACCGGAAATATCCTTTACTTCTTTGGACTTAACCCACTTTGCCTCCTCCGGGATCGGAGCAGCGCCGTGATTTACGCCCTGGGCTACTGGACACATATTTTCTACTTCTTGTGAATAAATCATTATAAGACTCCTTTCGAAATGATTGGATTTTGTACTTTGTTAATTTTATCACATCAATCCTGTCCCTATTATCTCACGAAATTCTCAATTCGTCCATATGTTTTTTGTAACTTTTCAGACGGTTTTCTCATCTTTCTTTCTCTCCAAAAAAACATACAAAAACACGACAAAACTAACGAACAGAATACATCCCTTTACCATGCTGGAAATACTTAACGCCCACCAGATACCGCTAAGTCCCATCACAGAGGACAACAACACCGCCACTGGGATGCGCGCGGAGGTAAAGGTCACGCTGACGATCGACGGATACAGCGTCCGCCCCAGACCGGAAAACGCACCGATCGAGGTCTGTTCCACCATCATAAACATCTGGCTCAGTCCCACGATCCGCAGGTAATTGACGCCGATCGCCATGACCTCTTCTTCCTGCAAAAAGATCGAGAACAACAGACGCGCCATTCCGATCAGCAAAAATGTCGTGCAGAGTCCCCACGCCGCCGTCATCGCGATCGCACAGAAATAGCCGCGGCGCACACGGTCATACCGCTTCGCCCCATAATTCTGTCCGAGGAATGCATTGACTGCCGCCGAAAAGCCATCTCCGACCATCCAGGAAACGGATTCAATCTGACTGCCAACACGCTGTGCCGCCACTGCTAGATCACCCCATCCGGTGATAAGGCGGGTCAGAATCATCGAAATTCCTGCGTAAATCAGGTTCTGCACCGCCGACGGCACACCGATCCTCACGATCTCCCTCCAAACCTTCACCGGAACCAGCACCCAGAGACGCAGATGCGGAAACAGCACCTTTTCCCGCAGGACTGCCTTGAAAAACAGGAGGCTTACGAGCGCCTGTGCCGTGACCGTCGCAGCCGCTGCTCCGCTGACTCCCAGTTCCGGAAATGGTCCGATTCCAAAGATCAGCACCGGATCCAGCACAACATTGAAGACAAGCCCCGCCACGTTGACGATAAACGGTGTCCGGCTGTTTCCCGCCGCCGTCAAAAGTCCGGTCAAGATCGCATTTAGATAAGAAAAGATCACAAGCCCACAGGCGATCCGCACATACCATTCTGCCTGTGCAATCACCTCCGGGCTGTTTAATTTAAAAAATCCAATTAACCGACTGGCTCCAAAGAGCGAAACCAGCCCATACAGCACGGCAAACAAAATTCCCAACTGCAGCGCACCTCTCGCATACTGCGCCGCACTGTCATTTTCTCCCGCACCAAGACAATGGGCGGTCTTTACCTGACCGCCCGTCCTCGCCAAAATCGCAAATCCCTGTGAAAACCAGGTATACATACCTGCCGATCCCACCGCCGTGACGGCGCCTGCCCCGAGGCGTCCGATCCACGCCATATCAGTCAGATTGTAAAGCATCTGAACCAGAGAGGTCGCCATGATCGGAAGCGCCAGCCGGGTCAGTGCCGGGGCGATTGCTTCATTCAGCAAATCTACATGATGAGATTTCATTATTTTGCAGAAAGATACTCGTCGATGCCTCTTGCACCTGCTCGTCCGGCTTCCATCGCGAGAATAACCGTAGCCGCGCCAGTCACTGCGTCGCCTCCGGCGTAAACGCCCTCTTTCGTTGTCTTTCCATTGCTCTCATCCGCCACGATACATCTCCAGCGGTTGATCTCCAGACCTTTGGTCGTATTGGAAATCAGCGGGTTCGGGGAAGTACCCAGCGCCATGATAACGGTATCTGCATCGATCGTGAAATCAGAACCGACCACCTCAATCGGACGTCTTCTTCCAGATTCATCCGGCTCGCCAAGCTCCATATGGCGGCATACGATGCCTTTGACCCATCCGTTCTCATCCTCGAGAATCTCAACCGGGTTGGTCAGAAGGTCAAAATGGATGCCCTCCTCTTTTGCGTGATGTACTTCCTCCACACGTGCCGGAAGCTCTTTCTCACTTCTTCTATATACAATATGAACTTCTGCACCGAGACGCAGAGCCGTTCTTGCCGCATCCATCGCTACGTTTCCGCCGCCGACTACAACTACCTTCTTCGATTCCATGATCGGTGTGTCATAATCATCGCGGAATGCCTTCATCAGGTTATTTCTGGTCAGGTACTCATTTGCGGAAAATACGCCGTTGGCATTTTCACCCGGAATACCCATGAACTTCGGAAGTCCGGCACCAGAACCGATGAAGACTGCCTGGAAACCTTCTTCATCCATCAGCTCGTCGATTGTGATAGATTTTCCGATAACTACGTTTGTCTCAATCTTAACGCCCAGCTTGCGGACATTCTCGATCTCCGGCTGTACAACGCCGCTCTTCGGAAGACGGAACTCCGGAATGCCGTAGGTCAATACTCCGCCCGGCTCATGAAGTGCCTCGAAAATGGTTACTTCATAGCCCAGTTTTGCCAGATCGCCTGCACAGGTCAGACCTGCAGGACCGGAGCCGATGACTGCTACTTTCTTTCCGTTTGTCTTCTCCGGCGCTGCCGGTACAAAACCATGCTCACGGGACCAGTCTGCCACGAAGCGCTCAAGTTTACCAATGGAAACCGCCTCGCCCTTGATACCGCGCACACACTGTCCCTCACACTGGGATTCCTGTGGGCAGACACGTCCACAGACTGCCGGAAGTGCCGAAGAAAGTGCGATGACTTTCGCTGCCTCCTCAATATTTCCCGCTTTTACTTCCTGGATAAACGCCGGAATATTGATGGAAACCGGGCATCCAGCGATACATTTTGCATTTTTACAGTTCAGACATCTCTCAGACTCCGCAACTGCTTCTTCCATATTATAGCCGAGGCATACCTCTTTAAAATTAGTCGCACGTACCTTCGGATCCTGCTCTCTGACCGGCACCTTTTTCATCATATCTCTCTTTGCTTCCATTATTTGTCACCTCCGCACTGTCCGCATCCGCCGTGATGAGTATCGCCCTCTTTCAAGCGCAGCATCGCTCTGCCTTCCTGAGTCTTATAAATTCTCTGACGTTCCATCGCCTCGTCAAAATTAACAAGATGTCCATCAAACTCCGGTCCGTCTACGCAGGCAAATTTGACCTGGTCGCCTACGGTGACACGACAGGCACCACACATACCGGTTCCATCTACCATGATCGGGTTCAGGCTGACAATCGTCGGAATCTCCAGTTTTTTCGTCAGCAGGCAGACAAATTTCATCATGATCATCGGTCCGATTGCAACACAGACATCGTACTTGCGTCCCTGTTTTTCAACTAAATCCTCGATGACACCTGTAACCATACCTTTAATGCCAAAGCTGCCATCATCGGTTGTGATGTAAAGGTTTCCGGCTGCCTTCTCCATCTCCTCGGTCAGAATCAGCAGATCTTTGGTCTTAGAACCTACGATAACATCTACATCAATGCCGTGCTCATGCATCCATTTTACCTGCGGATAAACCGGAGCCGCACCGACGCCGCCGGCTACGAAGAGGTATTTCTTCTTTTTCAGCTCTTCTATATTCTCATGAATAAACTCGGACGGATTTCCAAGCGGTCCTACGAAATCATGGAATGCATCCCCAGCCTTGAGGGTGCTCATCTTCTCGGTAGAAGCTCCCACGGTCTGGAATACGATCGTGATCGTTCCTGCCTGACGGTCAAAATCACAGATGGTCAGCGGGATTCTCTCGCCCTCTTCGCCCATCTTGACGATGACAAATTCGCCCGGCTCACATGCACGCGCTACACGCGGTGCTTCTACAACCATCAGATAAATCTTATCTGCCAGTTTTTCAGCTTTTAAAATCGGGTACATTCTATTCCTCCTTACTGTTATATGAACATTTTATTGTTTGACTTTTCAGAATTCTCAATTATTTTACCACTTTGTCCTATTTTTGACAACCTTAGAGCGATTCCTTTTCCAGCTTCCGATATTCCCTGAATTCATAGCACAAATTGAAAAATGTCTGCTCGCCGCTTCGTCTTACCAGTTCCCAGCCTTCTTTCTCCAGATCAACCATGTGTGTGTCTGCCACATAGGAAAAATCAATCCAGGTGATCTGCGCTGTGTCGCAGAACGGAAGGAACTGCCGGTAAACCGACTCGCCGCCGATGATGACGACGTCTACATCTGTCAGATGTTTTTCCTGTTTCAGCTCGTCAATCCGCACCAGCGTCTCCTCGACACTGTGGCAGATCTCTGCCCCCTTTACGCTCAGAGCCTTCTTTTTTGTCAAAATCAGGTTGATTCTGCCATCCAGCGGTCGCTGAGCCGGGAAGGTCAGAAACGTTTTATAGCCCATCACGATGATTTTTCCCATCGTTTCCTGCCGGAATAATTTCTGATCCGCCGGGATCACCGTCAGCATCTGCCCTTTATTGCCGATACCCCAGTTCCGATCCACTGCCGCAATCAGCTGAAAATGTCTCGGAAACCGTTCCGGAAACTGTCTTTTGAGTGTCTTCATCATGCTCGCCGCATTGATATAGAATGCCTCGTCTGGCTGTTCTTTCTTATCTACATGAGAATGGAACACGCGCTCCATCTCCCGAAGCGCCGCCTCTTCTTCCGGGAACCGGTTCATAATATCAATCATGGCATTACGGCTGTCACGAAGCTTCTGCATCAGGACATCCCAGATCGCCGCCTTATCCGCTTCACTGACAAAGCCATAGTGGTTTAAAATAATCTCTTTTGCATCCAATTCCGATGAATACTCGATCGATTCTTCTGCCGCCTTATAGTCTACCAAAAACGACGGCATATAACTCCCATCATGCCCCATGACGCCTACCGTCTCACTGCACAGCATCAACTCATCGTCAATCAGGTAAGACATGGAACATTTCGTGTGGCCGATCGTCGCAAACGCGTAGATCGTATGGTCGCCCAGTTCGATCGTCTCGCCGTCCTCCAGCGATACATCAATCTGTAAATCTGCATCGTCATATTCCGAATCCCATGGAAGCCCCGCCGCTTCTGCCGCCTCGCCGCTTAGACGCCGGATCGTCTTCAAAGCGCCCGGTTTCACTAAAATTTCTTTTGCGCGCTCGGAAGCATATGTTTTCACCCCCGGCCATGCTTTCCGCACCGCCGGAAGCCCCGCTACATGATCATAATGGGAATGGGATAAAAGAACCGCGTCTAACTCTGCATCGCCTAGTTCTCTTTTTATATTTTCCACCATCTGATCGGCAGCATACGCCATCCCCGCCTCGAACAGGAGATTGGCTTTTCCCTTTATCAAAAACACCGCACCGCTTCCGCAGCCAGATACATCGATCACCGTCATTGCTTTCTCATCCTTTTTGTTTGAATTTAAAATCGAACCGAGAAAATTTGAACAAAAACAAATCCTCAAATCCATATTTCGTATTTGATTTTACTGGATCTTTATGAAAAATACAAGGACTGGTTCAAATCAGATGAATGTAAGGAATAATAGGGTAACTGTTCACAAATAGGAATTTTCTGAACTGAAAATTCCGTACGATACAGTTCTCGCAGCAGATTTTGCCGATTTGGAATGCGCAGCATCGGCAAAATCCCGTTGCTGGGCACACATGTGTGAGCAGTAACATAATGGGATTTTTAATAACAGAATGCCGCAATTTCATTCCAAACAAACGGAACAATATCTGAGCGGGTGTGGCTGGGATACTCGGACAGATTTTCTAAATTATAAAAAGGATCGGCACCGATATGAAATCGTGTGTTTCGTTACACAGATTCCGGATCAGCGCCGATCCTCTGGGTGGTTGGTTTTAATTTAGTAAATTATGGGGAAGAGCTGCGCCCCAGCATGCTCAGTGGCTTCAGCGTGCTCAGTGCCCCAGCTCAAAAAAGCTGCGCTTTTTCGCTGGACGGGCTGCGCCCTATAAATCAGTCCAGCAAGACAGTTCCTTATGGGCAAGCACAACGTTCCTGTCTTACTGCCCTGCTTTGCACTGCTTATGCCTCAACCATGTACGGATATGTTACATCCAGGCACGGTACTCTGAGTTCTTTGATGGTTCTCGGGCTTAACCAGCGATACATGTTGATCTCGCTGCCGGCTTTGTCGTTGGTTCCGGATGCTCTTGCACCACCGAACGGCTGCTGGCCGATAACTGCACCGGTCGGCTTGTCGTTGATGTAGAAGTTTCCGGCTGTTCCTTTAAGTGCATCTTCCATCTTAACGATAGCTTCTCGGCCATCTGCAAAGATTGCTCCGGACAGACCATAGGACGTTGCGGTATCGCAGCTTGCCAGAGTCTCATCCAGTTTGTCATCCGGATATACATATACGGTCATAACCGGTCCAAAAATTTCCTCTACCATAGTCTTGAAATCTGGCTTCTTAGCCTCAATCAGGGTCGGATATATGAAATATCCCTTGGAATCATCGTATCCGCCGCAGATAACTTCTGCATCCTCGGATGCTTTTGCATAGTCGATGTACTCTTTGTTGGTCTTGAATGCGGATGCATCGATAACAGCGCCCATCAGGTTTCTGAAATCGGTTATATCGCCAATTTTAATCTTCTCAATCTCTGCCAGCATACCCTCTTTAACCTGCGGCCAGATGCTTGCCGGAACAAATGCACGGGAAGCTGCGGAGCACTTCTGTCCCTGATACTCGTAGGATGCTCTTGTCAGAGCTGCTACCAGACCCGGTACATCTGCGGAATTGTGAGCAAAGATGAAGTCCTTTCCACCAGTCTCGCCAACCAGACGCGGATATGTTTTGTATTTCTTGATGTTCTCGCCTACTAAGGAGTAAACACCGCTGAATACTTCGGTAGAACCTGTGAAATGGAATCCTGCCAGATTCGGATCGCTTAATACGTACTTGCTCATGTCAGAACCACGGCTCGGTACGAAGTTGATAACACCTGCCGGAAGTCCTGCAGCCATCAGGGCCTGCATTACATAGTAGTTGGAAAGAACTGCTGTGGTAGCCGGTTTCCAGAGAACTACGTTACCTGCGATCGCCGGAGCGGTCGGAAGGTTAGCACCGATGGATGTGAAGTTGAATGGGGAAATCGCGGTTACGAAACCTTCCAGTGGACGGTACTCGATGCGGTTCCAAACATTCGGTGTGTTGTTCGGCTGTCTGTCATAAATCTGCTGTAAGTAGTATACGTTGAAACGAAGGAAATCAATCAGCTCGCAGGTATCAATCTCAGCCTGATATGCGGTCTTGCTCTGTCCTAACATGGTAGCTGCATTTACTTTATCTCTCATCGGACCAGCGATTAAATCAGCTGCTTTTAAAAAGATAGATACGCGGTGTTCCATCGGCATCTCGGTCCATGCTTTTCTAGCTGCCAGAGCCGCTGCGATTGCATCCTTTAACTCTTTCTCACCGCCGGAAGCTGCTTCTGCGATTACATGAGCATGGTCATGCGGCATAACTGCTTTGGTTTTTCTCTCTGTCCAAACTTCCTTACCACCGATGATCATCGAACCTGAACAACCTGTGCGGACTGGCGCTCCAGTTCTTTCTTTAAGCTGGCTCTCTCCGGGCTTCCTGGAAGATATGCTTTTACCGGCTCATTTTTCGGCATCTCTACTTTGAAATATCCATTGCTCATTGTTCATCTCTCCTTTTTGACATTTTGTCTCATTCGTGATTATGATATGAAAACTTTTTTCGCTTTATTTTCATTAAATCTAACTCTTTCTTGTTATTTTTCATATTAATGAATTTCTATGGCTAAATATTAGCACGTTTTTCATTTTGTGTCAATACTATTTCATATTTAAAAATACATATTTTCATTATGTTTTTCTGTGCATATCGCATAATATCTTTGCTTTTTCCTGTATTCTGTTTTGGATTGTAATTTTTATCGATCTTACTGTTCACGCATACGTGCCCAGTAACGGAATTTGCCGTGGCTTCGCATTTAAATACGGCAAATTCCTGCTGCCACCACGTTTTCTTACGGCACTTTCGCTTCCAAAAGTGCCCACCCGGGAACAGTAACTATCGATTCTTGTAATTCTGTATGTTTTTTTATGCTTTGTTTACGGGACATGGTTTTTGTGGTATACTGATCCCGCCTGAAACAACTCACAAAAGTGAGTTTATCCTGAAAATAATTCACTTATATGAAAAAGGAGTTTGATTATGCTTAAATTAGAACGTACCAGCGTCATGAATCTGGAAAATGCCATGCGCGGTGCCCGCAATCCGATGAACAGCTGGGGACGGATGGACAGCTTTTATGATGAGAATGGCAAATATAAACTGGGACCGAATGATCTCGACCTTGCGAAACGTCTCCGCAAAGCAGGCAGCGACCACCGCAAGTTTCTGCGCCAGGTATTTGTCTCAGTCGATGTGACCGCACCTCTCTACTGGTGGAAAGAATATGATACTTATAAAGTAGCGACCGTCGCCAATTCAACCAGCACGATGCACAAAATCGCCAGCAAACCGTTTTCGATGGACGATTTCAGCTGCGACCACATGACAGCCGGAACACGCGCATTTATGGAAACAGTTGTCGCCAAGCTGGAGGAAATCCGCCTGCGTTATCTGGAGACAAAGAATAAGGATGACTGGTATGATATGATCCAGCTGCTGCCGAGCAGTTATAATCAGATGCGGACTTGTTCGTTTAATTATGAGACACTGATTAATATTTATTATGCCAGAAAGGATCATAAGCTGGCGGAGTGGCATACATTCTGTGACTGGATCAAGACTTTGCCGTATGGGGAAGAATTGATTATTGGGGAAGGGAAATAAATAGATAGCTAAATAATTTGATTGTCGTGGATGGGACGGAGAAAAAGCCGCCCGGGCAAAAATGATCAGGTTTCGAGGACTGGGATTTTCTAGGCATCTTCGGTTTGATTAAAAACAGAAAGAAATCCTCACAAAGCAAGTTTGTTGCGGTTTCTTTCAACATCAAATCCGAATCTGCCAAGTAAATCCACAGTCTCGAAAATTTCATTTTTGCCCGGGCGGCTTTTTCTCCTGTTTATTGGATGATAACTTGGTAAAATTTAAGATCCTGGTGTCATCCAGCGCATGAATGCGGCTGGATGACGACGTAGGATCTTTTTTTATGACAGTATTGTGTTTATGATTTTAGCTGACATCTACTGTCTTATCTTATTATCTAATAAAGTAATGCCGTCACTGCTAGTCCTTCTTCTAATTGCTGAATGAGCAATTAGAATAGACGTTTAGTTGTGGCAGAGAACTGGCATTCCCTTGTATACTTTCTCGTAGAGAAGTTTTGCTTTATCAACCGGCAGATTGATGCAGCCGTGGCTGCCGGAATACTGGTAGATGGTTCCGCCGAATTTACTTCTCCAGCTTGCGTCATGGAAACCGATGCCGCCGTTGAATGGCATCCAATAGTCTACGTGACTTTCATATTCATATGTGCCGTCTGCCCGTTTGGCGCCGCGCAGAACGCGGTCGGCCTGCTTGTAGGTCAGGCTGTAAATACCTTCCGGGGTTGTGTAGTTTTTGGATACGTTTCCGGTTACGCACGGAGCATCCCAAGTCAGGGCGCCGTTTTCGTACATATATACATGCTGGGCGCCGAAATCAACTTCTGCGTAGGTATTGCCCCAGTCTGCGTCTGAATGGCTGGCTGCCTGCTGGGAGAACTGGACTTCACGTTCCTGATTGATACCTGTCTGCGCCATCAGAACCAGGTTGTCTGTCTCTGCAGTCTGGTCAATCTTCCATCCATAAGGGCCTGTCAAGGCTACCTCTTTTCCGGAAGTGGTATGGAAAGTACGGGTAGTTCCAGCTGTGTCGTATTTCGCTGCCAGCGCCTTGATGTAAGCAGCTGCCTTATCGCGGTCTACAGTAATGACACCATTCTCGCCGCCTGTATACCAGCTGACATATTCAGTACCGGACAGTGTCTCGGTCGCATCACCGATATGGAAGGTGATGGTCGCATTTTTAGCCTGGTTCATCTGGGCGCAGAGTGCTTTTAAGGATGCATCGCCGGAAGTCACCTGGAGCGGTGTGTAACATCCCAATGCTTCCAGATCGATCTCTGTCATGCCGGAGGCGATCGCCGCATTGATCGCCGTCTGTACCTTTGCCTTATCCACAGATTCTCCCTTTACTTCCGGAACAATCGTGAAATCTTTTCCTTCTTCCCAGGCGGATATATGGGCATCTACCGTCGGTGCTACACTATCTGACATACAATTTAAGGAAGCAATGCGGTTTGCAAGCATCGTCTGATCGCAGGAAAGCGGCATCGCGATCGTCAGCGCTCCTGCTCCAGCTACCCCTGCTGCCTGCTGGTCAATCGCTGCCTGCAGCTCATTTGTAATCACTACTTTATAGCCGATCTCCGCTGCGGTGATCTCTTCTGTCTTGCCTCCACGTTCTTTAATCGTTAATTTATAAGAACCGTAATTCTGCTCCAGCTTTGCCTTCGCTTCCTCGTTGCTCATTCCGCCGACTGCGACGCCATTTACACTTGTTCCATTTGCAAAACTGCCATCTGCCAGTACTGGCTGTGCAAACATCAGCACTAGTGCAGCTGCCGCACCAGTCATTTTAAGTATACTCATACTTTTATTTTTCATTTTTCACAAACCTCTCTGCCGCGCCATCCGGCTGCGACCTGCATGTATGGATTCTGAATCCTTATTATAGCAGAGTCGGAAAAAAAGTCCAGACCGATTCTAAAAAAGATCGTCAAAAGATCCAATTCGTAAGAATTTCTTAACGGTTCCTTTTTTCTTTCATTTTTTCCATATTCATGATTGCAGTTTTTCCATTTTGCAGTATGATGGTATTCATTGCAAATGGGAAGTATAACTTTCAGGACGTCCTTAAAAATGTTTAAAATTTTCATGTTCCCAAAAGCGCCAA
The DNA here is from genome assembly GCF_003478145.1 of Clostridium sp. AF29-8BH. Taxonomy (NCBI): domain Bacteria; kingdom Bacillati; phylum Bacillota; class Clostridia; order Eubacteriales; family Clostridiaceae; genus Clostridium; species Clostridium sp. AF29-8BH. The sequence goes on along the minus strand of NZ_QUEL01000001.1, from coordinate 59,684 downwards.
AAGGACCGCCGCATCTGGCATGCCCTCTTCTAAGTAAACAAGATTTTTATTGTTATCTTGGTCTGCTTAAAAGGAAATATGCCAGTCTGCGGCAGTCCTTCTTTCTATTTCCGGTCAATTTCCGGATTGACATGCACCATAATGTGTTTTACCTTCGGAAATGTCTTTTCAATGCTGTTATGCACCAACTCGGCAATCTTGTGCGCCTCCCGCAGCGGCATGGAACCGTCTACCTCAATCTCAATGTCCGCATAAATTTTATTGCCAAAGATCCGCGTCTGAAGCAGGTCAATCCGCGCCACATCTGGATTCTGAAGAACGCAGGCGCGCAGCTGTTCTTCGGTCTTCTCATCACAGGAATGATCGACCATTTTATCCATCGCATCTTTAAAAATCTCATACGCTGCTTTCACGATAAAGACGAAAATAACCAGGCTCGCGATCGGATCCATGACCGGAAATCCCATTCTCGCGCCCACGATTCCGACCAGCGCACCGATCGAGGAAAACGCATCGGAACGGTGATGCCATGCATCTGCCATCAGTGCGCTGGAATCAATCTTTTTCGCATAATATCGGGTGTACCAGTACATCGCTTCTTTACTGACAATGGATATAACAGCCGCTGCCAGCGCCAGCATTCCCGGAACCTGCAGGTGACTGTATTCTCCCTTGAGCACGTCCGTAAGCGCCTCCACGCCAATCCCCAGACCTGTCATAAAGAGAACCATCGAGAGGACAATCGCAGCCACACACTCCATCCGCTCATGTCCATACGGGTGCTCCTTGTCCGGCTGTTTGGACGACAGCTTAATTCCAATCACCACGATCATCGTGCTGAACACATCGGACGCCGAATGGATACTGTCACTGATCATCGCATTCGAATGTGCGAACACACCCGCTAACAGCTTCATAAACGACAAAAGGATGTTCACTACTATCGTTACAAAAGACACCTGATTTGCCACCTTCTGAAAATCGTTCTGTTTCATATTCGTTACCTCCAAAAAATATCTCATGGCACTAACGATAGGTGGGTGCTGCGGTTTAACCCGTAAAAAAGTATAAAAAAACACCCACGAACCAGTATGAGTAACTACTGTCCCGTGGATGAAACTAACTTCCACTGTCGCTTCTGCGACCCGACCCCATGATATTCACGGTCTGCTCAGTTTGTACTGTAGTTTGATATGCAGTGCAAAGAGTTTATGATGAATAATAGCACAAGTTTACTTAGTTGTCAATATCGGGAAACGCCCTTTCTTCCATAATTTATTTCTTCAATTCCTTAATCCCAGCCTCAAGCCCTGCCGCCGTCAGCGGAAACATCGGGATCTCATCTCGGATCAGGCTGATCGTGTACGCACCGTAGGCATATGCCCAGTTATTTTCCCGCATCGGGTTCAGCCAGATCGCCGACGGAAAACGCCGGTGCATCTCCTGCAGCCAGTAAATGCCCGTCCGTTCGTTGCTGTGGAAATAGTCGAGACTGCCGCCGCGGTACAGAAGTTCCGACGGCGCCATCGACGCATCCCCGACCAGAATTACCTTGTATTCCGGTTTCAGGTTGTGAAAGACCCACTCGGTCGAGATCTTATCCCGCCAGGAGCAGGACGGCGTCGTAAACAGCTGATCGTAGAAACAGTTGTGGAAATAATAAATCTTCAAATCCTTAAAATGGGACGACTGATTGACCGCCTGGAACAGCCGGTTGCACAGATCCGCATATGCCCACATCGACCCGCCGCTATCCATCAGAAGCAGGAGCTTCGTCTGGTTCTTTCTAGGGCGCTCCATGACGAGCTCCAGACGTCCGCCTTCGTCACAGGTCTTCTCGATCGTTTTCTCCACATTGAGTTCCGTTTTCGGTCCATCCTCACGGCAGGATAAAAGACGCAGCTTTTTGAGAGCCACCTGGAACTGCCGGATCTGGATAACCGCATCGTCGCGGAAATCGCGGTAATTCCGCTGTTCCGCCACCTGCAGCGCGCTCCGGTTTTTGCCCGGTCCGCCCACGCGGATGCCCTTCGGGCTGTAACCGGAATGTCCAAATGCCGACGTACCGCCGGTTCCAATCCACTTATTGCCGCCGTGGTGCTGCTCATGCTGCTCTTTCAGTCGTTCCGCCATCATTTTACGGATATCGTCCAGATCAAGTCCCGCAAACCGCGCATCGACCTCATCCTTATCATACGGCGTCTGCGCGTGCGCCTTGGCAAGCCAGTCTAAGACCTCCTTCGGAAGTTCCTCAAACGTCTGCACATTTTTAAAATATGCCAGAAATGCCTGGTCAAATTTGTCATATTCGGACTCTTTTTTGACCAGAACCGCCCTCGCCATATAGTAAAACTCCGTCAGGCTCGCGTCGTTCAGGTTCATTTCCAGCGCATCCATCAGGCTGTTCCACTCATTGAGGCTCGTCTTCATCCCGTAAGAACGGAGTAGATACAGAAAATCAGTAAACATATCGGTTATTCTCCACCAGCTTTAAATCCTCTGTCTTTTTTAAGAGTACCCCCGCAAACGGGATCTCCTTTTCCAGCTTCTCCACCGGCACGCCGCCGATCACAAGCGCCTGAATCCAGTCCAACACCTCGGAGGTACTCGGCTTCTTCTGCAGGCCGCGCAGATCGCGCACCCGGTAGAAGGCGTCCAGCACGCCGTCGATCAGCTTCTGGTCGAGATCCGGGTAATGTGCCTTGATGATCTTCTCCATCATCGGCTGCTCCGGGAATGCAATATAATGGAAGATACAGCGGCGCAGGAACGCATCCGGCAGCTCCTTCTCCGCATTGGAGGTAATAATCACAATCGGACGGTGCTTCGCTTTGACAGTCTTTCCCGTCTCCGGAATGTAAAATTCCATCTTGTCAAGTTCCCAGAGCAGGTCGTTCGGGAATTCCAAATCCGCTTTATCGATCTCATCGATCAAAAGAACCGTCTGCTTTTCCTTCTCAAATGCCTCTCCCATCTTTCCGAGGCGGATATATCTGGCAATATCATCAACGCCATCCGCACCAAACTGGCTGTCGTAAAGACGCTGTACCGTATCGTACACGTAAAGACCGTCTTGTGCGCGGGTCGTCGATTTAATATTCCAGATCAAAAGTTCCATATCGAGGGATCTGGCAATCGCCTCCGCGAGCATCGTCTTTCCAGTGCCCGGTTCTCCCTTGATTAAGAGCGGCTTTTTGAGCGCCGCCGCAATGTTAACGCTGCGGATCAGTTCATCCGAAGCGATGTATTCGTCACTGCCGTGAAATTGCTGCATGGTAAATTCTCCTTTTAGAAAGTTCTCCTTTTACATAACTGTAAACACTAACAAGGGCAGCATAACGATTCAGGATCCATGCTGACTGCGATCGGTTCGGATCCATCGTTCCTCTCGATCGTCATACATAATCCTGCCCGTTTGCCACCCTATTGATTTGCGATACCAGATGCTCCGCACTATATGCTCCCGCAATCTTCAAAACCATTCGTAATTCGCTCATTTTTCTTTGAAAAATGGCTACTTACTCATGTTTTGGCGGGTCAAAAGGTCAAAAAATTCTCCTGCAAGCAAGCTTGCGTCGAACTTCTGACCTTTTGACCCTGGTATCATCATAATATAGCAATATTCTAATAGTTTGTCAAATCGTATATATGTTAGGATTTCATTAGAAAAACACGATTGTTACTGCTCACTATTCTACTTTGCCACCCGGATATTCTTGCTGCCGCTAAATCCTTCCGGCGGCTCTGTCTCCGTGAGGATCGTCGCTTCTTCAAACCCCCCGAACGTCACCGAACTTACCATGCCGAATTTCTGGCTGTCCGCCAGCACATAGCAGCGCTCTGTCTGGCGCATCGCCTCTTGCTTGACTAATGCCTCATTCGGATCCGGCGTCGTGAAACCGTGGCGCTTGCTGACGCCGTTGGTTCCAAAAAATCCCTTTGTAAAATGATAGCTCTGGATCATCAGGATCGCCTGACTTCCGATGACCGCCTCCGTCGTGCCCTTTAACTCACCGCCAATCAGAATTACGCGGTTTCCGGCGGCTGCCAGCCGTTTGGCATGTGATACCGCATTCGTCACAAACGTGGCGCTGCGCGCCGGAAGATAGTCTAAGATATACCCGGTCGTCGTGCCCGCGTCCAGATAGACAAAATCATCCGGCTGGATAAGTCCCGCCGCAAACTGGGCGATTCTCCTTTTCTCCTCCTGCTGCAATTCCATCTTCTGTGCCACTGACGGCTCGGTTCCCGTAAATGTCCCGTCCGAGGACACCGCGCCGCCAAACACCTTGGTCAGGCGCCCCGCCTTGTCAAGCGCATTCAGATCCCGCCGGATCGTCGATTCCGAAACTCCCAGCACCTCTTTAATCTCAGGAACTGTCACACTCCTCTTTTTATCCAGAAGTTCCAAAATCAGTTCGTATCTTTTTTCTGTCAGCATGACTCTTTTCCTTTCATCTTCTGCTGTGGTTGAACTTTTTTTAGCTCAATTTTTCACTTCTCTCTGTCTTAATATTCTTATCAACTGCAGCTGCTTTCGACAATGACCTTCCGAATCGGCAGCACACGCCCCGGCGATACGGAAAGCTCATCCACACCCATTTTCAGGAATTCTTTTGTCAAACTCAGATCCGCGCCCAATTCGCCGCAGATACCTGCCCAGATGCCCTCAGCGTGCGCATTTTCGACAACCATGCGGATCATCGCCAGTACCGCCGGATGGTGCGGATCGTAAAATGCATCCAGCTCCGGGTTCTGACGGTCAACTGCCAGCGTATACTGGGTCAGGTCGTTCGTTCCGATGCTGAAAAAGTCCACTTTTTTCGCCAGATCCCGGCTTACCATGACTGCCGCCGGGGTTTCAATCATAATGCCCTGCTTCGGATCGCCAAACTGGAGATTCTGTGCGGTCAGCTCCGTCTTGACCTCCTCGACAATCTTCGCAATCGCCTCGACCTCCCAGACACTTGTGATCATCGGATACATGATCTGGAGATTGCCATAGGCACTTGCCCGAAACAGCGCGCGAATCTGTGTCTTGAAAATCTCCGGTCTTGTCAGGCAGATACGGATCGCCCGGCAGCCCATCGCCGGATTTTCCTCTTTTTTCAGTTCAAAATAATCGCACTGCTTGTCCGCGCCGATGTCCAGCGTGCGGATAATGACCGGTTTGCCCGCCATCGTTTCCGCTACCTGTTTATATACCTGGAACTGCTCCTCCTCCGTCGGAAATGTTTCTTTTTCCAGATACAAAAATTCGCTGCGGAACAATCCGATGCCCGCCGCATCGTTCTGAATGACCGACGCCAGATCCTTGCTGTTGCCAATGTTCGCATACAGGCGGATCTTCTTGCCATCCAGAGTGACTGTTTCGCGCCCTTTCAGTGTTTGCAGCAGTTCTTTCTTCTCCTGTTCCTCCCGCTGCCGGCGGCGCATTGTTTCCAATGTCTCCTCATCCGGTTCCACATACAGGACTCCGTTCGTACCATCCACAATCGCAAATTTCCCATCTACCGTCTCATCGAGCGCCACGTCCGTTCCGATCAGAGCCGGAATGCTCATCGTACGCGCCAGGATCGCCGTGTGGGAATTGACGGAACCGTGTACCGTCACAAAGGATAGCACCTTGTCCTTTTCAAGCTGTACCGTCTCTGACGGTGCTAAATCATCTGCCAGAATAATCACCGGCTCGTCCGTATGGATGCCCTGACCTGCGCCTCCGGACAGAACGCGCACAATCCGCTCCGAAATATCTTTGACATCCGCCGCGCGCCCGCGCATATATTCGTCCTCCATCGCCGCAAACATCTGGGCGAAATTGTCACCGGTCACCGCAACCGCATACTCGGCATTGACCTCCTGCGTATCGATGATATTCTGAACCGCGTCCAGATAGTCCTCGTCCTCCAGCATGATCTGGTGAATCTCAAAAATCGCCGCATTCGCCTCGCCAACTTCTTTTACCGCCTTTTCATACAACTCGCCGAGCTGGCGGATGGACTCCTGAACTGCCGCATTAAACCGCGCTTTTTCCTGCTCTGTATTCTCTATTTTCGTCCGCTTTACGGTCTGCTCGCCTTTCTGATACACACATATTTTTCCAACTGCAACACCGCCAAATACACTTTTTCCACGATACGTCTGCATGACCATTCCCCTTTCCATTGATCCATTGTCGAAAAATGCCGCCATGTAATAATCCCTTACATCGCGGCATCTTTGTTAAACTACATATTTTCCTTCATAAACTGGCTGACTGCCTCATAAGCTGCTTCTTCATCCTCACCCTCAAAGGTCAGGGTTACTTCCTGCCCGTTCTTTACTGCCAGTCCCATGATACCGAAAATCTTTTTGCAGTCGCCGCTCTTTCCGTCTTTCGTCAGTTTGATCGTACTCGTAAACTGTTTTGCCGCCTTTACCAGTTCACCTGCCGGGCGTGCGTGGATTCCTTCCGGGTCTGTAATGGTATATTTAAACTCTTTCATGATGATGTTCTCCTTCTCATTATAACCTATTTTGATTGATTTGACCAAAAAATTTCTAATAAAGATTCACATTCCGTCAAAAAAATTATTTATCTATTCTTCTACATTCTTCTTGAGAACTCCTAAGAGTACCGTCGAGATCGCCATGCCAACCACCAGTGCCAGCAGATAGAACAGCGGATTTCCCATGACTGGGAATACGAAGATTCCGCCATGCGGCGCCATCAGTGTGCAGTTAAATAACATGCTCATCGCTCCCGCAACACCCGAACCGACGATGCAGGCTGGAAGCACGTGTACCGGATCGGACGCTGCAAATGGAATCGCGCCCTCCGTGATAAATGCCAGACCCATGATGAAGTTGGTCGGTCCTGCCTCGCGCTCTTCCTTTGTAAATTTCTTCTTAAACAGCATTGTTGCCAGCGCAATCGCACACGGCGGTGTCATACCGCCAATCATAACAGCTGCCATCACATCGTAGTTGCCGGAGGCGATTGCCGCCGTACCAAATACATATGCCGCCTTGTTGAATGGACCGCCCATGTCGATCGCCATCATCGCCGCCAGCACAAAACCAAGAATCAGCTTACTCGAACCACCCATGCTGCTCAGACCATCGTTTAACGCCATATTGATCGCGCCCATGACCGGCTCTACGACGAAGCTCATAACCAGTCCGATGAGCAGGACGCCCACAACCGGGTAAATCAGGACCGGAGCAATCTTTTCCAGTGCCTCTGGAAGATTCTCGCACGCTTTCCGAAGCGCCAGAATCAGATATCCGGCAATAAAACCTGCCGCCAGGGCGCCAAGGAAACCTGATTTTCCCTGAGAAGCAATCATGCCGCCGACAAAACCGACTGCCAGCGCCGGGCGGTCTCCGATCGCCATCGCGATGAAACCAGCCAGAATCGGGAGCATAAAGCCAAATGCCACACCGCCGACATTTTTAAACCATGCCGCCAGCGGGGTAATCGTACCAAAGTTTACACGCTGGTCGAGCGGAAGTGCATTCATATCCACACTAAAACCATCAATCAGAAACGCAATCGCAATCAGGATGCCGCCGCCGACTACAAATGGGAGCATGTGGGAGACACCATTCATCAGCTGCGTGTAAATCTGGTGTCCGACACTGCCCGATTTGCCGCCAGAGGCTGCCTTTGCCGGGCTGCTGTTTCCAGATGATGCTGCGTGGTAAACCGGTACCTCCCCGGACGCCGCGCGCTCCAAAAGCTCCGGTGCCTTGCTGATACCGTCCGAAACCTGACATTCGATCACTCGTTTTCCGTCAAACCGATCCATCGGCACCTGTGCGTCCGCTGCCACGATGATGCAGTCCGCCGCCTCGATCTCCTGTGCCGTCAGCACATTTTTTGCTCCGGCTGAACCGCGCGTCTCAACTTTGATCTTCCAGCCCTTCGCGCGTGCCGCTTTTTCCAGGCCTTCGGCTGCCATGTAGGTGTGCGCGATACCGGTCGGACAGGAAGTAACCGCTAAGATCTTCGGTCCGGCTGTCTTTTCCGTCTCTGCACCCGCTTTTTTCGCCTGAATCTCCTGACCACCTGCTTGTGCGGCATTCTCTCCATTTGTATCTGCCGCTTCTTCGACGGAATCAGCCGCCAGTCTCTCATCGATGCCTGCCTGTTCTGCATCTGCCTTATCAATAATGGAAAGAAAGTCTTCCACCGAAGAAGCATTTCGCAGGGAATCTGAGAAATTCTCGTCCATCATGAGAACGGAAAGCTTGCTCAACACATCCAGATGTACGTTATCTTTTGTATTTGGCGCTGCAATCAGAAACAGCAGAGTGACCGGTTCGCCGTCCAGGGAGTCGAAATCCACGCCATTTTTGATGACCATCGCCGCCAGCCCCGGCTTTTTGACCGCATCACATTTTCCATGAGGAATTGCAATCCCCTCGCCGATACCGGTCGTGCTCTCTTCTTCTCTCGCATAAACCTGCTTGCGGAATGCCTCGACATCCGACAGCTTTCCGCTCGCCGCCATCAGCTCTACCGCCTTGTCCAGTGTCTCCGATTTGCTGGTGGGTGCCGCATCCAGCGATATACTTCTCGGATCCAGTAAATCAGTAATCTTCATATCTGTTGCCTCCCTATTTATGCCCGAATGTCAGGTATGCATTGCATATCCGGCAGTACATTCTGCCAGCTTCAAAAATGTCTGCATACAACCTCATCCGATTTTTGTGATTTTACAGGTCTCATACACTTTCTTTATCTCATCCTTCGTCGCCAGCTGCTCCGAAAAGGCGCTCGCGCTTCCAGCTGCCAGTCCCATGCGGAAGGCGTGTTCATAATCTCCGCTCTCCCCGTATCCGGCCAGGAAACCGGCTACCATCGAATCTCCGGCTCCGACACCATTTTTCAAGGTTCCCTTCGGTGCTTCCGCCGCATAGACGCTTCCATCCTCCGCCAGAAGAACCGCGCCCTTGCCTGCCATCGAAACCAGCACGTTGACCGCACCTTTTTCCTGCAGCTTCTTCGCATACGGAACAACTTCCTCCCGCTCCGAGAGCTTCACGCCGAAAATGTCTCCCAGTTCATGATTGTTCGGTTTGATTAAAAATGGATGGTGTCCCAGCACATTGAGCAGCAGATCCTTGGTCGCGTCCACAACAATCCGGACGTCCCTGCCATCCAGGCGCTCCATAATCTTCTGATAAATATCATCCGGCATCGACGCTGGAATACTTCCAGCCAGCACCAACGTATCATCCGCCCCCAGCCGGTCAAGCTGGTCATCAGCGCATCCACCGCTTCCCGCGGAATCCTCGGTCCCCGACCGTTGATCTCAGTCCCGTCGATGGATTTCAGCTTCAGGTTGATGCGGGAGACTCCCTCATCCAGGGAAATAAACTCGGCTTTCACGCCCAGCTGCTCCACTTCCTTCCGAACCTCCTCGCCGACAAACCCGGCAGTAAAGCCAAACGCCGTATTGGCAATTCCAAGGTTTTGAAGGACCGTCGAAACATTGATTCCCTTTCCGCCCGGAAGCAAAAGCTCCGAATCTGTCCGGTTGGTCAGTCCGAGCTTAAAATCGCTCACTGACACAATATATCTAACGATGGATTAAAGGTTACCGTATAAATCATAAGCCTTCATTCCTTTCTTATCTTGATTGATTCTGACTGTATTATAAAATCATTTTCATTCAAAATCAATCAAACTTATTCACAAACATGCTGCCTCTTTTTGGGTTATATTGCACAATTTTGATTTTTTATGATTGTTTTTGATTGATTGTTTCGTGTGAATTCCGGAGAAACGATTGCTGTCACTGATGGAATAGTGTTTCCAAAAACATCATTTTTACTCAGCTTCATCTCCTCTTCTAATCGTAAAATCCGCCTTTGTTGACAAGGATTTCCCCATTTGCTATAGTAAATGAAGAATTTTGTAATATCTTTGTAATATTTCCAAGATGTTTTTATATCAGAAAGGATATACGATATGAACGATTCCCCTTTGAAACCGGCTTCTTCCAGGCGCAAAAAAATGGATAAAACAATGATGGCGATCTATTTCCTGATCCTTTTTATTGTGGCCGGGGCGGCTCTGCTGGCATTTCTATGCCTCTCTAAACCTTCTGATAAGAAGAACAACGCCGGCTCTGATCCTTCCATCGCTTCTTCCAGCACCTTAAAAAACAGTCATCAGATCGGCACCGATGCTAAAAGTACGGCGAAAGCCAAAATCAAAGAAGAAAAGCCGGTCGATCCGTATGAAAATCTCGCGGTCGCCAATGTGGATGATGCGCTGAACCTGAGAGAAAAACCAGATACAGATGCCAAGGTACTCGGCACCTGCTTCCGCGGAGGCGGCGGTACCATTTTAAAACGCAAAAATGGCTGGACAAAAATCCGCTCCGGTGGGCTGGAGGGATGGCTCAAGGACGATTATCTTGTATTTGGCGATGATATCAAGCCGCTCGCCAAAGAGCTCGGTCTCTATATCGCTACCGTCAGCACACAGACACTCCATGTACGTGAGGAAGCCAGCACGGATTCTGCCATCGTCGGTCTGGCTGCCGCGGAAGACTACTATCCTGTACTGAGTCAGGAAACTGGATGGGTCAAAATCCAGCTTTCCGTTGACACCTCCGGTTACGTTTCTTCTGATTATGTCACAATCAGCGTTAAGCCAGGACGCGCAATCAGCATTGAGGCTGAGATGGCAGCGCTGGAGGCGGCACGGCAGGCTGCTGAAGAAGCTGAGCAGGCATCCAGAGCCGCCGAGGAGGCCCAGATTGCAGCCGCAAAATCGCAGGCAGAAGCAAACGCGGCTAAAGGTTCCTCCCAGACTTCGGGAAAATCTGGAAATTCTGGAAGCTCTTCGAAAAAGAGCACGGCTGCACCAGCCGCTAAATCATCCTACGTGATCTCCGCCTCCGAGAGCGACGTTTATCTGCTCTCCGCCTGCCTCACGATGGAAGCCAACGGCGGATCCTATGAAAGCTATCTGGCAGTCGGAAGTCTGATCGTCAACCGCGTCAAATCTGGCAAATGGGGCAAATCCATCTCCAGCGTCATCTACGCGGACGGACAGTTCCCAGGCGCGACCTCCGGCCTGCTTGACAAATATCTCGATAGAGGACCGTCCTCTACTGCCACCAAGGCGGCAAAGGCAGCGCTCGCCGGGGAAAATCAGATAGGCGACTACCTTTATTTTACCTCGACCAAATCAGCAAACTACGACAGCTACTCCAGCTATCAGGTGGTTGGTGGGAATTGTTTCTATAAAAAATAAAAGGCTAAAAAAGGCGGATTTAAACGCATTACATTAAACCTCATATACATTCCCATCGCCTTATGATATGATAATCATATCAGCCAAACATACAGACAGAGGACACCTACTGTCCATACCTTATTGATAGGTACTCTCGGAGTCTTTCCTGCAAATCATCTCACAACATTAAGCACAGAAAGCTTCCGGGAGCCATTGATTGCAAATGGAGGAAATTATGAGAAAATCAATTTATACCTTGATGGTTTCCACTCTCATCGCAGCCGCCAGCATGACCGCCTGCTCCAGCCAGCCGTCTGAAACAACCACGGCTGAAACAACTGCCGCTGAATCCACACAGGAAAACGATACATCAGCAGAAAGCAGCGATGCCAGCGAAACAACTACTGCCGGAGAAAAAGAAACCGCCCAGACAACGGATGCAGATTATGCAGAAGACGAGACTCTGAGCGAAAAAGAAATCACAGAACTTTACCGTGGTTTTGCCAGATCCCTTCAAAGCATCATCGCCAATAAAAATATGAACGATTTAGCCGAGCTGCTTGTCTATCCGTCCTACATCGGCATCGATGACGGGATTGTCGTAAATAACAGAACTGAATTTATGGCTCTCGACGCAGACAAGGTATTTACCGACGCGCTGATTGAGGCAGTCAAGACAGCCGATGTTTCTTCCACCGAACTGACCAAGGCAGGTTTCATCGTAGGCGATCCATCCGGTAAACCGGCAGTTACCTTTGGTCTGGACAAAGAGGGATCTATCGGTATCACAGGTATTAACTACTAATCAGATATAAAATAGTGAAAAAGAGCGCCGCAACACTCACAAACCGGCTTTCCATTTCTGGTAAAACCGCTCCATGAGTGCCGCAGCGCTCTTTTCTACGTTACAGCCAGACAACTGCATCCATCAATCCGGCTGACTGCTTCTTCTACATTATCCTTCAATCGCAATATATTTTTTCTGCTCGACTTCCGGTTTTGCTTCTTTCTTCGGAACAAAAATCTTCAAAATACCATGCTTAAATTCCGCCTTGATATCTTCCTCTGTTATATCATCACCGACATAGAAGCTTCTCGCACTGGAACCTGCGTAACGCTCTCTGCGGATGTAACGACCGGACTTTTTCTCCTTCTCGTCCTCATCCAGTCCCTTCGCAGCCTGAATCGTCAGATTACCATCTTCCAGGGAAATCGAAATCTCTTCTTTCTTAAATCCCGGCAGATCCATCTCCAGCTCATAGCCATCTTCCATTTCCTTGATATCGGTCTTCATCAGGTTCTGTCCATGGCGTCCATACAGCTTTTTCTCTATCTTCTGTCCGGCGTTATCATCATAAAACGGAAAATCATTAAAGAAATCATCAAACAAATTTTCTCCAAAAATACTCGGCATTAACATAAGTCATCTCTCCTTTTCTAACTTCATTTCATTATGTTTATTTACCAACATTTTCGGAACCGGGACGGTCTGGGAACTTTTCTTTTCTTCCTCTTCCTTCGTTCTGGCTATGTTATAGCACTTCTTATTAGCACTGTCAAGAGGCGAGTGCTAATTTTTTTGTGAAGAATTTGTGAACGCTACGAGCCATGCACATTTACGTGAAAGAGCCATCTTTCAAGCTTGCTTGATAAAGATGGCTCTTTCATGGAAATGTATAGGCGACAGCCCTACAGCGAGGGAAGTCTTTCCCGAGCTGTGCATGGCGTATGCCACTACTTCACAGGGATTTTTCACTTACTTTCGCACTCGATTTTCTTGATTTGACCACATTTTTACCACAAATTCTTGGAAAAATATATTCGTCTGATTTTCTTACCACATTTTACGACAACAACTTATGGTTTATACCACAGCAGGTACGGTTTCTGGCAGGTTCATTTTAGACATCTCATTCTCCACATGAGACTTATCTGAAATATGATTATAGACATTCATTGTGATCTGTGCATCTGAATGGCCCATCACATACTGCATAACTTTGGGATTGACATTGTTCTCACCCAATCTGGTACATCCCGTATGACGAAGGGTATGCGATGAAATAGGAGGCATCAACTCCGGCTCTCGCTTCTCTTCTTCTGCCAATTTGCTTTCTTTTTTATTATAGGCATTAACAATATTTTTCAGAAAGCTGTTCACTCCCGCTGGCATAATCGGACGTCCATGCTTTATATTAAAGATGAATCCACTGCGTCCACCTATCTCAACATTACTCTGTAAACCAAACATTAGGTTCAGTTCTCTCTGCTTACGGAACGCATCATATACCATCTGTGTCATAGGAATATTTCTGATTCCTGCATCCGTTTTGGTTTCTGAATCATGGAAACAATATCCGTCATCACCTTCATAATACACAAGCTGTCCACCTACATGGATCTCCCTGTTCTTCATATCCACATCTGACCAGGTTAAGCCGATGGTTTCACTCACTCTCAGGCAAGCCCCAAACATAACCTGCATCATTGGAAGATGAGGCTTATACACATTACTCTGTTCAACAAACTTCAAAAGTTTTTCCTGCTGTTCCAGTGTCAATGCTTCTTTCTCCTTTGCCGGAGCCCCATAATCTCCAAGTGTTCCTGTTACTGGATTCTTGCGGATAATCCCATCTTCCACTGTCAGTTCAAAACTGGGATTCAATAAGCCATAAAGACCTTTGATCGTACTGTGTGCCAGTCCTTCATCTGACAATGCAGAAAAGAACGTCCTTACGTGAGATGTCTTAAAATCCACAACACGTAGCAAAACTTAAATTCACTGCATTTTTCCTCTTTGGCAAAAGGAAAAGCACTGTAAAACCCATAATCCAACGGTTTTCAGTGCTTTTTTCATATTACATTATTGAATATCCCTCATTCTGCCTATATAAGTGAAACTTAGCGAAACTTAAATTAAATCTCTTTCAGACAATTCAATTTGGATATTCACCGACTGTAGATTATTTCTCAGTGCACCAGTTTCCAACTTACCGCCTGCTGCCTTGCATCCACAAATCTCTTATAAATACCTTCCTGTTTCATTAATTGCTCATGTGTTCCCTGCTGTGCAATTCTTCCTTTTTCAACAACCACAATCTGGTCTGCATGTCTGACTGTTTTTAATCTGTGGGCAATCATAATAATCGTTTTTTCCTTTGTAAGTGCATCTACTGCATCCATCAGCTCCTTTTCATTCTCCGGATCAACATTTGCCGTTGCTTCATCCAATATGACGATTGGCGCATCCTTCATAATCGCTCTGGCTATCGAAATACGCTGCTTCTCACCACCGGAAAGTGTGGCTCCTCCTTCTCCGATCACTGTGTCATATCCATTCGGAAGTTTGCTGATGAAATCATGACAACATGCTTTCTTCGCCGCTTCCACCACTTCCTCATGACTTGCATCCTGGCGTCCGAATTTAATATTATTCTCAATGGTGTCTGCAAACAAATACACCGACTGAAACACAAATGAGAAATTACTCATCAGACTGTTCATGCTGTAGTCTTTTACATTCACACCTCCAAGTGTCACTTCCCCGGAATCCACATCCCAGAACCTGGCAATCAGATTGCAAAGTGTTGATTTTCCTCCACCAGATGGTCCAACGATTGCTGTCGTCGTTTTCTGCGGAATAGAGAGCGATATATCATCAATGATCTTCCGTTTGTCATAAGAAAACGAAACATTAGAAAGTCTGATATCGTAATTTTCCGGCTGTATTTCTTTACCGTCGATATCCATGGTATCCAGCTCCAATATTGCATTTGCTTTATCTACACATACGCTTACCACATGTAAAAGAGATGAATAATTTCCTGCACATTCCAGACTGGCATAAAGCATAAATGCTGAAATTGTCATACCGATCGCATAAACCGCACTCATAGTTCCATTAATATAAAAATATGCACTGCAAGCCACGATCACAGCACCTGTAATTTTGGTTATCACACTTTGCAGAAAATGATAGGGCACAAACAGCATTTCCATCTTTGTATTGATCTTTTCACATGCTTCATTTGCATCATTTAATCTTTTCGCCTGTTTCCCAAGCAAGTTATATGATTTAACTTCTGATATTCCCTGCAGATACTCCATGATCTGGTTTACAAGCTCCATATCGCATACCACTTTTTGCTCTGAATCTTTTTTACCCGCATTCTGCATCACAGAATTGACCCCAAAGAAAATAAGTACTCCTGCTGCAGCTATCAGTCCAATTCTCCAGTCAAAAATAAACAGCATAAGAATGATCATTGATGTTTCCAGAATTCCCTGCATTGTCAGCATAACCACTCTCGCAGCCACATCGCCAAGTATTTCCATTGTATTGGTTGTAATGGAAGAAATTTCCCCGATACTATTGGAATTGAAATACCCCATCGGCAGATATCGCAGATGTTCTGCAATCTTGATTCTCATAAAAGCACTTGCATTATATCCTCCCTCTGTCTGAAGCACTGTAGAGTATCTCTTGCAGATTACGTCGACTACAATTGCAAGAACCATAATCGCAACGGAGCCTCCAATATATTTTCCTGTCGGTTTCCCACTCAGCAGACCAATCAGTATGTACATAATAGCCGGAATCTTCATTGCTGAGGCAAGAGCCTCTATGAGTCCGATCACTATCGACAGTTTAAATTTATTGCCATTTTCCCTGCCTGAAAAACGAAAGAATTTTGCCAGAATCCCAAACATATCATTCTCCCTCCTTCACCGTATCTTTTACAGAAATATGGGCATTCCACATTTCCTTATAAAGCGGGCATGACACCAGAAGTTCCTCATGTGTGCCATGTGCTGTTACATTTCCATCATTTACAACAAAGATCTGGTCACTGTCCTTAACAGTAGAAAGTCTGTGTGCTATTACGATCAGGGTCTTCCCTGCTACCAGTTTTGCGATAGAATTCTGCAGAATTGCCTCATTTTCCGGATCTGTGTAGGCAGTTGCCTCATCAAGGATCACGATCGGAGCATCCTTTAACATTGCTCTTGCAATGGAGATACGCTGCCTCTCACCACCTGACAGATGTCCTCCTGCACCTCCTACAACCGTATCAAATCCATTCTCCAACTGCATGATAAATTCATAGCATCCACTTTTCTTTGTCACCTCGATGATCTGTTCATCTGTAGCATCTGGATTTCCCTGTCTGATATTTTCACGGACTGTTTCATTAAACAGATAATTGTCCTGTGCAACATATGCAATTTTCCGATTAAAATCTGCAAATGCCAGTTCTTTGACATCAACTCCACCGATTTTGATGCTTCCGGAATCCACATCCCACAGGGACGCAATCAGCTTTGCGATGGTCGACTTGCCGCTTCCGGAAGGTCCTACGATTGCATTTACCGTTCCTGCTTTCAGCTCCATAGTTACTCCGTGCAGGATTTCTTTGTCGTGATAACCAAATCTGACATCTTCAAGAGTAACGGAGTTATCTTTTGGAACACTTTTACTTTTCTCTGGACGTTCAAGCTCCGGCTGTTCCAGAATTCCTGCCACTTCACCAACAATCACTCCGATCTTGCCAAGATCATCTGTATAGGAACCCACTGTGATCAACGGTCCAACGACTCCAAGTGATAAAATAATGCAGATGACAAAATCTGAAATCGCAAGTGTTCCATTAGCTACATAATGTGCCCCAAACGGCAATACCGTAAGAAGCGTATAAGGTGTGACCACCATCATCAGTCCATGAAAGATCGAGCACCGTTTCATCCAGGAAATAAAGGAATCTGCATAAGCCATAGCCGCCTTTGTAAATTTTGCATAAGAACTTTCTGTCTTTCCAAATGCCTTGATCACTTCGATTCCGTCAATATATTCCACTGCCGCATCATTCAGATCTTTTGTTGTCTGAACCGTTCTCTCGAAGCTTGGTTTATAATCCAGCATCATTCCAAAATAGGAAAGAAATCCCACTATAACCGGCACCAATGACCAGAGTGCCAGTCTCCAGTCTGTCAGGAAGAAATAAATCAAAATCACAATCGGTGCCAGCAGATTAGACGTGAATTCCGGGACAATATGCGCCAGTGTTGTCTCGATACTGTCGATTCTTTCCACCATAATATTTTTAAATGTACCGGAAGGTGTGTCTTTCACATAGCCAAGAGGTACCCGCGCCAGCTTGTCACAGCAGGATTTTCTTATATTTGCAAGTACTGCAAACGTTGCTTTATGTGACAATGCTGTCGAAAGTGAATGAAGCAGTTCTGCAATGATAAACGATAATACAATCAGAACCGCTTTTGCAAGATATATTTCAAACTCCTTTTCACCATTTAAAAACAGCTTTACTACATCTGCAATAATAAAATACGGCAAAATCTTAAAAATCACATTTCCTATTGCAAGTAACACACTCCACACATAGGCAATTCTTTTTTGTCCGGCCCACGTCAGGATCCAGCTGACTGCCGACTTCTTTTTTTCTTTCACATCTTTTCACTCCTTACGTTCGTTTTATTGTTTCGTTTTATTATTTTACCTTCTGTTAGTTCGAGCTAACCAACATATAATAAAATAGGTGGTCTACTGGCATCAACCACCTGATATTATTATCCTGTCTGAACTTTATTCAGAAATCCAGAACCTGCAACACACATAACCTATTCAGAATTCCTGCATCAGTTATACTGGAAATTCAATATTCCACAATCGTTCCCAGCCACCTGTATTAAATTCTTTCAGTTGATGTACATTTTTCTTTGCAGTCTCCCTGTCTATATCATGCTCAATGATCTGAAATACTGATGAAAAAAATCCCGTATAGATCATATGCATAAGGCTTTCCTCTACAATCGGTATTTTTACACCGTTCTCTTTCATCTTTTCCATATAATTCAGGCTGGACTTCATTTCCCGCTCTACCATATTGTGTATGAATAATTCAAATTTTCCACTGTCTCCGCATTTCAACAATAATCTGAAATTATCATAATGATCATAGATATAATCAACCATCTGCTCCATCCCATCACTGGATGTATCCGACATATTCCTTGTCTGATCACTGGCAGAAAGCTTTTCAAACTCCTCAACGATCTGGTCATAAATCTGATAAATATGTTCCATATAAGGATCCGTCAGTGCATCAAAAAGTGCCTCTTTCGTCGGATAATATTTGTAAAATGCGCCAGTAGTAAGTCCTGCATCTTTTACAATATTTCTTAAAGATGCTCCTGTCAAACCATCTTTCAGAAAATGTTTTCTGGCTGTATCTAATATGTTTTTCTGTGTATCTTCTGCTTTCGTCGACATTCTTTTCGTATCCTCTAAACTTCTTTTCAAAATATAACAGCGCTATATAACACTGTTATATTTTAACTCATTACAGGAATTTGTCAAGTCTTGGTGTTTCAATTTTTTATTTTCCTCGTGTATTCAGTTTCCACTCCGCAGATGCTTTCTGCAGTTTTACAAGTCTGTTCTATTCAGACAGATTTTCTGTTCCTCAGATCGTCGTTGCTCTGCTGAAGCGATTGATTCAGCTTCTGCGTTTCGGACAATTCGGTTGTCAGACACTGAATTCCTACGGTTGATTTCCGAACTTCTTCTCGCAATCTCTGCCTGTCGGACAAGATCGTCTGTTTCTCTTCTTCCAGCATCTGTATCTGCTTTTTCTGTGTCCGCATGAACTCTTTCGCTCTCTCGAAACTCTGCATTAGAAGATCTTTTTCTACTTTGAGCTTGATCGGTGATTCCTCCGGCAGCTGCGATGGCTGTGTCAAGTTCTCTGTAATAATTTGTAAGTTCTTCGGCTGCTCTGCTTTCTCTGATTTCAATATCTCTGGATTTTTTCCTATTTCTATCAAATTCATTCTCTAGTCCCTCCTTGCTGATATCCAGATGAAATGTTTTTGACAGATTGCTGTCTCTTACCTTCTTCCCATCCTGGTTCTGAAAAGTAATGTGCTTCCGTTTCTCTGTCCAATTTACATTCCATCCAAACTGTTTCATTTTTTCCTTAAACTTTTCTTTGCTGATACAATTTTCCAGTGCTTTTAACACTGCCATTGCACAATCCGCTACTAAGCTGTCTTTCACCTGCTGATGGAACAGGTTATATTTATCTTTGCTCCATGCAATGACTTCCCCTTTTTCAATCTGGCTTCTTATTCTTGAAATGGTGATTACTCATTACCGTAAAATTCTTAGTTCTCTCTACACGAAAAATCTGTGCCATTCTATCTCACTTCCTTTCCAGACAGAAAAAAACGCAAGCCACATTTCTATGACTCACGCCTTTCTCTGCACTTCATTATTAAATTGAAAATTTCTATTCTTCTTTCCTTTCTTCTGGTTTCTTCGATATTGCAGTTCGTTCATAAAGCATGGATTTTTTTCTTTCACGCAGTGTTCGCACTGACCAGTTTTCCTGCATACACATTGCAGCATAAAAATCTCTTTTTAACTCATCTTGTATTGGCAGAATCTCTACAAAATGCGACCAGGTCAATTGTTGCGACAATGTCGCAACTTTTTCGAAGTCAGGAAATTCCTGATAAAACTTAATCATTCTTGAAATTGATGTTTTATCAAATCCCGAACCATACTCCTGTTCCAGCCGTTTACTGACTTCTGCAACAACCTTTTTTCCATACTCAGGCTTATTATTTCCAGTTAACTCCACACTAAGTCTTTTTCCAATTCCCCAATTAAGAGAAATAATGGCATCATTCACAACTTTTTTACATTAGTTTTCTTTTCCCTGATTAACGCATTTATTTCATCATAAATATTATCAATATTATCTGCTATTAATATCTCTTTTTTCATTATCGATCCCCTTCTATAACTTGAAATGCCAAATTGGCATTTCAAAACTGTCCCAACTGCTTACTGTTATATTACCCTATTTTTCTCATTCTGCCTACTGCTTTTTCATGGTCACATATAATAATGAGGTCGCATTCCACGACCTCATCACCTTCATTTAAACATAAATCAATTCCTTGAGAATAATTTCTTCCGCAATCGCTCTGTGCTGATTAACAGCTCTTACCCAGGTCATCTGATCTGCTTCTTTATCCGGCAGTGGTTCTTTTTCTTCTAACTGCTTCAGAATTACCTTTTCCCATTCTCTGGCTGCCTTGTCCACTTCCAGAAGATGCTCTCCAATGGTGTCCTGCAGAAGCATCACCTGATAAGTTGAATTTCGATGGTTTTTCAGATAATCTCTGCGAAGAAAACCATACTTGCCAAGTTGCTCCATCTGTTCACCGGATTTATAGGTGAGATTCGGGATTAGATATCCATTTACATTTGTATACGTTAATTTCATTTTATTAGCACTCTCCATTTCTCATCTTTTTTTGACCACAAATTTACGACATTTACGACAAATCTGACACTGCTTTACAATACCAGACAAAATGGCTGATGCCCCGGAAAGCCTGTAAAACAGGCACTTCTAGGATACACAAGACAGAACAAAAATCGACTTCCATTATCAATAGGTGAGTGCTAATTATTTGTGAATATTTTGTGAAATTATCAATCCTTTTTCTCTCTATCGATACTGCCACACTAAAGAGGATAGGAGAATTCTTGCAAAGTGTTGTTAAAAAAGTAAATCTCTAATATTATTCTTATACTATTTCATAATCAAAACCGTCGCCAGAATACAGACGAATCCAATCAACTCTGCCGGTGTAAAAACGGAATTCAGCCAGACCGCTGACAGGCACGCCGCCGTCAGCGGTTCCAGGCAGGCAAGCACCGAAGCGCGCACCGGTCCCGTTAAAGAAACTCCCTTTAAAAAAAGAGTATACGCAACCGCACTTCCCAGTATCACAAGCACACCCAGATAAAATGCGGCATGACCGTCCAGCCCCGCCGGAACTTCCCAAATGCGGACGGCTCCCGATAAAAGCACGCCGCCGATAAACATTCCCGTCCCGGTTGCAGGAATACTTCCCCACTGCTTCACCGGATTTTTTGAAAGCAGGAAATACGCAGCTGCGCCGACACCTCCCATGATTCCCCAGAAAAGTCCCTTCGCCGTCAGTTCCATGCCGTCCAGTCTTCCTCCCGTCGCGATCAGCCAGACTCCAAAGAATGCCAGACAGATACAGAAAAACGTCCGTTTCGTGGGCAATGTACGTTCTGCCGCGCATACAAAGACCGCCACGAAGATAATCGATAAATTCTGCAGCACCGTCGCCGTTCCCGAATTGGTCCATTTGATTGCATTTAAGTACGCATACTGGGACAGCACCAATCCCAGAAACGAAAACAGCACCATCTGAGCCATCGCTTTCTTATCCTGAACCAGTGCCCGCACCGGCAATTTTCCCTTCGCAGCGGCAGCAAGCAGAAGAATCGTCCCCGCCCCCAGCATTCTAAGCGCCGTCACCCACGCCGCATCGATCGGGTAGGATGAAAACAGTGCCTCCCCGCATGTTCCCGAAAATCCCCAGCTAGTCGCGCCGATCATGCAGCAGAGAGCGCCGAGGCGGGCAGACGAAGAAGGAACTTCTGTGGAATTTGATGCCTGTTTTTCTGTGGCATGATTCGACTCCTTGATGTTCATTTGATTCTTTCCATCTCTATTCCTTTTTAACATCTTTCATTTCTCCACTATTCTTTTATGAGTTTCGTTCTTTTTCATTGACTTTATCATTATATCGGTATTATCTTTATTTATATATAAAAATATCGGCTTGTTTTTTCATTATATTGAGGTTATTATGATTACAAACTATCTTTCCATAAATTCTGACCGGGAGGAAAACCTGATTCGTATTTTCCCGGATTTTCCGGTTTCGGTGTACCGAACCGACTTTTCCGATCCGTCTTATCAGCTTGTGAGCTGGCACTGGCATGAAGATTTCCAGTTCTGCCTGGTCGAGCGCGGCGAGGTCTGTTTTCAGACGCCTGGTTCCAGATTCCCGATTTCGTCCGGCTGCGGTATTTTTTTAAACCGACGGCTCGTCCACAGCGCTTTGCCATTGACGCCGGATTCCTCCTACTACTGCATCAATTTTTCCCCGGCGCTTCTGACTGCTGCCAGCGGGGCTGCTTTGTCGGATGCGATGGTTCTGCCCCTTTTGAATGAGGAAACCTTGTCTTTTTTCCAGTTTGACGCCCTCACACCCGACGGTTCTCTGCTGACGGACTCCATCTGCCGTATTTTACAGCTTTCAGAGAATCACACACCTGAAAGCTCGTTTCAGGTATATGGTATCCTGTTTTCCCTCTGGATCATCGCCTGGCGCTTTCTCCGTCAAGACGAATCCACGTTCAATAAACGCGGCGATACTTCTGCCGCCAACAGCCGCCTGAAAGAGATTTTCCACTACTTGCAGGCGCATTACTCGCAGAAAATCACCCTGCGCGAGATCTCTGACGCAGTCTGCCTCTGTCCGGAAGAATGTGAACGTTTTTTCAAACGGATGACTGGCATCACGATTTTCCAGTATCTCCTTGAATACCGGATCAAAAAAAGCCAGGAGCTTTTGAACAACTCCCGCCTATCTATCGCGGAAATTGCCCAAAGCTCCGGCTTTACAACACAAAGCTACTATTCTTCCTGTTTCAAACGCCTGACCGGATGTACACCGGGGGCGTATCGTAAGCGGAAAATTTCTCTTATAACTTTTCTTTAAGGAATTGCCTCTTCTTGAAACTTCCTTAACCGTGTTCTCATCCGATTCTTTCCATACACAGCACAAACGAGACACTTTGCATCCCTGTTTTATCAGGGATTGCAGTTCTTACATGGTTCATATCCATGTGCAATCACTTCATCGCGCGTACCGGTAAATTCCTGCCGGTTTGCCGCCTTCATCTGGGTGACAGATGTGCAGCTTGGAAGGTGAAATTTTTTCGAGTTGGTATTGAGAATGTAGGTCTGAACCGTCGCGCTGCTTCCAGAGGATCCAGCGCCGCCTCCCGACGAACCAGCTGCTCCCGATCCAGCCGATTGATTCTGGCTGCTGCCATTTCCAGCCGTTCCCTGTCCGGCTGTGCTTCCCGCACTTCCAGAACCGTCCGCCCAGCTTTCTCCTGTCGCATAATCGATCGCAATACCAGGCTGGACATTATAGACGTACACGCAGAACAGCACTCCCTCGCCCTGATCCTCGACGGATTCCGCCTCCATCAGGACGCCGGAGGCAACCAGATTATTGCCCTCAAAAACCGGTGTCACGCGGTACATGACATGGTTTCCGGTTTCTTTCACGTAATCGGCTGTCAGATTTTCAAATGGCAGCATTCCCTGTACGTTCAGATAGCGGGTTCCGGTAATCAGGTTTTTGACATTGGCATTCTCCGCCGTAAGCTGGTAGCCGATCAGATGACAGCGGTTATAGAGATACTTTCCATCCACATTGTCATACTTCGCCGTATGCCATCCCGTCGGCTTGACTTCCCCGATCGAGCCGCGCTTCTCCGTCGGCATCGTGTCCTGCGAAACCGAGGCATATGCCACGCCGCAGCGCCCCAGGCTGTCCAGATCACTGTAACTCTCAAATGATACATCCGTCAGGTCCGCATCGGTAAAATACGGCACATTTCCATTGACCGCCACATACGGCTGACCAGAATATGCCGGTACATCCGCCAGATTAAATGACGTTCCCGAAGCAGAAGATACACGGTTTCCACCATTTTCTGACGATGACACCGCCTGCGAATCTCCGTCCGCACTTTCCGCCTGATTTTCCTCCGCGCTGACACTTCCGTTTCCATTCAGACTTTCCTCTGGAATCTCCTGCGCGCACGCTGAAACAGACAGCATCGCCGCTGCAGCCAGCCCCAGAAGCCACATTTTCAATTTTCTCATATGAATTTCTGCCTTTCCGTTTAAGCCTATCCCTTTCAGAGCCATGTAGATTTGCGCGTTCTGGCGCCTGGTTTTCAGGTGCAGAACCGGCTCTTTTTTATATTTGACTTGTTTTTTATGTTTTTCTTACTCTTTTATATTGTACTTACTTTTTATGTATATTTTTTACCTGCGCACATACCGCTCTTCTGTGATTTTCTCATGCGAGGAACCCGCATATTCCTGCGTTTCTGCCAGCTTCCAGCTGCCCAGATCCATCTTAAAATACATATCTGCCGGATAATCCCGGTTCCAATGACAAAGAATCACTTCTTCGATCCGGCTCTCATACGGAACAACATCCTTGTTCTCGACAAAACAGTACTCTCCCGGCCCCGCCTTTTCCAAAAACGCTTCATCTGCCTGAATCTGCCCAGATTGCCCCAGTTGCCCGGATTTTTCCTGTTCTTTCGGCATATTTCCATTCACCTGTAAAAACTGTTTCTGGCTGTATGCATTCATCCACAGTTTTTTCCCACCTGTCAGCTCCATAATACGCTTTCTAAGCACGCGGTCCTGGCTCTGCCGTCTGTGATTGAACATCATGCCGTTCTGATTATCCACACATACAATTATCTTCATCTCTCTTTTTCTCCCTTTTTCTATCTGCTGTACGTTTCATGTTTCCCAAGGAATCAAAGCAAGCGTCAGCTCCTCCATCCAAGTCCGCAGATTGGGACGCCTGACTGCCAGCGTGTTGACAATCACCGATCGTACACGCACCGGCATCGTTTCTCCTTCTTTCACCAGCCTGCTCACATCGTTTATGACATAAAAATTGCCATTCTCATATCCCAGATACATCATCACATGTCCCGGAAAATATAGAAGTGTGCCCGGTTCTAATGCTCTTAAAATCTGCTTTTTTTCTGAGCAGCGCCGCCCCGCCAGCTCTATTTTTCTAACTGGCATCTGCAGCTGACCGGTCGTATTGCGAGGCAGGATCCATCCAAAACAGCGGTACACTTCCCGGATATAGGAAGAACAATCCCGGCTCTCCAGCATTCCGCCCCAGCCGTAGCGGTCTCCCAGACACTTGAACGCCTGTTTAATAATCTCCTCATTTGTCAAGCTCAAATATCCCACCGATACGTCCCGGCTCATCGGAATCAATCCTTTTTGCCGGAAGAAACTGCCATCCGGAGCGCGGCATGGAAGCCAGACGATGTAATTATTCCAAGACAGTCTGTTCTGTACCCTCTGTTCTGCCTGTGCTTCTGTTGTCTCTATTAGCGCTCCTGTCCCTTTTATTCTGTTTGTTTCTATTGTTTCTTTTATCTCTGGGATTCCTTCTTCCACGCACAATTCCAACACCGTACCCATCCGAAGCCGGTATGCACTGGTTCCCGGATAGACCGCACTTGCTTCCAGCCAGACCATGTCCCCTGTCACTACTAACGGATGGATCGGAAATGCCGCCATCAGCCATTCCGCCCGGTTCCGACAGACTGCCACCGACTCTGCCGATATCCAGCCCTCGCTGCATTCATTCCGGACATACAGATAACTCTCCTCCTGCACCGAACCCAAAATCAAAAGCGGTTCCCCGACCATACAGAGACAAAGTGCTGCCTCATCCCACTCCGGATCGGATGGATCCTCCTCATCGGCTAAAAAAGTCTCCATCGGAAACTGTTTGATCAACCCCTGTGAAGTCGCGATTCCATATTTGATATGAACATTTTTATTCACGCAATTTTGAGCATCACGCACAGTCCAATTTATCCCCTGTATCCCAAATGATAAGAAATTTCCACACCATTTATCATAAACAACTCTCTCTTCTTTGGCAAAGGCTTCATTTTTCAAATCATGCATTTCCGTTCCAGATGTCCGTAAAATCCGTGCATTCAAATTTTCAATTTCTTCCGGCGTCATTTTTACTGTTCCTGGCGCATTTCCTGTGTCAATCCAATGTTCTACCCGGCATTGTTCCTTCGAAACATCTGGTGCGAATGATAAAAAAGACGATCTCATATGAACTGTTCCAAAACAGCCTGCTTAATTTTCGTATCTTTTATATGATGCATCTTCCTTTTTTATACACAATAAGGAATCGGCAGCACCCTCAGCTGGCGTCTCGTCGTTTCCGAAAGTGCCCCAGCTGACTGACCAGCAAATCCATCAGATCCTCGCCGTCCATGGCATATCCACTCTAACTCACATTACTTATACTCAATCACATACCAAATCCAGAACTACCTCTTGCGTCTCACATTCCCACAAAAGGCATCTGCTTCCACGATTGAGTCCCCAGATTTAGTAATTCTCCGCATGAACCTCGAAATAAGCCTGCGGATGCGCGCATACCGGACAAACTTCCGGTGCTTTCTCGCCTACTACGATATGACCGCAGTTGCGGCATTCCCATACCTTCACTTCGCTCTTCTTAAATACTTCCTGCGCTTCCACATTGTGAAGCAGGGCACGGTAGCGCTCTTCATGATGTTTTTCGATCTCCGCTACCATACGGAATTTCGCTGCCAGCTCCGGAAAGCCCTCTTCCTCAGCCGTCTTGGCAAATCCATCATACATATCTGTCCACTCATAATTCTCGCCGTCTGCAGCAGATGCCAGATTCTCTGCGGTATTTCCCAGGCCGTCTAATTCCTTAAACCACATCTTTGCGTGTTCTTTCTCATTGTCTGCGGTCTTTAAAAAAAGGGCGGAAATCTGCTCAAATCCCTCTTTTTTTGCCTTGGATGCAAAATAGGTATATTTATTTCTCGCCTGTGATTCGCCGGAAAAAGCCTCCCTCAGGTTCTTTTCCGTCTGGGTTCCTGCATATTTATTAGCCATTGCGTTGTCCTCCTTTTAATTGCATGAAAACAGATCATCTTTTCTTTCTATTATATCACGATTGAATGTTTTTAATATGTTTTTCAAAAGCATTTTTTTCCAACATCCAGACAAAAACAGGGATATCAGACGTTCAAATCTGATATCCCCGTTTCTTTTCTAAATAGGAATCTACTACCTTCCGCTTCCCTTACGCCTCATCAATCGCATGCCCGATATCATGGCGCATATATTTGTTAGCAAAATTGATCCACTCGGTCGCCTTGTATGCGTTGGCGCGCGCCTCTTTCAGGTCTTTGCCCTTTGCAGTAACGCCCAGCACTCGACCGCCGTTTGTCACGATGTCGCCGTCCTCATCGAACTTCGTGCCCGCGTGGAATACATAGTAACCGTCCGTGTCTTTGAATTTCTCCAGACCGTGAATCTTGAAACCTTTTTCATATTTCACCGGATAACCATCCGACGCCAGAACAACACAGACTGCCGCATTGTCCTCAAATTCCAGCTGGATCTGATCCAGGGTTCCGTCGATACATGCCTCAAAGACTTCCACGATATCGTTCTTCATGCGCGTCAGGACAACCTGTGTCTCCGGATCGCCGAAACGAGCATTGTATTCCAGCACCTTCGGACCATCTTCGGTCAGCATCAGACCGAAAAAAATGATTCCCTTGAAGATACGTCCTTCCTTCTTCATCGCGTCAACCGACGGCTGATAGATGTACTTTTTGCAGAATTCATCTACTTCTTTTGTGTAGAACGGGCTTGGTGAGAAGGTTCCCATACCGCCTGTATTTAAGCCCTGATCGCCGTCCAGCGCCCGCTTGTGGTCCTGGGAGGAGGTCATAATGCGGATCGTATCGCCATCGACGAAGGAAAGGACAGAAACCTCGCGTCCTGTCATGAACTCCTCGATGACCATCTGATTGCCGGCAGAACCAAACTTCTTGTCCTCCATGATCTCCTTGACGCCTGCCTCTGCTTCCTCTAAAGTATTGCAGATCAGAACACCTTTTCCAAGTGCCAGACCATCTGCTTTCAAAACGATCGGCATCTTAGCGGTCTGTAAGTATTCCAGCGCCTTGTGTGGATCGGTAAAAGTCTCATAGGCTGCGGTCGGAATGTTGTATTTCTTCATCAGATCCTTGGAAAATGCCTTTGATCCTTCCAGAATCGCCGCGTTTTTTCTCGGTCCAAATACACGCAGTCCCTGTGCCTCGAACACATCCACGATACCGCCAACCAGCGGATCGTCCATGCCGATCACGGTCAGGTCAACCTTATGCTCTTTTGCAAATGCCGCCAGCTTATCAAATTCCATCGCACTGATCGGCACACACTCTGCATACTCTGCAATTCCCGCATTGCCCGGTGCACAATAAATTTTATCTACCTTCGGACTCTGAGCTACTTTCCATGCGATCGCATGCTCACGTCCGCCGCTGCCAACGATTAAAACTTTCATGTTCTTCTCCTTATATTCTTCCGTTTGCAATCGCATCGATCGCCTGCGGAAGCAGTACCCACTCTGCCTGTTCCATCACGCGCTGCTGCAGCGTCTTCGGCGTATCATCCGGCTGCACCTCTACGGCTTTCTGGAAGAGGATCGGACCGGTATCGGTTCCCTCATCCACATAGTGAACCGTCGCGCCCGTCACCTTGACGCCGCGCGCCAGTGCCGCCTCATGCACCTTCAGTCCATAATAGCCGACGCCACAGAAGGACGGAATCAGGGACGGGTGGATATTGATAATTTTATTTCTGTATGCCTCGATCATCGCCGCCGGAATCTTCACAAGAAATCCAGCCAGAACGATGAGATCCGGCTTACACGCCTTGACGGTCTCTAAAAGCGCCTCATCGAATGCATCTCGCGTCTCATACGCCTTCGGAGTCACAACAAACGCCGGGACACCGTGTTTTTTCGCGCGCTCAATCGCATAAACACCCTCATTGTTGCTGATAACCGCTGCAATCTCTGCGTTCGTGATCTTGCCGTTATCAACCGCATCCAGGATTGCCTGCAGATTTGTACCGCCGCCAGACACCATTACAACGACTCTTAGCATAATGTTACTCCCTTTTCTCCTGCCTCAACAGAACCAATGATGTACGGTGTATCGCCAGCGGACTTCATTGCCTCCATCGCGCGCTCTGCATCAGCCGCATCGACTGCTACGACCATGCCGATACCCATGTTGTAGGTATTGTACATCATGTGCTCCTCGATATCGCCTTTCTTCGCCAGCATACCGAAGATCGGCGGAATCTGATAGCTGTCTTTCTTGATGACTGCGCGGACGCCGTCTTTCAGCATACGCGGAACATTCTCATAGAAGCCGCCGCCAGTGATATGGCTGCACGCTTTCACAGTCACGCCTGCATTCTTCACTGCTTTCAGCGCCTTTACATAGATACGGGTCGGTGCCAGAAGTGCCTCGCCAAGCGTGGTTCCCAACTCCTCATAGTAGGTCTCCAGTCCCTCTTTGTTGAGTTCCTTCTCAAATACCTTGCGGACCAGGGAGAAACCATTACTGTGAACGCCGGTGGATGCCATACCGATCAGTACATCACCCGGTTTCAGGTTTTCGCCGGTAATCATGTCTTTTTTATCAACCACACCGACAGCAAAACCAGCCAGATCATAATCTTCCTCCGGCATCAGTCCCGGATGCTCGGCTGTCTCGCCGCCGATCAGAGCTGCCTCCGACTGTAAGCAGCCTTCTGCAACGCCTTTTACGATATCCGCGATCTTTTCCGGATAGTTCTTGCCGCAGGCAATATAGTCCAGGAAAAACAGCGGCTCGCCGCCTGCACATGCAATGTCGTTGACACACATCGCAACCGCGTCGATACCGATCGTGTCATGCTTGTCCATGATGATCGCCAGTTTTACCTTGGTACCACAGCCGTCCGTACCAGATAAGAGAACCGGATCTTCCATCTCTTTAATCTTTGCCAGGGAGAATGCACCGGCAAAGCCGCCCAGACCTCCCAGCACTTCCTCACGCATCGTTTTCTTTACATGCTCTTTCATCAGTTCTACCGACTTATAACCAGCCTCAATATCTACTCCGGAATTCTTGTAATCCATGGTTTTCCTCCGTATGTCCTTGTTTATATTTTTAATATTTATTTCTGTGCCAGATACTCTTTATGTCCCAGTTTCTGTAATTTCTCATCCTTACCGACCACTTCGTTCTTCATCTCCTCAGAGTATGCTTTTAATTTTGCTAAAAGCTCCGGATCGGAAGTTGCCAGAATCTTGGCTGCCAGAATACCCGCATTCTTGCCGCCGTTGATCGCTACCGTCGCAACCGGAATACCGGACGGCATCTGTACGATCGAATACAGAGAATCAACTCCGCCTAAATCCGAGGTTTTCATCGGAATACCGATCACCGGCATCGGAAACAGTGCCGCGCACATACCCGGCAGATGCGCTGCCTTACCAGCACCTGCAATGATAACCTTAAAGCCTTTCTCCTCAGCGGATTTTGCATAGTTAAAAAAGATGTCTGGCTCACGGTGTGCAGAAATGATTGTCATTTCATAATCAATCCCCATCTTGTCCAGAAAATCTGCTGCCTGTGCCATGATCGGCATGTCCGAATCGCTTCCCATTACAATTCCTACTTTTGCCATCGTTCATTCTCCTTTTCTCTGCATTATATTTATTAGTTCTACTTATAAGTAATTTGAATAAAAACAGCTTTACTTATTAGTAATGATACTAGGTTTTTGATCGCAAGTCAATAGGGTTTCGAGAATCCTTCAAAAAATACTATGAGATTGCAGCCTCCTTGCTTTTATGTTATCCTTATTGGCATCACAATGATTACAAAGAGGTTCCCTAAATGAAACGGACATTATCATACACTATTACAAATAAAAACAAAGCTGACACCATCGGCGCCTTCCTCCGCGATGCCGGATATTCCCGCCGCATCCTCATCGAGCTCAAACAGAACCCTGAGCAGATCTGCCTGAACGGAACACCGTCCTGGCTGAACACACCGCTTCAGATCGGAGACACCCTGACGCTCTTTCTCCCGGACGAACCCGTTTCTTCAGATATTCTTCCGGTCAATCTTCCGATCGATATAGTATATGAAGACGAAGATCTCATAATACTCAACAAAGCCACCGGAATGCCTGTCCACCCATCCCAGGGACACCATGAAAATACGCTGGCAAACGCTCTCGCGTACCGGTTTGCCTCGCGCGGCGAACATTTCGTGTTCCGTGCCGT
This sequence comes from Clostridium sp. AF29-8BH, assembly GCF_003478145.1. Taxonomy (NCBI): domain Bacteria; kingdom Bacillati; phylum Bacillota; class Clostridia; order Eubacteriales; family Clostridiaceae; genus Clostridium; species Clostridium sp. AF29-8BH. Next base: position 28,540 of record NZ_QUEL01000001.1, on the reverse strand, counting down.
GAACCGCTTAGACCGAGACACCACCGGTCTTCTGCTGATCGCCAAACATAAAATAAGCGGCGCATTTCTCTCCGCCATGACTGCAAAAAAAGAGATACGCCGCGAATATCTCGCGATTGTTGCCGGTAAACCAGAAGAATCTGGCACTATCGATCTGCCGATCGCCCGAAAAGATGGTTCCACCATCGAACGCTGCATCGATATGGATCATGGGGAACACGCCGTTACCCATTACCGGTGTCTTGATTACCGGGACGATCTCGGCTGCTCCCTCGTCCGGCTTCGCCTGGAAACGGGGCGCACCCACCAGATCCGGGTCCACATGAAAGCCATCGGGCACCCACTTTTAGGGGATTTTCTATACAACCCGGATTACCGCTTCATCGGACGGCAGGCGCTTCACTCCTATACGGTGGCATTCCGGCATCCGATCACTGGGGAAGCAATGGAGTTTACGGCTCCGATGCCGGAGGATTTTTCCTTCTTCTATTAATACTGCTTCCGCAGTCCCTTCGGATAATGGTTTTTCAGCGTCCCGCCGCTCTTCTTGCCCCATCCGAGCGAATACCCGTCCACACTCACAAGGCACCAGCCTTTTCCGGCGTCTTCCTCAGAAAGCTGGATCGTCTCGCCGCGCAGGTATGCCGCCGTCTCCGGCGCGTCGGCAGACAGGTTCACGTTCTGTTTTACCTCCGATGGATGCAGGGCAAGTGCCAGCGCGTGGGACGGCTCAAAACGGTTTTTCTTAAATTCTCCCATCTGAAGCCCCGGGCGAAGCACCCGCAGCCTCTTAAAATCGACCATCTCCTCCGGCGTCCGGTAAAGCTGATCGCCAAACATCGTCATCGTACTGTCCGCTGTCCATTTCTTCGGCTCAATAAATATCTCTTTGCAGAAATCCTCATAGACTGCCAGAAGCTTCTTGTCCTTCATCGAAGCCGGATATTTACGCTTCACGCTCTCCGGCTCGCCCGTTTTTCGAAGAAGTGCCGCATAATGGCCTTCTCCCTCGGTCCGGTGCGGCCAGATACGGACCGTTTTCTCGATTCCATCCGTCACGCCCGCCCCCCAGGCTGGAACGCCGTGCGAAAGTCCCGGATAGTCCGGCGTTTCCTCTAGCGCAAACTCTGGATGTGCCTCTAAAAAACGTCCGATCGCCTGCTCGTCCTCCTCCGGCGCAAACGTACAGGTGGAGTACACCAGCCGTCCGCCCGGTTTCAGCATCATCGCCGCATTTTCAAGAATCTCCTGCTGCCGCCCAGCACAGCGATGCACATTCTCCGGGCTCCATTCCGTGACCGCCGTCTCATCCTTGCGGAACATTCCCTCGCCGGAACACGGTGCATCCACGATGATCCCATCAAAAAATGCCGGAAAATACTTCGTCAGCCGCCCGGAATCTTCATTTGTCACAACCGCATTCCGGATTCCCATGCGCTCGATATTCTGCGAGAGAATCTTTGCACGCGCCGGATGGATCTCATTGCTCACCAGAAGTCCTTCTCCGCCCAATCTCGCCGCCGCCTGCGTCGATTTTCCGCCCGGTGCCGCACAGAGATCCAGAATCATTTCCCCCGGCTGCGGGTTTAAAAGCGAAGCCGCAATCATCGCGCTCGGCTCCTGAATATAGTAAACGCCCGCATCGTGGTACGGATGACGCCCCGGACGCTCCTCCGCCCCATAAGCGAATCCCTCCGCCGCCCACGCAACCGGATTCAGAGAAAATGGAGCCGTCTTAGCAAATTCAGCCGGATCCGCTTTCAGTCCGTTCACGCGCAGTCCCTGTGAGCGCTCCTTATCATAACTGGCGATAAACGCATCGTACTCCCTGCCGAGCATCTGTTTCATACGTTCAGTAAATGCTGCTGGTAAATTTATCATGGTTTTGTATTATCCTTCTTAATCAAACATATAATTCATCTTTCCTAAATAATAATACTATTACATAAACAGCAATTCCGTCAACTATTTCTGCCTCTTCTTTCCAGTATCTTTTCCGCCCCATTTTCCCACACTATCCTCATGATTCGATGGATATTTACGTTCGTTCTCCTCCCATTTTTTAGTTTCTCACTCACACGCGGATGCAATCTGTTTTCCTCCAATTTTTCCAGCATCAGCATTGCACTGCACCGGCGTGGGGAATTTTTTCTCTGGTGCCTGCTCTGCGGCGGCTTTTTCTACTCCCAACTCTCCCTGTACCGCCCCCGCCAGGCAAAATGCTGCCTGCTTCTCCTCACTGCCGCTGCCCTGCTGCCCTATGCCCCGGAGCACCTCCCAGTCTGTGCTATCCTTCACACGCTTCTGGCGCTGGCGGCTGCGCTGTTATTTCTTTATAATCTGTTTTATTTAAGCTTGCAGCTCTATTTTTCGTCCCCAGCTCCTGTCCGTTATTCCCAAAGGACCTCCAATACTGCCTTTTTCAGCAAATTGACTCACTCTCTGGATTCTCCTGCTACCCGTGGGCGTCTCTGCCTTCTGCTCCTCTGGATTTCATCCGTCTTCTGTCTGGACAGCTGGATTTTATCGGGAATCATCAACAGTGCCATGGAAATTTGCCTGACCTTAACCGCTGGCGTACTGTTCTGGCTGTTTTTTCCTTCATTCCGCCCTGCACCGAATCATCCGCATTCCCTTTTATGATTTTAAAACATCCCCATATCAAAATATCCACAGATCAGTGAACCGTCCGTGAGACCTGGTGCGTGATTCTGATCAGCGAAGCTGACATATTCCATACAGAATCACTGTGCATCCTCGCGGAGCGTATTTTGTTTCATAGGACGTAACTGTTCAGTACCTTCACAGTCACGCGCAAAAATCCATCAAAAATTGCCTACGGCAATGGGATTTTTGCCTGCTGGCCCATGTTTTCGTACGGTCAGCGCAGTAAATGCGCAGACCTACTGAACTGTTACACATTTTCTAAATTAAAGTCTTATGCCTGCTTTTTCTTTGCCGCCTCAACCAGCTTCTCCATCTCCCGCATTACCTCTTCAAAATTCAACGCAGAAGTATCCAGTAAAATGGCGTCCTCCGCCTGCTTGAGAGGCGACAATTCCCGGTGCATATCGCGGTAATCGCGCTCGATGATATCCTGCTCGATCGCCTCCAGGGAACAGCTTTCCCCGCGTTCGCTCAGCTCTTTATAACGGCGTTCGGCTCTCACATGACTGCTCGCGGTCAAATATACTTTCAGGGTCGCATCCGGCAGAACCGCCGTTCCGATATCCCGGCCATCCATCACGACATCCCGGCGTCCGGCTAATTCACGCTGCAGCTCCACCAGTTTTTTGCGGACCGGCGCATAGACAGAGGTATTCGAAGCCATATTTCCAACTGCCTCCGTCCGAAGCTTGCTGCTGACATTCTCCCCATTTAAATAAACCTGCTGGACCCCATTTTCATATTCCAGTGAAATAGAAACCGTCTCACAGGCGCGTCCGATCGCCGCCTCATCATGGCTGTCGATGCCCTGGCGCAGAAAATACAATGCCATCGCCCGGTACATCGCCCCCGTATCTACATAAATATATTCATAATCTTCCGCCAGCTTCTTTGCCACTGTGCTCTTCCCAGCCCCGGCTGGTCCATCAATCGCTATATTAATCGGCATTTCGTTTCCCCTTTTTCATATCGTTATAATTCATGATTTTCCGCTGCGCTCCGTCCTGCCAGAACGCCGGTCGACCACGCAATTTGTAAGTTGTAGCCACCCGTGACTGCATCGAGATCCAGCACTTCCCCGGCAAAATAAAGCCCTGGAAGCTTCTTTGACTCCATCGTGGATGGATTAACTTCTTTTACCGTCACACCGCCCTGGGTAATGATCGCCTCATTGAAACCCCTCAGCCCGGTCAGCGTCAGGGTAAAATGCTTTGTCACCTCCGCCAGCCGTCTCCGCTCTTCCTTCGTCACGGCGTTGACCTGCTTGTCCGGCTCAATGCCGCTGCGGCGAATTATGACCGGTATCAGTTTTGATGGGTACAGGTGGTTCACCGCATTTTTAAACTGTTTATTCTTCTCCGTCTCAAAATCGCGCAGAATCCGTGCATCGAGCTGTTCCATGGAAAGCGCCGGTTTCAGATCGATCATCAGAGTCAGCGGACCTTTTTTCAGTTTTTTCGCCGCATAACTGCTGGCACTCAAGAGTACCGGACCCGAAACGCCGTAATGGGTAAACAACATCTCGCCAAATTCACGGTAAACCTCTTTCTTTCCATTTAAAACAGCAGCTTCCACGTTCCGCAGAGAAAGTCCCTGCAGCTCTTTCATATCTTCCTTCGTCTCAAACGGAACAAGCGCCGGCGAAAGTTCCGTTACCTTGTGCCCTGCTGCCTTCGCAAACCGGTAACCATCGCCGGTTGAGCCGGTCGTCGGGTAGGACAGACCGCCCGTCGCCACGATCACCGCATCCGCAGCTATGTAGGAGTCCTTTTTTCCACGCTCATTACCGCCCTGCGCCAGAATCACACCTTTTAATACACCATCCTCCAGCCACAGTTCCCGGACTCCCTGATTCAATTCTACTTTCACGCGCAGTTCCCGCAGCCGTCTTGCAAGCGCCGATGTCACATCCGACGCTCGGTCAGACACCGGAAAGACACGGCTGCCGCGCTCCACCTTAACATGACAGCCGTTCGCCTCCAGAAAATCCTTCATATCCTGATTGGTAAAACCATAAAATGCACTGTACAAAAAGCGGCTGTTTGTCACAACACTGTCAAACAGCCCTTCCATATCACAGTCATTCGTCACATTGCAGCGCCCTTTTCCCGTGATATAGATTTTCTTTCCCAGTTTCTCATTCTTTTCATAGATCGTTACCGCGCAGCCATTTTCCGCCGCCGCAATCGCAGCCGCCATACCGGCTGCCCCGCCGCCGATCACGATTATTTTTTTCATATTGCTATCCTTTTCGTTTTTATATCGCTTGGTGCTATCAATCCTGTACCAGGTGAATCGCAAATCCGCCGACTTCTTCTTTAAAACAGGCGAAAATGCAGCGTCCCTGCTCATCAAAGCGCTTCGTCTTTCGATTTTGTATTGATTCCCTCATGCTTCACATGCATATGAAATAATTCCATCGGAGTTGGATCCCCGGCATGCTCTGCCATAATTGCAAGCGTGCTTTCTTTTGCTGTCTGCTCCATTTTGTCCGCTTCCTTTCTATCGTTACACTTAATGCAAAGTTTAGACAAATGTTTGTATTTTTTAAATTGCCGTCTATTTTCTTTAAATATTGATTTTACTGTATCTTACGAAGAATTGCAACCGCGCTTCTGCATATTTCCACACATGATTGCCAAATCGACAGCCCGCTTTTTTCTATCACTTACGCAGCTTTTTTACCTCACGGATCTTCTCCTCCATGGCCTCCACAACCGTTTCCAGCACCTTGACGCGCGCGTAATATTTGGAATTTCCTTCTACGATCGTCCACGGGGCATAGGTGGTAGAGGTCCGCACCAGCATCTCATTGACTGCCTGCTCGTATGCGTCCCATTTTTCACGGTTGCGCCAGTCTTCGTCCGTGATCTTCCACTGTTTTGCCGGATCCTCCATGCGCTCCTTAAAGCGGCATTCCTGCTCATCTTTATCAATATGAATCCAGAATTTCACGATCACCGCGCCAAAATTCGCCATGTGCTCTTCCATCTCATTGATTTCCTGATACGCCCGTTTCCAGTCCGCCTCACTGCAGAAGCCCTCGATCCTCTCCACCATCACACGCCCGTACCAGGTGCGGTCGAAGATCGCAATATGCCCCGCTTTCGGCATCTCCCGCCAGAAACGCCACAGATAATGGTGTACCTTCTCCACATCATTCGGTGCCGCCGTCGGATTGACCTTGTAGCCGCGTGGATCCAGGTGGCTTGTCAGGCGCCGGATCGCACCGCCTTTTCCCGCCGCATCCCAGCCTTCAAAGCCGATCACCACCGGAATCCGCAGCCGGTACAGCTCGCCGTGCAGCACCTCCAGCTTTTTCTGCAGCTTATCCAAACGTTCCTTATATTCCTCGCGTGTCAGCGTTTTCGTCAGATCCACGCCGGAAAGCACGCCATTTTTAAACCGCTCATCTGGAAGTTTGACCGGCGGATGCACCGCCCCTTCCTCGCGTTCCATTCGGCGGCGGTTCAGCTCATACTCCAGCCGGTCTGTGACGGTGGATAAAATCTTGACTGCCGCATAATTTTTATCAGTCGCTTCCACGATCGTCCACGGCGCGTACCCGGTATCCGTCCGCTGCAGCATTTCCTCATTCATCTCCAGAAATGTATCGTAATCCTTGTTGCGCTTCCAGTCCGCCTCCGTCACACGCCACGCAGTCTCTTTGCTTTCTTCCAGCCGTTTAAAGCGCTTTTTCTGCTCGTCCCTGGAAATATACAGAAACAATTTGATCAGAATCATGCCGGAATCTGCCAGCTGCTTTTCAAATGAAAGGATATCCCGGAACGCCCCGTTTAGCTCCTGCCGCTTCGTCTCTTTGTCAAACCGGTCAACGGTAACCTTATCGTACCAACTCTTGTCAAAGATCATCATACGTCCATCTTCCGGTGTCTTCGTCCAATACCGCCAGAGAAATGGACGCATCCGTTCCTCCTCCCCCGTCTCCCGGCTCGCATAAACATCAAAGCCGCGCGGATCCAGCGGCTGGATCAGGCGGTTGATCTGCGTTCCCTTACCGCCTGCCCCGAATCCGTCAAATACGATGACAACCGGGATCTTTTCCTCCTTACAGGCGCGCTGCAATTCTCCCAGCTTCACATCCATCTCTTCCCGAAGCTTCTTGTAGTTTTCCTTATCCACTGATTTATTCAAATCAACTTTTTCCAGCATCTTTCCACCTCCACATCAAGCAGTAAAATGACCTTTCACCAATCCCATGGCATCACAATGCTTCGTCTTTACCTTTCCCCGTCATCATCTCATGCTCTTTTTTGATCTCTTCATATAATTGTACCGAATCCCACTTCATATTATACGGTGTCAGGACTGCTTTATAATCGATCCGTCCGACTCCCTTTTTTCGGAGTGCGTGGATAAATGCATCGATCTGGCGGAAGAAAAGCCTGCCATGATCGCCATCTCATCTGAGAAATCCATTTTCCTGGAAGAATCGTTCTCCGGCACTTCTCGCTGCAGCCTCCCGTCTGCCAGTTTCTGAGCGGACTCTTCTTTTTGCGTTTCCTCCACAGCCTCTATTGCTTGTCCGGCTTCCTTGAGGACATCCTCATCCAGTCCTTTCACGCCAGCCAGCACGCCCACCGGCAGCCCGTACTCCTCCTTTTTCACTGCCCTTAAACGGAATCCCAGTGGCATAAGCGCCTGCTGCACCTTCATTTTTCTTTTGGAATCAGTAAAATTATACAATAATACAGTTGGTTTCATCGTAATTTATCGATTCTCCTCTCTGTTTCTTATTCCCGCCTCATCAATTCTCCGGCTTCTCAATATGATTCTCTATTATATCCTTTTTCTCCCCTTCTGTGCAAGAAAAACAAAAAAACAGCGGCATCAGCCACTTGCTTTCGCTCGTCCGCTGTCTGCCGCTGTCTGATTTTTGTTTCATTTATGTATGTTTCCGCATTTCAGATCCTCTTCCGGTCTGCTGCCAGATAGCTCCTTAGTGAAGAACACCATTTGCATCCGCTACCATACCGTTCGGAGCTACCATATTTGTCCAGAGTGCTCCGCTATTCAGGTCAAACAGATACCATGCGCCATCGATGAACTGATAGCCTGTCTTTCTTGCACCACGGGTGCCGTCGGATACCGGATTCAGATAATACTTGTACGGCCCTATCTGCTGCCAGCCGGTCAGCATCTTGCCTCTCGTACCATCGGATACTGGGTTTAAATAGAACCAGTTATTATCAGTATAGATCCAGTCTGTATCCATGAAGCCGTTTGCATTCAGATGATACCACTCATTATCAACATATACCCAGTTATTCTTAACCGGTACACCATTGATGTAGTAAGACCAGCCGTAAATGCTGTTTACCCACTGACCATTCGCATTTGCCGGAGTGGAACCACCAGAAGAATTATCGGTCGGAGGTGTACCTGTATACACATCTGAAGAATTCATATAATATTCATCGGACTCATCACTCCACTCACCCTTGTCGCTTCCGTCAACCGCGCGTACCTTAAAGGTATAATCGCCGGATTTCGTCATGTATGGGTAGAAATTGTAGCTTGTGCCTGTGGTTGTAACAGTCGTTACGGTAGAGCTGTTGCGGTACAGCTTAACTTCATACTTGCTTGCATCCGATACACTGTCCCAGGTTGCGGTACGATTGCTCCAGCTAAGATCCTCGACCGTATCCAAATCGCCGTCAACAGCTGACATCGTAATCTTAACTTTCCACTCGCTCTTATCGCCAGATCGCTTCGTAACTTTGTAAGCCGACTTGGTTGCAGAAAGCTTTGTGCCGGATAACTGATAACCGTCCTTTGCCTCGATCGTCAGGTAGATGACCGGCTTATCACCTCTCTCCCACTCGCTGTCGTCATTGTCAAACTCCTGCTCGGTAATCTCAACATTACCCTTCGTAACTTGTACATCCGGATCCCCGATGCTGTCGCCCGCTTCCGGTTTCGCATTGACACGGAACTTAACTTCCGAGATCTTTTTGTCAGCCGCGTATGCCGGAATACTCATCGCCAGTGCCGCCATGATAGCAAGAGCGGAAACCGCCGCTGCCTTCAGGTTATGTCTCATATCCCATCCTCCTTTTTTAATGTACTCTCGCGTACAAACTCTTGTTTCCATTATAACAAACATATCTGCCTGCGTCAAAATAAACTGTCGGTATTTTCAAAATTTTTACCTTGTTTTTTGAAGTAAATGTCTGTTTTCTGTTATTGACAGGATAGCACACTTTTATTACCTGAGAATAACTTTTTGTTTAAGGTTTTCTGACATTTTCGTCAATGATAAAATTTATATCATAATTGCTATTTTCTGTGACATAAAAAGAATGTACCTTTTTGTGTGATGGGGAATTCCAAGGAATTTTCTATCGCACAAAAAATAGACCGGGGCAGATTTCTGCGGTCCGGTCTATTTCTACCTTGCTTAAAAGCAGGTGTTCATTTTATTTGAAATACTCCACACCTGAAGCAAACAGCTGCATATCCTGATTTCCATAGATATTCATGCCTGTATCGCTCCAGCAGCGCTCGTTGTGACCCATCTTACCAAGAATACGTCCATCCGGGCTTGTGATACCCTCGATGCACTGGTAGGAACCGTTCGGGTTCCACTCCTCGCTGACGGATAAGTTTCCGTTCGGATCGCTGTACTGGATCGCGATCTGACCATTTGCGCGAAGTTTTGCAAGCCACTCCTCGTTGGCTACGAAACGTCCTTCACCATGGGACATCGGATTGCAGTATACGCCTCCCAGCTCTGCTTTTCTGAGCCACGGGGACAGGTTAGATACAACCTTTAAGTATGCCATGCGGGAAATGTGGCGTCCAATGTTGTTGGTTGTCAGAGTCGGGGAATCTGCTTTCTGCGGCTCAATCTTGCCTCCGGTTAAAAGTCCCAGTTTGATTAATGTCTGGAAGCCATTGCAGATACCCAGTACCAGGCCATCCCGGTCATGAAGCAGTTTGTCGATCTCCTCCATCATCGCCTCGTTGCGGAATACCGTAGCGAAGAATTTAGCCGAACCATCCGGCTCATCACCTGCGGAGAATCCACCCGGGAACATAATGATCTGGGATTTCTTGATATCCTCTTTGTACTGCTCGATGGAAGAACGGATATCGGATGCATTCTGGTTGCGGAATACACGCACAATCGTCTCCGCTCCGGCTGCCTCAAACGCTTTCGCGCTGTCCAGCTCGCAGTTGGTACCCGGCATTGCCGGAATAAATACGGTTGGTTTTGCCACTTTATGTTTGCATACATATACCTTATCGGTATTGTAAAGTGTCTCTTCTGCTGCCTTCATCGGTGCGCCGGAAGCGGTCGGGAACACTTTCTCCAGGGTTCCGGTCCATGCTTTCAGAGCCTCTTCCATAGAGATCATGGTACTGCCATACTCGAAGGTTCCCTTGTCGGTTACCTCACCGATCACAGTGTACGGGATGGACAGCTCGCCTACCTTGCCATCCGGAACCTCGCAGACGATATTGCCCCAGCCAGCGGCGAAGAAGTCTCTCGGATCTACATTGTGCTCAATCTTTACGCCCAGGCGGTTACCAAATGCCATCTTGCTGACAGCCTCTGCCACACCAGCACCCTCAACCGCATATGCGGAAATAATCTTTCCAGACTCCATATCGCGGTAGATTTTCTCGTAACCATCCATGATCTGGCTGTAAACCGGCAGGTCATGTGCATCTTTCTCGATGGTAAAGAGAACAATCTTGCTGCCCGCTTTCTTAAATTCCGGAGATACCACGTGTTTGGTATCGGAAATATCAACTGCAAAGGAAACCAGTGTCGGCGGTACATCGATTTCTCCGTGCTCTTCATCATAGAAGCTGCCGGACATACTGTCCTTGCCGCCGATGGACGGAAGTCCAAATCCGAGCTGCGCACTGTAAGCACCGAGCAGAGCGGAGAACGGTGTGCCCCATCTCTTCGGATCTTCCGTCATACGTTTGAAGTACTCCTGGAAGGTAAAGCGGATCTTGTGGAAATCACCGCCGTTTGCCACGATCTTAGCAACAGAATCCAGCACTGCGTAAGTAGCGCCGTGGTACGGGCTCCAGCTGGACAGGTACGGATCATAGCCGTAGCTCATCATGGTAACAGTATCGCATTTGCCCTCGCTCATCGGCAGTTTTGCCACCATCGCCTGTGTCTCGGTCATCTGGTGAACGCCGCCATATGGCAGGAATACACTGCTTGCGCCCACGGTGCTGTCGAACATCTCAACCAGACCCTTCTGGGAGCATACATTTAAGGAAGAAAGCATGGACAGCCATTTTTCTTTGACATCCTTTACTTCCTGTTTATCAAATACATTGCCTTCCCTGGTCGGAACCTCAACGGTAACGGTTGTCTCCTGATGAGCACCGTTGGTATCCAGGAATGCACGGCTTAAATCTACGATCGTCTTGCCTCTCCAGTTCAGAACCAGGCGCGGGGACTCGGTAACAACGGCAACCGGAACTGCCTCCAGGTTCTCTTCTGCTGCATAAGCAAGCATCTTATCAACATCTTTCGGGTCTACCACCAGAGCCATACGCTCCTGTGACTCGGAAATCGCAATCTCCGTTCCGTCCAGACCTGCATATTTCTTCGGAACCTTGTCAAGGTCAATCTGAAGTCCGTCAGCTAACTCACCGATCGCTACCGACACGCCGCCGGCGCCAAAGTCGTTACACTTCTTGATCAGACGGCTGACCTCCGGGCGGCGGAACAGTCTCTGTAATTTACGCTCGGTCGGTGCATTGCCCTTCTGAACCTCTGCGCCGCAGACCTCGATGGACTCCTCGGTATGTACCTTGGAAGAACCGGTTGCGCCGCCGATACCATCACGGCCGGTACGTCCACCCATCAGGATGATTACATCGCCCGGATCGGAAGTCTCACGGATGACGTTTTTGCGCGGAGCTGCTGCCATAACAGCACCGATCTCCATACGTTTTGCCACATAATTCGGATGATAAATCTCTTTTACATAGCCGGTAGCAAGACCGATCTGGTTACCGTAGGAGCTGTAGCCATGTGCTGCATCCTTTACGATGCGCTTCTGCGGAAGTTTGCCGTGCAGTGTCTCCGACATCGGACGGGTCGGATCAGCCGCACCAGTCACACGCATAGCCTGATATACATAGGTACGTCCGGAAAGCGGGTCACGGATAGCACCGCCTAAGCAGGTGGCAGCGCCGCCAAACGGCTCAATCTCGGTCGGATGGTTGTGGGTCTCATTCTTAAAGTTTACCAGCCACTCTTCTTCCTTGCCGTCGATGGTAACCGGAACTACGATACTGCACGCATTAATCTCCTCAGACTCCTCCAGATCCTCCAGCTTGCCTTCACGGCGAAGCTTCTTCATAGCGAGAACAGCCAGATCCATCAGGCAGACAAACTTGTCATCGCGATCTTTGTAGAGAACCTCGCGATCTGCCAGGTACTGTTTGTAAGAAGCTTCCATCGGCTCATTGTAATCGCCCTTTGTAAAGGTAACGTCCTTTAACTCAGTCTGGAAGGTCGTATGACGGCAGTGATCGGACCAATATGTATCCAGCACGCGGATCTCGGTCACAGACGGATCTCTCTTCTCTTCGTTCTTAAAGTAGTTGTGGATATGCTCGAAATCCTTGAACGTCATCGCAAGGTTCAGGGAATCGTAGAGTTCTTTTAACTCTGCCTCGCCATAACCGCAGAAGCCATCGAAAATCTTGACATCCTCCGGCTGCTCAAATACCGTTACCAGCGTTTCCGGCTTTGCGTTGTTATTCTCACGGGAATCCACCGGGTTAATGCACAGGGACTTGATGCCCTCGATCTGCTCCGCGGTCAGTGTTCCGGAAATAACATAAGTTGTCGCGGAACGGATCACCGGATTTTCCTCTTCATTCAGAAGTTTCACACACTGTTCTGCGGAATCGGCTCTCTGATCGAACTGTCCCGGCAGGAACTCAACGGAAAAGATCGTATCGCCTTCCTTGGACGGGAATGCCTCCTCATAGACAAAATCAACCGGCGGCTCAGAGAAGATCGTAATCAGCGCTTTCTGATATGCATCCTCCGATACATCCTCAATATCATAGCGGATCAGTACGCGGACATCGGTGATCGTGTCGATCCCCAGATAGCTTGCGATCTCCTCTTTCAGATCGTGAGCCAATACGGCAAATTCCGGTTTTTTCTCAACGAAAATACGTCTTACGCTCATGTTTTCCTCCTGTTTTTTCGTATTTTAATGTTTCATGTTCTGTAAAATACATTCATTTTTTAGCATAAAAGGCAAATGCCTTCTTCTAGCATCTGCCTTTATCATACACAATTTTTATAGATTAGTAAAATTAATATATTTAATATTTTTTATTAACACATCTTATTGGTTGCTGTTCCAACGTCCCTGTCTCATTCAGTGCAAGCAGCTTTCCCATCCCCGTCGAACGGTCATACGAAACAACCGACAGACTGGCATTCGCCACAATGATCTCCTGCGGATCCCGATGGAAACGGAGCAGATAATTCATCAAAAAGACGAGGATCCCACCGTGCGCCACGATCACCGCATCCCCGGCTGTCTCCTCCAAAATCTGTCGGATCGCCCGTTCACTCCGCGCCTCGCAGGATTTTCTTGATTCTCCGCCGGACGGGATGCCGACCATCGGCTGTTCCCTCCACAGATGAAATTCATCCGGGTACTCTGCTTCCACCTGCTGCCAGCTTTTGCCTTCCCAGCATCCAAAATCGCGCTCCCGCAGCCCCGTCAGGCGGCGGAGCGGTAATTTTCCTTCCTTTGCCAGGATCTCCGCCGTCTGGAATGCACGCGCAAGCGGGCTGGCATAGACCGCATCGATCCGCGTTTCCGCCGGATAGCCGCTCCTTTCTTTCAGGACAGTGGCAAGCTGCTCCGCCTGCTGCCGTCCTGTTTCGTTCAGCGGAATATCCGTCGTTCCCTGTATCTTTCCCGCCCGGTTCCAGTCGGTCTGACCGTGGCGTACCAAATAAAACAGCATTTTCTATTACTCCTGTTCATCTATCTCTTTCTGAGCCATCTCTGCCGCCTGACCGCTGACCTTCATCGCGTCCATCGTCAGCTTCATGATGTCACGGATCTCATCCTCGCTCATCTTCATGCGCTCCGCCAATTCCGCAAGGGTCGCCTCACGTCCCAGCTCCCGCGCCATGCTCGCAGAAATATCCTTGAGGACATTAACACGCGCCGCCATCTCCTCCTCGATCTTCGTCTCGCGGTTCTGAATCTGCAGCGCATCCTCGATCGCCGCACGCACCTTTTTCTCCATCTGCGCGTCGAAATCACCGTTTTCGTACTCGCTTGCGAACAGAAACAGCGCCATATTTGCCTCCTGCACCAGATCGCCCGCCGGAAGTCCCCGATCGTGGTACTCCTCCGCGATCTGAACCGCCTTCGCCAGTTTTACTCCGTCAGACGGGAAGCCGCTGTCTTGTCCCCCTCCGTCAGTTTTTTCAGAAGCGCTGTTTCCTCCTCCGGCGTGCCCTGCGGGAGATTTTTCAGTTCCTCTAAGTAAATATCATAAAATGTATTAGATTCCATGTGGTATTCCCTCCTAAAAAATACATACTTCTAAGATGATTCCGTCATTTTATCACAAACAAGACACAGATACAATCATTATTGACTCCGCCCTCCAATCATGTTACACTGAATACAGTTCTATAAGGAGGACTAATAAATGGATATCAACTATGAATTATATAAAGTATTTTACCACGTAGCCTCGACGTTAAGTTTCTCCGAGGCATCTAAGCAGCTTTTCATCTCCCAGTCGGCGGTCAGCCAGTCGATCAAGGTACTGGAGAAGAAACTGAACCAGACTCTTTTCATCCGCAGCACAAAAAAAGTACAGCTTACCCCGGAAGGCGAGATCCTACTCAAGCACGTAGAACCGGCGATGAACCTGATCCGTCAGGGCGAAAACCAGCTGCTCGACTCTAACAGCTTAAACGGCGGTCAGCTACGCATTGGCGCAAGCGATACGATCTGCCGCTATTATCTGGTGCCATTTTTAAGCGAATTTCACAAGCGTTACCCGAATATCCACATCAAGGTTACCAACCGTACCTCCATCGAATGTGCGCGGCTTCTGGACAACGGTCAGGTCGATTTTATTCTGACGAACTATCCAAACTCCGGGCTCGGTGGAACGCAGAATATCCATGTGCTGCGCGAATTCAACGATATATTCGTCGCCAATGAGACCTATTTTCCGATGAAAGACCGCCCGGTTACACTGCGCGAGCTGCAGGCACTCCCAATCCTCATGCTGGATCGCAAGAGTACCACCAGCGAATTTCTGCACAACATGTTCCAGAAGCACCAGCTCGACCTCGTACCGGAGATTGAATTAAGCAGCAACGATCTGCTCATCGATCTGGCGCGCATCGGTCTCGGCATCGCATTTGTCCCGGATTTCTGTCTCCCGGCTGGCGAAAAAGAACTTTATGCCCTGACCCTGACTGAAGCCCTGCCGCCGCGCCAGCTCGTCGTCGTCCACAATGAGACAATGCCGATCTCACAGGCATCGCGTGAATTTATTGAACTTCTGGAAAACGGCTCCAAAATGCCTGAAGCTCCTGCTCCAGAGACGAAAGACTGACCCGTTTGACATCGCTCCATTCCCTTGGAAATAATTCCCGATACTCCCGACGCCAGAACCGGTCATCCAGTAAAAGGATGACGCCCTGATCGGACGCGGTCCGGATGACCCGCCCTGCCGCCTGGAGTACCTTATTCATGCCCGGATACTGGTAGGCATATGCAAATCCATCTTTTCCCTCTTCTTCAAAATATCCCTGCAAAATTTTCTGCTCCGTGCATACCATCGGGAGCCCGGTTCCGACCACGATCACGCCGATCAGCCGATCGCCTGTCAAATCGATTCCCTCCGAAAACAGACCGCCCATCACGCAGAACGCCACCAGGGAGGTATCACGTTCAGCTGTTCGTTCGGGAGAAAATTTCTGTAAAAATGCTTCCCGTTCCTCCTCGGTCATGTGAGAATCCTGGACCAGGATTTCCATGCTTTTTCCGTTTTTCCCGGAATGATTTTTCATTTTTTCATTATCATCCAATTCAACATTCTGATACGCATATTCCCCTTCACACACCTCACGTACCCGGTTCATATACTGATACGACGGAAAAAACACAATATAATTGCCCTTTTTCACACTTGCCATCGTCTGGATGTACCGCAGCACCCGCCGGTATTCCGTCTCATTGCGCCGCGTATACCGGCTCGTCACATCCGTCGCCGCCAGCAGAAGACGCCGCTCCTGCGGAAACGGGGACGCCACATAGACCGTATAGTCCTCCTCCTGATCCGACAGAAGCATCCGGTAATACCGGAGCGGCAGAAGCGTTGCCGAGAAAAAGACCGCCGCTTTCCCCTGCGACAGGCACTGCGCCAGATTTTCAATCGGATTGACACAATAAAGCCGGATGACAAATTCGCCGGACGGCAGAAGTTCCGTATAAATCCTGTAATGCTCATCGACCCGCTCATACATATTTAAAAAATGTCGCACCGAAAAATAAAAATCCAGAATCGTGTCCCGCCCATCTTCCCCGCCCGGCTTTTCCAGATACTTTTCCATTTCTCCAAAAACACCGTTTAACACTGAAACCAGATGTCCGGCATCCTTGAGCACCTGGTAGCCGCTGCACTCCCGCTTCATCCCCAGAAGCGCCTTATTTAACCTTGTAAGCTGCCGCCCCAACGCCGGCGCACGATGTCCCAGTACCTTTTTCGTCAAAAGCACTTCTTCCTTTATAATAGAAGCACTATACATTTCCCGCGCGCGCGATACCAGATTGTGGGCTTCATCCATCAGGAAGAAATAGTCCCCCTCCGCCCCATCCGCAAAATAACGTTTCAAGCGCACATCCGGGTCAAAGACATAATTATAATCACAGATGATCCCATCCACAAACGAAGAAATATCGAGGCAGAACTCAAACGGGCAGACCTGAAATTTTTCCGCATACTCTAAAATTACCGAACGCGTAATTCCAAATTCCTGATGCAAAATTTCATACACCGCATCGTTGACACGGTCAAAATGCCCTTTCGCACGCGGGCACATTTCCGGATTACACACCGGTTTTTCCAAAATACACAACTTTTCCTTTGCCGTGATCGTGACCGAACGAAAATACAGCCCGCGTTCCCGCAAAATCGCCAGCGCCTCTTCCGCCACCGTCCGCGTGATCGTCTTCGCCGTCAGGTAAAAGAGTTTCTGCCCATGTCCTTCCCCGATCGCTTTAAGCGCCGGAAATACCGTCGAAAGTGTCTTTCCAATCCCGGTCGGGGCCTGGACAAACAGCCTGCGCCCGCGCTCCAGCGTCCGGTAAACCGCCACAGCCAGCTCCCGCTGTCCCGCCCGGTACGGATAGGGAAATTCGAGCGCTTTGATTGATTCATCACGTCGCAGCCCGTTGTGATAGAGGTAACGCGCCCATTTGACATATTCATGGATCAGACCAGCAAACCATTCAGAAAGTTCGTTCATCGTCTGGATCTCCTGAAAGCGGCGGATCTCCTCCGTCTCCAGATTACAGTAGGTGAGCTGCAGTGTCACTTCGTCCAGCGCTTCCTGTAATCCATAGATATAGCCATAACAGCGCGCCTGCGCCATATGCACGCCAACCGCTTCTTCCAGACAGTTTACATCCTGGTAAACACACTTGATCTCATCGATCGTGACATCTTTTCCATCCCGGATGATTCCATCCGCACGCCCCTCGACCACGATCTGGAATCCGTCCTCCTCCACCGAATGGCGCAGCGACACCTCCGCCTGATACCCTGATCCCATCCGCCGCTGTATCTTCCGGTGCATCCGTCCTCCAGCTAACATCGCCTCTTTCTGTGCACCCGCCGTGCGCCGGTTATCAATATCCCCCGAACGCAGAACGAACTCAACCAGATTGCGGACGGAGATCCGTATCTGCCTGCCGGTCAGCTCCATGTGTGGTTCCTCCCTTCCCCGTACATGTACTCTCGGAATCTTTCTGTGCTTGATTTTGTGAAATGATTTTTTGTCAGTTGTGCCCAAATTTCTGAGGCGTACGCGGTGCGTACGTTGATGAAATTCGGGTGCGGCTGGCGGAAAATCAGCCACAAAAGCACGTGCAGAAAGACTCCGAGAGTACATATATATGTCTATCAAAAAGACTGCAGACACCATCTTCTCTCCGGCACCCGCAGTCTTTCTTTATTTTCGTACTATCAACTTTTCTTTCATCATGCCGATTCGAGCCATACATATCCTTCCAAAATATCTATGATATCTATGTTCCACTTGAACCAGCCTTCCAGCCCTTTTATGCCGCTGTCACATTGTCCGCTTCCATCGTGTCAAGGAACGCCTCATACTCTGCATCCTCGCCCGTGTACTCAACGGTCAGAATCTGTGTCAGATCCAAACTCATAACTCCCAGAATCGACTTGGCGTCAATGACAACACGGTTATAAAAAACATCAATATCAAAATCGCATTTCATAGAAGCATTGACAAATTTCTTTGCATCTTCTATCGTTTTCAGCATAATTTTTCTCTGTTTCATAATAAACAACTCCTTTTTCCTGAATGTACCAACAGAATTTTTCCCTCCGTTTTTTAGGCACATTTAAAACCATAAAGATTTATTCAGTGTTTATAGCATGATTTTTGTCGAATGTCAATTTGATTTCTTTTATACCGCATATTTTTAATACATGATTTTTACCAAAAAAGCAGCGTGTTTCTTGGTAAAATATTCCGACGTCTAGAACTATCGTCGTATTCATTTCATGATATATTGTCATTATTTATATACATCAAATGGTTTAGCGGATTGTTTTTGGGCAGTTGAACTAAATATTCATTGTGATTTTCCACCCAGCATGAGCACACAAATTCTCTTTTACCAAATTATCCTGATCTCTAGTTTCCATATAAAATGATGAATGATACTTAATAAATGGAAAAAAATATATTAAATCAAAAAAATGAAAAATTATAAAAAAATTGTTGACTTTTCGTTATGGCTATGATATCATAACTGAGTCAGCAGCGAAGGGGAATAGTTCAATGGCAGAGCAACGGTCTCCAAAACCGTTAATGGGGGTTCGAATCCCTCTTCCCCTGCTTCTAAAGGCGTCAGTGATTCAGAGATGAGTCATTGGCGTTTTTGTTTTTTAAACATTCAAGTCGAACGTTCGTGAGATTGGCGCGTGATTGCTTGTAAATAAAGGCTTTTCAACGTTTTCTTGTCATCTAAGCGCACATCCTGTAATCATTTTCAGCTCGTCATTCTTGAGATCTTTCTTATCTAATACCACTTAATCCTATCTGTTTTAGTATTAAAATGTCACTGATTTGTCACTGAAGTGTCACTGATTTGTCACTGATTTTCCTATCATGTTTTTTGAAACGAACTTCTGTTTGATTATATCATAGACTTTCACTTTTCTACAAGATAAAATCTCCTGTACATCATTATACTGTAAAAAAGGTGTTTCTACTTATTATAAAAGGACAGAAGCATTTCTCCACTCCTGCCCTGTTACAATTACTATTTTCTTATACCTAGCAAATTATCCATTAGCCCATTCCGATAATTTTCATCTCTGCCATAAGCCCCTCTCATAGACCCAATCAGTGAGCATGGCTTTTTTTCTACTTTTTCTTCTTGCTTCTGTTCTTCATCCAGCGTCACTCTTCTCATGAACACAATCTCCTCTGGCTTGACATATTCATACGATCTGCTCCACTTGCCCGAAGAAGTATCAATTACAACCATGATTGCTTTCTCGCCGTCCTCTTCTTCTGGTATTAACCCTATCTCAATGATTGTTCCAAGACATTCCCTGTCCTCTGTTCCGCAATAGACAATATCGCCCTTGCAGAAACGCTCTGTCATATTATTTTCTGTATATTCCATACATGGAATCATTTCAATTTTACCCATGATTTTTTCCTCCTATATAAATAAGGTGGCAAGAATCCCCACCACCTATCAACTAAAATTTAAACTTTGAAAATTGTTGTGCCATTACAAGACTAAAATTTTCATACAATGCTTTGGCAAATCCATCTGGATCTTGCACGTTTTGAAGTACAATTTTATCAATCGGTGCATTCACAGTGTAGGACGCATTATTGACCTGTGTACTGCTCTTGGACATAGCTTCTATGCCCCTCTTCAATCCATCTGCGTAGGCTTGTCCATATCCTTTATCCACATTTGAAATCAATCTATGACGCTGTTCAGCATTTACAATCTGTTCACCAGCCTTGAGGATGTATGGATACTCTTTAGGATCAAGTGCTTTCAATCCCATAGACTTCATCCATGCTTCTTCACTGTCCTCGGTACTTTTTCCTACAACACCAGCTTCCAAACCACTGTGAGCGATGCCAGCTTTCTTACGATTAATTTCTGCACCGGGTCCATTGTTTTCGTCCTTATTAGACCAAGCGCTCTTTCCAGGTCCATCAGATTTACTATGATGTTTCTTTTTGGAACTAGAATCGTCATCCTCATCTTCGTCATCATCATCACGTTCAGATTCTTTTAGTGCTTTCTTAACATCTTTTAGAACGCTCAACATCTCAGATACATCTTTTGTAAGTTGTTGCCAACTGGTAGTCTGTTCTCCAATTAATTTGGAATTTTCTTCATACTGACGTAGAGAAGCAAGTAAATCTTGTCCAGATGTTTTCAAATCATCTTTAATACCAGCAAGAACTTGTTCCGCACTGGAACCAGAAGCACCCGTTACATCTTTGCTGTATTGAAGGACATTCATAAGATTAGCATCAGCAGAAATCAGACCTTTATTAAGTTGATTTAAAAGTATTTGAATCTGTGTCTGTGCTTCATTCGCTGTAATAGTACCAGCCTTATACGCTTCAATATAACTATTCAGAAGATTATAGATTCTCTCTGTAGACTGAATCTGATCCTCATACGCTTTCAGTTGAGAAGCATTCTGTTCATACCGATTCTTAAACACAGTATAAATGTCATTATCATTACCAGATAGAACCTTATCTTTCCAACCAGAACCAAGATAATCAGTAGCAAGAGTAGCATTTTGAGCCTTGGTTACATTCTCGGCAATCTCAGACCACTTATCTTTGATTTTGTCTAAGGCTTCGAGCTGTTCGTCAACCTTATCATTGTAATCATCCAGTTGTTTATTGAGAGCATCTAACTCTTCTTGCAGATCATTCTTTGTTTTTGCAAATTCAGCATCTTGGAATTCTTTCTGTGCGTTACGAATATTGTCTGTGTTCGTCTCGTAGACAATCTCGCCGTTACGGGTTCATTCTGTTACTTTCGGTCATCGACCTACTGACCATATATTAATATGGCGATACGTCATTTCTGGCGTATTCTCACATTTCTTTTATTTGGGATTATTTTGTGAGATCGGACTGGATCTTCACCCTCTTGTCTTCTTAGAAGAGTAGGGGAATAGCGAAGGTTATATGATTACTCATGCAACCGTTACAGTCTCTAAGGATTTTGAATTTAGACATAAGAAAAGACACCTTAGTTGGTGTCTTCTTGAGAATCGAGCATATGAATTATTCCATCTATGTCAGGAGTCATAAAATGTTTATTGCCATTTTCGCATTGTTTCAAATAATCTTGACAAGCTTGTACAATAATAGGTTCATTATCATCAATTTTATTTTTTATCATTAAATCAAATGGTTCACTTATCAAATATGTTTGAACGTATTTATCTATGATTGGAAATATTTTAATATAATGAATTCCATGTGAATGATGTAACTTTGTTTTTGAATTAGGTGGTAATGGCAAGTATTGATTTTTAGGAGTAGTCGGTGATATATTAGAACGCATTGGTACAACAAATTTCCTATATTGTTCTTTATATTTTAAGCTAATAAGTAAAACACTTGGACGACCATCTTCATTAAATAATAATTCTTTATGTACGCTATGTTTTTTACATTCATTAAAGAAACTGTCTGATATTTTTACTAATCTCATCTTTTGCTCCTAAAAAGAAAGAGCCAATCAAGGCTCCTTCTAACATACAGTTGGATAATATTCTACTTTTACATCCCGTTATCCGCGGAGATAAACATACAGTTGAATGATATTCTACATTTTAGTCCCGTCATTCACGGAGACAAACATACAGTTGGATAATATTCTAACCGTTATCCACGGCTTACCAGAACTATCAACTAATTCTTACCTTTATTATACACAATAATTTGGATTTGTAAACCACAAAACGTATATTCGATTCCATTTTTGAGAGAATATATATATTTATGCTTTTTCTTATCTAAATTCAATCTTTCCACGGTCTTGTCCGTCCCATCGGATATTAACCGTTATAGCTATTTTTATTGCAATCACATTACTGTGAAAGAAGGCAATCATTTCACCTTTTCCGTTTTCTGCGTATTAGCAATCTGTAAATTATAGAGTTTCTGTTCTAAATCCTGTTGTAATTGCAGTTTCGTGTTCTGCTTATCCAACAGATCAATCTTATCTTGAATAGCGTCTTTCTGTTTCTCAATGTTCTTCTGGAACTCTTTTTGCTGGTCTTGGATGGCTTTTGTCTCATCGTCAATCGCACCTGTAACAGCACTAATGACAGTTGTATAATCATCTTGTAAAGCAGTCAGAGCATCCTTGACTGTATTCAAATCAGAAGAATAATTGCTAATCTTAGTTAATGGAAGTTGAAGTAATTCTTCATTCCATTTTTTCAGATTTTGAATCATGGATGACATTTCGCCGTTGACATTCTGAAGCTGACTGTATAACTCATTCCAGTTATCAGAACCAACATCGTAAGTATCCATAACATCTTTAATAATTCCAGCCTGTTCTTTATACTCACTGATGATAGTGGAACCATTCTTGATAAGTTCTTGGTAATAATCTGCTGTAAGAGCAGTACCAGATGCTTCTAATTCAGCACCCCAGTTCTGAATAGCAGTAGAAATATCCTTATACATATTAATGACGGTTGTCATATTTGTAATAGGCATTTCTTTGAGTTGCTTATTGTATTCCGCCTGTTGTTCTTCCAGATCAAGAAGCTCTCCTTCTGCATCCGAAATACTCTTTGTCAGTTCATACCATTCTTCGTCCCCGACTTCCAGACCTTCATCCATAGCCGCACTTAGCTTTTTCTTACGGGATTTGATAACAGATTTGGTATTGCCGATCTGTGTTCTGGTATTGCCGATCATCGTCTCATAGGTAGACGCATCGACAATATTTCCACGTGCTTTCAGTAAATCAATCTGCTTCTGAATTAAATCATTGTTGCTACTTAGGCGTTCATTCTCTTTGGTAGCCTGTTCAATGATTTGTTCATAATAACTGCTCTTATCTTCACGAAGTTGTTTCTGAATCTCCTTGGC
Organism: Clostridium sp. AF29-8BH; assembly: GCF_003478145.1. NCBI lineage: Bacteria > Bacillati > Bacillota > Clostridia > Eubacteriales > Clostridiaceae > Clostridium > Clostridium sp. AF29-8BH. The sequence goes on along the minus strand of NZ_QUEL01000001.1, from coordinate 5,436 downwards.
ATTCTTTTGAGAATCAAGATAACTGTCATATGCTTTCATGGCATTTTCGACATTTGTTTTCTGATCCCCTGTCATGGATTCAATATCAATACCACCATTCTCAATCTTATCTCTGTATTCTGGTACTTTAGAAACCAGCTCTTCATAAGACTGCTTATAATAGTCAAGTGATTGATTTGCTTGGTCTAAACGGGATTGATCCACTACCATCAACTGTTGATAAAGGCTCTGTCTGCTTTCCAGTCCATTGTTTTCAGAAAGATTTTTTAGTTCTTCCAGACTGATACCTAGTCTATTTGCATAATCTAAAAGTTCCTGCGCTTCATTTGAGTTAGGATCAAATGGAAGAGAGAACAACTCCTGTACACGTTTGATATCTTCTTCTGATAGTCCTGTATATGCAGTCCATGTATCGGAAATGGCAGTTTTCAATTCTTCGCTCTTACGTTCTAGTAGTTCTGCACTTCTGGAAATCCAGTCGATTGTAGAATTTTCTTTTGGATCTGATTTTCCTTTGTTACCTCCACCACCAGAACCTTTACTTACACTTGGATTGGTAGATTTTGGTCCAGTATATCCTTTTACAGGAGCAATATCAGCTAGTAAATTTTTTTCAAAACTGGTCGCAGTTTTTTGGATTTGCTTTTCTGCTAAACTGGATATAACACGACTATATTTTGCACCTTTATGTAATGTTCCATCGGCATTATAATATTTTCCGTCTTTTAAAGTTAATGCATTACCAGTAGCTCTATCAACCATTACAGATTTGCTTTTATAACCAGATGCATCCGTTTGCTGTGTTGCGCCAGCTAATGCAGCCATATCTTTTTTCGCAGCGTAATATTGTCTCCATGCATTTATGCTAATTCCTAATTGAGAAACTTCTGCGGCTAAAGCTGAAATATCTCCAGAGGTGTCAATTACACTATTAATTAATTTTTGAGCAATATAAGCAGCAAAAGCTTGTCTTCCTACCTCCGTCTGTTCTGATTCAGCAGCTAATTGTTGAATTTCTTCCGCTGTAGCATTAGTTAAATCTTGTGCATTCCAAGCAGCTCGGCATGAGTAGCTGCCAAATTTGCAGATACGATCTCCTCGGAGTTTTGAACCCCCATAAGTTCCAGATACTTAGTTGTTACATTAGCCGTATCATCACTTAATCCATCTAATACATCAGAATTATAAAGAAAAGCAGTAGCAAGATTATCAAATGCCTCCTGACAGGCTTGAATATTTTTAGGATTTTCAGAAACCGTATTGACAAAATCATTATACTCTGTTGTGAAACCAGAAAAATTTTCTTTGAAATTCTTATTATCAAGAATAGAATAATCAAATACATCATCTTTCTTCTTGATAGAAGTCATAACCTTATCAAGCTCTTCGAATCCCTCTGACAGACTATTGATTTGAGAAATCATTTCTGACTTAGTAAATGGTGCGCTTACATTGCCCTGTTCTTTTTCCGCTTGAACCAATGAATAGATATGGTCGCACGTTTCTTTGGCTGTCTTACCCGTAGCATCCAACAACTGACGATATCGTTCGTTATTAGATAAGGTAGATTCATCCAGTGTGCCAGCACTCGCCATCTTTTCCAATTCTTCTTTTTGGGATCGGAAAGAATCACTATCCCATACAGATTTGAACCCTTCTTCTGGTGATACTCCACCAAATAACTGCTGAAATAGCGTGGATATTTCTTTCAAAATACCCAGTAATTCCTTATCTTTTTCTACATCCAGACTACCATCAAACTTCTGAAAATCGGTCATGGTATCACTTAGGGTAGATTTAAGAGTAAAAAGCTGGTCTTTCACATACTTGGAATGCATCTCCAAATCGGTATAGGCATCCATATTCATATAATCTTTCGGATGCTCTGTCTGGAAATCAAGAATCTCCTGTTCTACCTGTTTTTGTTCTTCCAATAAGGATTTATAATCTTCAAGCTGTTGTTTCGCAACGTCTAATTGTGAACCAGAATAAACATCTTCTTTTGCCGTTCCGTATCTCTCATTTCCAGCTTCAACCTGTGTTTCATCCCATCCTGTATAACGGGTCATACCTTTTGGCTTGGAATTGAAATAATTGACCGCCTTATCATGTGCATCATCTTCCGCGATATTCAATAATGCTTTCTTATTCCGAAGCTCCCGTTCCAACTCCTCATTGGTTTCTTTCAGACGATCTAGTTCTTCCTGCTCCGTGAAAGACAGATGATCCTTACTATTTAATTCATCGATCCGTGAACCCGTGGTTTTCAGTTTATCATTGATGGATTCTACATCTGATTTCAGTTCCTCATACTCATCGGATGCTTCATTTGCCGCATTTTTCAGATTTTCAGTCCTATTGGCAACTGCATCATACGCAGTACCTATCGCCCAGATTGCCGCAGAGATAGCCGCTGTGAGCCCCATATTCAGAGCCATATTTAAAGCAACCGTCTGTAATTTCAGTTTCAGACTTGCCGCCGCTGTCATATTCAGTGCATTGGTATATCCTTCCATACCGGCTTCTGTGCCTTTCAGACTGGAAAGATATTTCTTCATATCCATATCATCGGTCAACTTATTGATCGCTTCTTGACTGACGCACTGTTTCTGAACAAGCATATTATAATTGGAAATAACAGATTGAGCATTAGCGATTGGTTCTTTGACTTTAGATGTGAAAATACCACCAAATTTCTCTCCTGCCGCTGATGCCTGTTGCATTTCTTCCATTGTCTTACCAAGGAATGTAATTCCAGAACCATTGTTATCAAATGCTCCCAGATTGATACCTTTTAATGCCGCACCACCTGTAATTGCTCCTGTGGCAACGGATAACAGACCCAGCTTGTCAATCAACGCAGAAATTACATCCAAGAATCCAGATGCCGCATCTGTCGCACCTTTAAGGAACTCACTATTTGCAATCACAGATGCCAGATGTTCATAGGAGGCAGTCAGAGAATTGATATGCGCTTGAACGGTATCGGTATATGCAGAGAACTTCTCCAATGCTTCATCACTGGAATTTGCCGATACCTGTGTAAGTTTCTGCACCTTGTCCCAGTTAGAAAGAAGGACTGCACCTTTATTTTGCTGATATGTACCGAACATTGCTGTATTGACAGCGTTTCTCTCCACGTCATTCAATGAAGAATATTTTTCTGCCACATCCTGTAGTACATCCCCAAGATCACGATAATCAGTGAGGTTATCACGAATCTTCACACCGATTTTCCCAAGGACAGATTCTACATTTGACAGATCCTCTCCTGTCTCATAGTCCACAAATTTATTTGCTTTGATTTGGGAATACCTTGCAACAATGGATTTAACCGCATTACCGATTTCTTCATCCCCTGATTGTGTAACGTCCTTCAGTGTTGCAATGATACCGATCAGCTGATCCAGTGATATTCCAACCAGACTCGCAGACGTAGCAGTTCTACTCATTGATTCTGCCAGTCCTCCTGCATCGGAAGCTGATTCGAGGTCTACTGCACTTAGCTTTGAAACAACCGCTAATGCAGATTCAGCAGACATTTTATAACCATTCAGAACAGCGGTCAAATCTTCCGTAGCATCGGACGCGTCAATCATACCGATTTTAGAGAGAATCATAGAATCTTTGATAAGAATATTTGCTTCTTCAATACTTTTACCCTGTCTTAACCAAGCATCCGCACCTTCAGCAATCTGTGTTGTGGTAGAACCTAATTCTTTCGCCATCTGATTGTATGTATCAATCAGTCCTTTTGTCTCTTCTCTGGTCTGACCTGTCGCAACCTGCAAATTAAACAGAGCATCGTCAATATTTCTTGCAGTACCAACCATTTGTTTGAATGTCTGGAACGCCGCAGTCAGTGATATAACACTCGTTACCGCGCTTTGAAATTCCGATTTCATTTGTTGTGCCGCTTTAGAGCCTGTAAGACCCATTTGCTTTGCTTCTGCTTGAATAGACTGAAATTCTGCCTTTAAATGGGTAAACTCTGTAGAATCGGCGCTGGATAGCTTAGATTTAAGGTCTGAAAGCCTATCAGAGAACGCTTTGGCAGCAGCCGTGTTCTGGTTCATCCAAGTATTAACTTTGGTTCCAAACAGATTCTTGCTGTCCTGTAATTTCGATGCAGATGCAGAGTTTTTCTGCTCCTGTGTAAGCTGTTTGTACTGTTGTGTTGTCTTATTGAGCTGTTCTGACAACTGATTGTACAGGGCAATCTTCTGTGTCGGATCATCTGTCTGGTTGATTTGAGATAGCAGAGAACGCATAGAAGCAAAGGATTGTACTGTTTCTTCCGGCATTTTGAATTTAGCACCTTGGAATTTAGATTCCAGATAGTCAAGATCCGCCGGAAGTTCTTTTAAATATTGATCTAGCTTCTTTGCCGCTCCTGTATTAGATAAGGAAGAATTAAATTGTTTCGCCTGTTCTGTAGCTTCCTTGGACTTGATATTATACGCATTGATAAGGTTCGTAGCAAGGTTATCGCCCATCTTCTTACCAATGACCGCCGTTTCGTTCATATTTCCAATCTTGCTAAGACTTTTCTTTAATTCCTCATCGAGGATTTCTGCTTTTAAAGATATTTTTATTCCGGCTGAATCTAACCGTTTTTGAACAGATGCTATATCTGTTTTAATCTGTTGGACTGATTGATCGATATTCAAACCAGTCGATAATTCAATATCAACATTACTCATTTTTACCATCCTTTCTACTGTATCAGTATTCTTTATTTATTTTTACGTTAAATGGATTCTGAACACTTCTCCTATACTCTTCCACCGCTTTTTCTATGAAATGGGTTGCTTTCCTGTACCCGAAATATGGAACATCTTTAAATTTGCCGGAAGTTTGCCATCCCTCATTTAAAAGAACAGCGGTATTTACATCTTTTCCATCCAGTCCCGTATGCCATGCCCCATCATCAAAACCAACACGGATTGATAACGATGCTCCTGTGGATGATACCTTAACAAATAATCGATCATCAATGTATATAGAATTGTACAGTTCATAGGTACGCTGGTATATTTTCGGATTGTATGAATCATAGACAGCATCTAATTGACGCATGATACAATCTGCTAAAATACGGGCGTGTTTCTGTAATTCTGATTTAACCGTGATTCCATTGGAAGTTTTTAACTTAGATATGTTCAGATTTTTTAATTGTACTTTTAGATTTGACATTTTTATTTTCCTTGAAAAATTCCACATGATAGAACTCTTTTATTTCTTCTAATGTATAGTCGTATTGTTCCTTGGTGGAATTTGATTTTTGAAGATATGCAGTTTTGAATACTACTGCTACAACTGTATATAAAGTGTTATTGTATTTAATTATATTTCCTCGATTTAACTCCATTTGATTCTATTTAATTCCTTTCGTTCCTGTTATTCCTTGTTTTTGGGTATTAAAAAATCAACTAC